>JBGSQL010000317.1:0-3819 GCA_041738105.1 Rhodobacter sp. | reverse complement strand
GCGCCGGATCGGGGCGCGCAACCGGGGTCACGGGTGCGGACGCGGCCACCTTCCTGGGTGCGGGCGGGGGCAGCACAAGGCGCTGCGGCACCGTTCCGTCCGCTTTCAGCACAACCACCTTCGCCCCGTCCGGAACGCGGCCGTAAAGGTCGATGATGTCCTGCTTGATCATGCGGATGCAGCCGGACGAGGCGTTGCGCCCGATGGATTGCCATTCGGGCGTGCCGTGGATGCGATAGCCGTAATCGACGCCGTTCGTCGTAAGGTAAAGCGCCCGCGCGCCCAGCGGGTTGCTCGGCCCGCCGGGTTGGCCGTTTTCCCATTTCGCAAGCTTGGGGTCGCGCGCGATCATCTCGGGCGGTGGCGTCCAGGTGGGCCAGGGCTTGCGGTTCGTCACCTGCGCCACGCCCGCCCATTCGAACCCGGCCCGGCCGACCGAGATGCCATAGCGCACGGCCTCGTTCTTGCCGGTGATGAAATAGAGGTGCCGCTGCGCCGGGGCGATGATCACCGTTCCGGGGGATTCTTCCGTTGGATAGTAGACGGTCTGGCGCTGATACTCGGGCGGCAACTTCTCCAGCGGGATCGCGGGCAGGGTGAAGGTGCCATCCTGCCGCGCCACATAGGCGCCGCTGTCCACCTTGGCCTCGGGCGCCTTGACCAGCCCCGCCTCGATCAGCGTGGGATCAGGGATGCAGGCGGAAAGCCCGAGGCACAGCGCAACGGCGCCAGATGTCTTGAACAAAAAGGCCGGAATCGGGGTCATCCTGCATATCCTTGCCAGCCGCCAGAATTTCGGCCTGCGGGCGAGGGTAGCAAATGCCCGCCGCGCGGTCAAAGGGCCGTCGGCGCCGGCCTATCCTGCCGAGTCACAGTTGCGTGCGCACGTGCCACAGTTCGGGAAACAGCTCCACCTCCAGCATCCGGCGCAGATAGCTGACGCCGCCGGTGCCGCCGGTGCCGCGCTTCAACCCGATCACCCGCTCGACCGTGGTGACGTGATTGAACCGCCAGCGCCGGAAGTAATCCTCGAAATCCATCAGCTTTTCGGCCAGTTCATAGGCTTCCCAATGCGCTTGCGGGTCGCGATAGACCGTGGCCCAGATATCCTCGACCGCCGGGCTTTCCTGCCAGGCCTGCCGCAGGTCGCGGTTCAACACCTCGGCGGGAACCGGCAGGCCCGCGCGGGCAAGATGGCGCAACGCCTCGTCATACAGCGACGGGCGGGCCAGTTCGGCCTCAAGCTTGGCAAGAATGTCGGGGCGATGCGCATGGGGGCGCAGCATCGCCGGATTGCGGTTGCCGACCGCGTATTCGATCAGCCGATACTGCCACGACTGGAAGCCCGAGGATTGCCCCAGCCCGTCGCGAAACCGGGTGTAATCGGCGGGCGTCATCGTGCGCAGCACGTCCCAGGCGTTGTTCAACTGCTCGAAGATCCGCGCGACGCGGGACAACAGCTTGAAGGCCGGGCGCAACGCGTCGGTCGCGATGGCGGCGCGGGCGGCGTCGATTTCGTGCAGCGCCAGCCGCATCCAAAGCTCCGACGTCTGGTGCTGGATGATGAACAGCATCTCGTCATGCGCGCCGGTCCGCGGGTGTTGGGCCGTCAGGATGCTGTCAATCGCAAGGTAGTCGCCATAGGACATCCGGCCATCGAACGCCATCTGGGCGCCTTCGCGTGCGGGGTCATAAGGGTCGGACATCGGGCGTCTCCTTGACGAGTCGGGGCGCAGGGCTCTGGGTCAGCCCCGTGGCGCTGCAGCCATCGGGGAAAGCCGCGCCATGCCGCGCAACAGCGCAGCCCGGCGACGCCACCCCGACATAGGGCTTGATGTCTGGCTGCACCGGCTCATTCCGGAGGGACCGGATCAAGCTTCATGGGCCGGTTGACCGGATTGTCCTGCGGCCCTTGGTTCGGATCGCATCCGTCGAGCCCCGACAGCTCCGGCGCAGGCTGCCAGCCGCGGCGGCGAAAGAAACCTTGGGCATAGCGGCTGGCAAGCACATGCAGCTGCGGCAGGGCCAACGTTCGGACCTCGTCCAGAAGTGCATCATAGAGTTGGTCTGCCAGGCCTGTCCCCATGCAGTCGGGTCGGACAAAGGCCATGTTGAGGTATCCGTCCCGCTCCACCATCATGAAGCCGGTCAGACGATCGCCGTCCAGCGAAACGAGCGTCACATGCTCATCCAGCCAGCTTCCCCAATCGTCGGGCATAGCGGGGTCCGGCACCCAATCGACCCGCTCGGCCTCGGAATAGCGCGCCGCAGCACCGACCCGGACAGCGTCCACGAAAATTTCGTGCGTGGCGGCGGCATCCTCGGGGCGGAAGCGGCGGATGATCGTCATGTCACGCGGGCCCGCGTCTTGTACTCGGGCTGGTCCCACAGCGCCTTGTCCATCACCTCGGCCAGCACCCGGACCGCGCCGGCCACGTCCTGCGGCCGCGTGTAAAGCGGTGTGAAGCCAAAGCGCAGGATATCCGGCGCCCGGAAATCGCCGATCACCTTGCGGGCGATCAGGGCCTGCATGATGGCATACCCCTCGGGATGGCGAAAGCTGACCTGCGAGCCGCGCACCGCCGGATCGCGCGGCGAGGCAAGGACCAGCGCCGGGCAGGCGGCCTCGACCGCCTCGATGAACTGTTCGGTCAGCGCGATCGAGCGCGCACGCACATCCGCCATGTCGACCAGATCCCAGATGTCCAGCGCCGCCTCCAGCGCGGCCATCTGCAGCACCGGCGGCGTACCCACCCGCATCCGCTCGATCCCGCGTCCGGGCCGGTAACTTGGGTCGAAGGCAAAGGGCGCCTCATGCCCCAGCCAACCCGAAAGCGCGGGGCGGGCGGTTTCCGCGTGGCGCGGCGCGACGTAGATGAACGCGGGGCCGCCGGGGCCGGAATTGAGGTACTTGTAGGTGCAGCCCACCGCGAAATCCGCGTCCGCGCCAGCCAGATCCACAGGCAGCGCGCCCGCCGAATGGGCCAGATCCCACACACTCAGCGCCCCCGCGGCATGGGCCTTTGCGGTCAGCGCCGCCATGTCGTGCTTGCGCCCGGTGCGATAATCGACCTCGGTCAGCATCGTCACCGCCACGGTTTCGTCGATCGCCGCCTCGACCTCTTCCGGGGCCACCGTCTGCAGGCGATAGCCCTCGCCCAAGGTGCGGCACAGCCCCTCGGCCATGTAAAGGTCTGACGGGAAGTTGCCGGTATCGGACAGAATGACCCGACGCGCCGGGTTCATCTCCAGCGCCGAGGCCAGCGCCTGATAAACCTTGATCGACAGCGTATCGCCCATCACCACCGTGCCCGGCGCCGCGCCGATCAGCCGCGCGATGCGGTCGCCGATCCGGCTGGGTTGATCCATCCAGCCGGCCTTGTTCCAGCCGGTGATCAGCAATTCGCCCCATTCGTCGGTCACCGTCCTGGCCACGCGCGCCGCCGCCGCCCTTGGCAAGGGCCCCAGCGAATTGCCATCCAGATAGATCACCCCGTCCGGCAGGTGGAAAAGGGCGCGGGTCGCGTCGAAATCGGTCATCGGGTTTCTCCTTGCGCGGTCAAACTATCGCCGGGGGCGCGGAATGGAAAGTCACGGCGCGGGCCAAACTTCAGGCTTGAAATGGTTTGCGTCCTTGCAGATCCGCAGCGCACGACGGAAAACTGGCCTCAATCATCAGGGGATTGCCGATGCGCCTTGCCACCCTCCTCGACTGGCCGCCGGTCTGGCTGCTGGCCTGCCTTGCACTGGTGGCCGTGATCGACCGGATCGCGCCGCTGCCGCTGTTCGGACCGGCGGGCGCGGCGCTGGGCGGGGCAC
>JBGSQL010000014.1:0-1935 GCA_041738105.1 Rhodobacter sp. | reverse complement strand
CAGTGCTCGACGGTCTGGCCGAACTGGCCGCCCGCGCCGAAGCGCTGGCGGCAGCGGCAGAGGAAAAACTGGGTCAGGCGGCGTAAACGCGTCAGGGCAGGGGCGCGACACGCCCCCGCCACACCGGATCAGGCGTTCGCGGCGCGGATCTTTTCGGCGGCGTCCTTGTCGAACGCCACGCCCTTGGCTTCGAGCAGCGCATCAAGCTCGCCCGACAGCGTCATTTCCGTCACGATGTCGCAACCGCCAACAAACTCACCCTTCACGTAAAGCTGCGGGATCGTCGGCCAGTCCGAGAAATCCTTGATCCCCTGCCGGACATCGGCATCGGCCAGAACGTTCACGTCGGCAAACTCGACGCCCATGAAATTCAGCACCCCGGCCACGCGGCTGGAAAAACCGCATTGCGGCATCATCTTCGTGCCCTTCATGAACAACACCACGTCATTCTTCGTGATGGTTTCGCGGATCTGGTCGGCTGCGGTGGTCGTGCTCGACATGGCTTTAATATCCTCTCTTCGTCGGTCAGTCCGGCGCCTTGGTTGTCAGTGCCAGCGCGTGCAATTCCCCGTGCGCCCCGTCCATCTTGCCCTTCAGGCTGGCATAGACGGCGCGTTGCTGCTGAACCCGGTTCAGCCCGCGAAAGCTTTCGTCGATCACTTCCGCCGCCCAGTGATTTCCGTCGCCCGCAAGGTCGGTAATCGTGATCTTCGCCTGGGGAAAGCTTTCCCGGATCAACTTCTCGATATCGCGCGCTTCGATGGGCATCGGGCGGTGGTCCTTCTTGGCTTCACGCAGATGTAGGACGTCAGCCAACGGTCCGCAAGCAGACTTGCGCAACTGGAAAAGGATTGCATTGCTGGGCGGACGTGCTTTCCTGCCGCAATGGCAAAGCTTGTATTGATGCACAAGGAAGGGTCGATTTACGACGATGAACCCGAGTCGGTCTACGATTTCCCGAGGGCCTATCTGAAAGCGGCGGAAAGCGGTGTCGGCGATTGGGCGATCTACTACGAACCGGTCAAGGCAGGTGCGCGCGGTTACTTCGCCGTGGCGCAGATCGCGCAAATCATTCCAAAGCCCGGCGCTCGCGACCGGTTTCTGGCGTTGATTGCGCCGAGCACATTTCTTCCTTTTGACCGGCCTGTACCCCGCCTTCTGGACGGACAGCCTCTGGAAAAGGCGCTTGCCGGACCGGACGGGACACTTGCGAAGGGCGGCGCGCAGCAACTGGCCGTGCGGCGTCTGCCTGAGGCTGATTTCGCCCGGATCGTCTCGTTCGGGCTGCCGCAGGACCTGGAGGCGGTAGAGTCTGCGCGCTACGACCCGCTACCCCCGCAGTTCGATGCGGCGCCCGAAGCTTTCGAGCGCCCGATCGTCGAGCGCCTGACCCGCCGCGCCTATCGTGACGTAGTCTTCCGGCGCATCGTGCGGGAAGCTTATGGATACCGGTGCGCGGTCTCGGGGCTGCAACTACGGAATGGCGGCGGAAAGCCCGAGGTAGAAGCAGCGCACATACGTCCGGTGGAACGCCAAGGCAATGACTCGGTCCAGAACGGTCTGGCACTTTCAGGCACCTTGCACTGGATGTTCGACCGGGGCCTGATCTCGGTGGCCGAGGACATGACTATCTTGGTGTCAGGCAACAAGGTACCGGACGAGGTGGTACAGCGCCTGATCCTGCCCGACCGGCGGCTGCGCCTGCCCGCAGATCCGCGCCAGCACCCGCATCCGGCGAACCTTCGCTGGCACCGTGAGAACGTCTATGGGCAGGGCGCCGACTTATCGGCACACTGGGGTTAAGATATCAGCCGACCGCCGCCGCAAAAGCCGAACGGTAGAGCGCGGCAAGTTCGGCCAGCGGCGCGCTGGCTGCGCCGAAGGTCACCGACGGCCCGCCAAACCGGCCAACCTCGCTCAGCGGCACACCGGCCG
>JBGSQL010000006.1:0-9633 GCA_041738105.1 Rhodobacter sp. | reverse complement strand
CGCGCGCCACGTTGATCCCCCCGCCGCCCGGATCCAGCGTCGGCTCGGCGCAGCGCAGCTTTTCGTCCGGCACAAGGCGCGGCACCACCGTGGACAGATCGAGCGCCGGGTTCAGCGTCAGCGTCAGGACCGGTACCTGGGGCGGGGCGGCGGCCTGTGTCTCGGTCCCGGTCATCCTGTTGTCCCCTTGCTTGCGTGATCGGTCGACAAGATGCGCCGCAGCGCCGAAAAATGCAAAGGGGCGGGTCTGCCGACCCGCCCCGATCCTGACATACCCTGCCGCGTCAGCCGTTCAGCATCATCTGATAGCTGGCGGGAACGTAGCGAAAGCCGTCACCCTGCGTTTCAATGTAGCCCAGCGCGGGGAAGGGCATGTGATAGCCGATGAACGGGATCCGGTCTGCTGCGATCATCCCCAGCAGCCTGCGCCGCGTCGCCGCCGCCGCCGCCTTGTCCATGTCGAACTTCACCTCCCAGTCCGGCTTGGCAAGCGACCAGACCGGGTGGTTTGCGGCATCGGCGATCAGGACGACGCGCTGACCTTCGCTTTCGATCATGTACGCCATGTGACCGGGCGTATGGCCCACAGCGGCCATCGCGGTGATCCCCGATGCCGCGGCCCCGCCATCGTCAAGGAAGGCGATGCGGTCATTCAGCGGGCGCACATTCGCGTCGAAACCCTCGTTGCCCGCGCCCATCCAGTGATTGTGCTCGATCGCGCCGGTGACGTAGCGCGCGTTGGGGAAGGTTGGCGCGCCGTTCGCCATCATCCCGCCGATATGGTCGCCATGCATGTGGGTCAGCACCACCAGATCGACCTGATCGGGCGTGTATCCGGCAGCACCCAGCACGCCGACGATGCCCTCGGGCGCCAGCCCCGTGTCGAACAGGATCAACTCTGTCCCGGTATTCACGACGGTCGGCGTAAAGAAGAACTGCGCCTTGTCTGTGGGCAGGAACGCAGCCGCGGAGGTGGCCGCAAAATCTGCCGGATCGGCATTCAGACCGAAGATCTGATCGGGGCCCTCGACTGTCCGCGTCCCGGCAAGAAGGGTGGTCACCTCGAACGCACCGAGCTTGAAGCGATTGAATTGCGGAATTGCCGCGCCCTTCATTTCCGCGGCGGCGCGTGCCGGCAAGGGTGCAAGGGCCGCCACGAAAGGCAGCGCGGCGCCGGCCAGAAGGGCCTGCCGGCGAGACAGGATCGGTGTGGTCATGGTCGCTCCTCGCGTTTCAAAACAGGATCGTGAAGTGTAACCCAATTCGCCACGCCGGCGAGTCACAGCCCCGTCAGCGGGTGTGCGTCTGTGCAGGACCGATGTGCGCCTACTCCCACCAGCGGTCGATCGCGGCGATGTCCTGATCGCTCCAACCAAAATGGTGCGCAAGTTCATGCACCAGCACATGCGTTACGAGATCGCCGAGGCTGACCGTGCCGCGTTCGACCCATTCGTCCAGGATCGGCCGGCGAAAGAGCCAGATCACGTCGGGCCCTTGTGGCTGGTCCAGCACCGATTTCTCGGTCAGCGGGACGCCCTCGTAGAGACCGGACAACTCGAACGGATCAAGCAGATCCATCGCGTCGAGCACATCGTCCGACGCGAAGTCCTCGATCCGCAGCACAACGCTGGCTGCCGACGCCCGATAGACGTCGGGCAGGGCGTCAATCGCGCGCCGCGCCAGCCGCTCGATATCTTCGAGTTCGGGTGCGGTCACGGGTGACCAATCAGGCGGTGCAGGGTCGATCATCAGGAGTCTCTGGCTGGTTGCCTTGGCGACGATATGGACAAAACGCGGCCCGTGTGAAAGAGCGGAACGCGATTGAGGAGTGTCCAATGCCCACCGTCACCCGTTTCGCCCCGTCGCCTACCGGCTATATCCACGTTGGCAACCTGCGCACCGCGCTGATGAACTGGCTGATCGCCCGCAAGGCCGGTGGAACGTTCATCCTGCGCCTGGATGACACGGATCAGGAGAGGTCGAAACAGGAATACGCCGACGGGATCATGGAAGACCTCGAGTGGCTCGGCCTGACCTGGGACCGGATCGAGAAGCAATCGTTGCGGATGGACCGTTACGCCGAAGCCGCTGACGCCTTGCGTGCGAACGGTCGTTTCTACGAGTGCTTCGAATCACCGGTGGAACTGGATCTGAAGCGCAAGAAACAGCTGAACATGGGCAAGCCACCGGTCTATGACCGCACGGCCCTGACGCTGAGTGCCTCGGACAAGGCAAGGTTGCGCGACGAGCGCGGCGGCTACTGGCGGTTCCTGCTGGATCAGAACCGGATCGAATGGACCGATGGTATCCTTGGCCCGATCTCGATTGATGCCGCGTCTGTGTCGGACCCGGTGCTGATCCGTGCGGATGGCCAGGTGCTGTATACCTTCGCCTCGTCGGTCGATGACATCGACATGGGGATTACCAGCATCGTGCGCGGCGCCGATCATGTGACCAATACGGCGACCCAGATCCAGATCATGCAGGCGCTGGGGGGCACGCCGCCCGCGTTCGCCCACCATTCGCTGTTGACCGGGCCACAGGGCGAAGCGCTGTCCAAGCGACTTGGAACGCTGTCGCTGCGCGACCTGCGCGCGCGGGGCGTGGAACCGATGGCGTTGTTGTCGCTGATGGCGCGGCTGGGATCTTCACGGCCGGTAGAGCTTGCCCGGTCCTTGCAGGATCTGATCGACGGGTTCGAGTTGTCGTCCTTTGGGGCCGCGCCGACCAAGTTCGACGCCGAGGATCTGTTTCCGCTGACCCGGGCGCATGTCCAGTCGCTGCCCTATGGCGAGATGGCCGCGACGATCCGCGCTCTGGGCGTGCCCGATGGGATAGCCGAGCGGTTCTGGGCGGTGGCCAAGGACAACATCACCGTCAAGACAGACCTTGCGGCCTGGTGGGCACTGTTCCGGGACGGCGCCGAGCCGCTGATCGACCCCGAGGATGCGGCGTTCGTCGCGCAGGCCATGGCGCTGCTGCCGCCGCGTCCCTGGACGTCCGAGACCTGGGGTGCGTGGACCCGCACGGTGCGCGAGGCGACCGGACGCAAGGGCAAGGAGTTGTTCCGCCCCCTGCGGCGTGCCCTGACCGGGCGCGATACGGGGCCTGAAATGGCAGACGTGATGCCGCTTTTGCAGACGGTGCGCGGCGTTTCCTGACGCTGGCGCCTGTGGCGAAGCCGGGGGGCTGTCTGCCCCCCGGACCCCCCGAGGATATTTTTGAACAGAAGAAAGCCAAGGGGGTCGGGACCGGCGTGGTGTGTTCCGGTGTGGCCGGCGTGCTGCCCCGCGCGGCTCGTGTAGCTGTCGATTGTCAAAGGGGGCACGTCTTGCGGTGAGAGGCGGACGGGGGATCGGATGGGCCTGTACCGCCTGGGAACGCTGGGTGCTGACAGGCGCGGGTTGCCTGCACATATCCCCGGTCTGTCGGTTGCGCCTGTCGCTTGTGCTGCGCGATGTGTCGCGCTTGCATTCCCCCTTGCCAGTGCGGGGGGAGGCAGGCTAGGCAAATGGGGTCAGGTTCGGGAGAATCCGGTGGGGAAGCCTTCCTGCCGGTGCCGAAGGAGAAGCCGCCCCGGCAAACTCTCAGGCGCAAGGGACCGTGCTGACATCGGAACTCTGGAGAGACCCCGGACAAGAGCCGGGGCGCCGACGGGATAACGCTCTCAGGCGCAAGGGACAGAGGGGGCATCATCGGGCAGGCATCCGCCTGTCTGCAGGGTGCCGGAGACTGTCAGACCGGCGGGGAATGGGAGTGGCACTTGGCCGACCTTGAAACGACCGGACTGGAACGGCTGGCGCTGCACGACCTTCATGTTTCGCTTGGTGGACGCATGGTGCCGTTCGCGGGCCATGAGATGCCGGTGCAATACGCCCAGGGCGTGATGAAGGAACATCTGCACACGCGCGCGGCTGCGGGAGTGTTTGACGTAAGCCATATGGGGCAGGTCGTCTTGTGGCCGAAGCGCGGTATGGAAGCGCTGGTGCTGGCCTTCGAGCGCCTGATGCCAGTTGATGTCCAGGGCCTGCAGGAGGGGCGCCAGCGCTATGGCTTGTTCACCAACGCTAGCGGCGGCATCCTGGACGATCTGATGTTTGCCAACCGCGGCAACCACCTGTTCGTGGTTGTGAACGCCGGGTGCAAGGCGGCCGATATCGCCCACATGCGCAGCCAGCTGTCGGGCGTGGCGGAGGTGATCGAGATCACCGATCGTGCGCTGTTTGCAGTGCAGGGGCCGCTGGCAGAGCAGGCGCTGGAGCGGCTTGCCCCGGGTGTCGCGCGCCTGCGGTTCATGGACGTGGTGACGCTGGGCGAGGACGGCGCCGCCTTGTGGATCTCGCGTTCGGGCTACACCGGTGAGGACGGGTTCGAGATCTCGGTGCCAAACGGGCAGGCCCTGGCCTTTGCCGAGGCGCTGCTGGCGATGCCCGAGGTTGCCCCGATCGGGCTTGGTGCGCGCGATAGTCTGCGACTGGAGGCGGGGCTTTGCCTCTATGGCCATGACATCGACACCACAACAACGCCAATCGAGGCGGGACTGGGCTGGGCGATCCAGGCCGCCCGACGCCTGGGAGGCACGCGGCCCGGCGGGTTTCCGGGCGCCGACCGCATCCTGCATGAACTGACCCATGGATCCGATCGCAAACGCGTAGGGCTGCGCCCTGATGGTCGTGCGCCGATGCGCGAGGGGACGATCCTGTTTCAGGGCGACGAGGCCGTCGGGCAGATCACGTCAGGTGGTTTCGGCCCCAGCCTGGATGCACCGATCGCGATGGGCTATGTCCCGTCTGCCCTGTCTGGCACAGGCACGAAGCTGACCGGAGACGTCCGCGGCAAGCGTCTGCCGGTCACCGTCACCGACCTGCCGTTTCGACCTTCCACCTACAAACGCTGAGGCAACCCATGAGATATACCGAAGAGCATGAATGGCTGCGCGTCGAGGGCGACCTTGTCGTTGTGGGCATCACCGAACACGCCGCGACCCAATTGGGTGATGTGGTCTTTGTCGAGTTGCCCGAGATCGACGCGATGGTGGCCAAGGGCGACGAGGTGGTGGTGATCGAAAGCGTCAAGGCCGCATCTGACATCCTTGCGCCGCTGGATGGCGAGATCGTCGAGGTGAACGAAAAGCTGGCCGACAAGCCGGGGCTCGTGAACGAGGATCCGCTGGGGGCTGCGTGGTTCTTCAAGATGAAGGTGGATGATCTTTCGGTGCTCGACGACTATCTGACCGAGGATGAATACAATGACCTGATCGCATGACGGTCCTGCGCATCGTTGGCGATAGCAACGCCGACGCGCCCTCTGAGCTTGCCATGTTCCCTTGTGGATTGCCCGAGATCGGGGCCGCTGGCTTTGTGACGCCGCCAAGGGCCGGGTGTTCCGCGCGCCCCGGCTATTTGATGCCACGCGCAGCGGGCAAGAAGCGGGTCCGCGAGCGACATCGGTCGAGGTCGATGAAACTCGCACCTCGGCGAGCTGGCCGGCTACGCCCATTGCCTTCGGTTCTGTCAAGGCACCCCGGGGCGCGCGCCGCCTCTACCGGCGCAACACGGCCGGAACACTGGTCACTATCGTCAGTCACGTCTGAGGACACCCCCGATGACTTTCACGCCCACGACCTATAACCCCTACGATTTCGCCAACCGCCGCCATATCGGCCCCTCGCCCGAGGAAATCGCCGAGATGCTGAAGGCCGTGGGCGCCGCCAGTCTTGATGCGCTGATCGCTGAGACTGTTCCCGCTGCCATCAGGCAGCCAGACCCGCTCGACTGGGCCCCGCTGGCAGAGCACGAATTGCTGGCACGGATGCGCGAGGTTGCGTCGAAGAACCGGGTGATGACCTCGCTTATCGGGCAAGGCTATTACGGCACCGTCACGCCCCCCGCGATCCAGCGCAACATCCTGGAGAATCCGGCCTGGTACACCGCCTACACCCCCTACCAGCCCGAGATTGCCCAAGGCCGGCTGGAGGCACTGCTGAACTATCAGACCATGGTCGCCGACCTGACCGGCCTGCCGGTGGCAAATGCCTCGCTGCTGGACGAGGCTACGGCCGCGGCCGAGGCGATGACCATGGCCGAACGCAGCGCCAAGTCGAAATCGCGCGCCTTTTTCATCGACCGGAACTGCCATCCGCAGACCATCGCCGTCATCGAGACGCGGGCACGCCCGCTGGGGATCGAAACCGTGGTGGGCGATCCCGACAAGATGGAGGCCGGCACCTTTTTTGGCGCGATTTTCCAGTATCCCGGCACTTATGGCCATGTGCAGGATTTCACGGACCAGATTGCCGCGCTGCATGACGCCAAGGCGATCGCCATTGTGGCCACCGACCTGCTGGCGCTCTGCCTGCTCAAGGAACCGGGCACGATGGGGGCCGATATCGCGATCGGGTCGGCGCAGCGCTTTGGCGTGCAAATGGGATATGGTGGCCCGCATGCCGCGTTCATGTCCTGCCGCGACGATCTGAAACGTGCGATGCCGGGGCGTATCGTGGGCGTCTCGGTGGATGCCCGTGGCGGCCGGGCCTATCGGCTGAGCCTGCAAACCCGCGAACAGCATATCCGCCGCGAGAAGGCCACCTCTAACGTCTGCACGGCCCAGGCGCTGCTGGCCGTGATGGCGGGGTTCTATGCCGTCTTTCATGGCCCCAAGGGGTTGCGTGCCATTGCCGAGCGCGTGCATTTCCTGACCAATCGCCTGTCTCGGGCCCTCAAGGCCGCTGGTGCCAGGGTTTCGCCGCTGGCCTTCTTTGACACGCTGACCGTCGAGGTCGGCGTGGGTCAGGCCGGCATCCTTGCCGCCGCCCGGCATGAAGGCCTGAACTTCCGCAAGATCGGCACCGACCGTGTCGGTATTTCGCTGGATGAAACCACCGACGAAAAGGTGCTGATCCGCGTTCTGCGTGCCTTCGGGATCGAAGGCGTGCCACCGCATCGCGCCACGCTCGGGTTTCCAGAGCCGATGCTGCGCCAGACAGAGTATCTGACCCACCCGGTCTTCCACATGAACCGCGCAGAATCCGAGATGATGCGCTACATGCGGCGCCTGTCGGACCGCGACCTTGCGTTGGACCGCGCGATGATCCCGCTGGGATCGTGCACGATGAAGCTGAATGCGGCGGCCGAGATGATGCCACTGACCTGGCCAGAATTCGGATCACTGCATCCCTTTGCACCGCGCGATCAGGCACAGGGCTATACCGAGGCGATCACCGACCTTGCCGAAAAGCTGTGCCTCATCACCGGCTATGACGCGATGTCGATGCAGCCCAATTCGGGCGCACAGGGCGAATACGCCGGTCTGCTGACGATCCGGGCCTATCACCGGGCGCGGGGGGATCATCAGCGCGATGTCTGTCTGATCCCGGTTTCGGCCCATGGCACCAACCCGGCGTCGGCGCAGATGGCGGGATTGCGGGTTGTGGTGGTGAAAGCCGCGCCGAACGGCGACGTGGACCTTGATGATTTCCGCGCCAAGGCGGCAGAGGCGGGCGATACCCTTGCTGCCTGCATGATCACCTATCCTTCGACCCACGGCGTGTTCGAGGAAGCCGTCCGCGAGGTTTGCAAGATCACCCACGAGCACGGCGGGCAGGTCTACATCGACGGCGCGAACATGAACGCGATGGTGGGCCTGGTGAAGCCGGGGGCGATCGGCGGCGATGTCAGCCACCTGAATCTGCACAAGACCTTTGCGATCCCGCACGGCGGTGGCGGGCCCGGCATGGGGCCGATCGGCGTAAAGGCGCATTTGGCACCGCATCTGCCGGGCCATCCCGAGACCGGGGGCAGCGAGGGGCCGGTCAGCGCGGCGCCCTATGGGTCTGCCTCGATCCTGCTGATCTCTTGGGCGTATTGCCTGATGATGGGCGGCTCGGGCCTGACCCAGGCGACCAAGGTTGCGATCCTCAACGCCAACTACATCGCGGCGCGACTGAAAGGGGCCTACGAGGTGCTGTTCATGGGCAATCGTGGCCGTGTGGCGCATGAGTGCATTCTTGACACGCGCCCATTCGCTGATGTCGGCGTGACCGTGGATGATATCGCCAAACGCCTGATCGACAACGGTTTTCATGCCCCCACGATGAGTTGGCCGGTGGCTGGCACGCTGATGGTCGAACCAACCGAGTCCGAGACCAAGGCCGAAATTGACCGCTTCATCACCGCGCTGCTGTCGATCCGCGACGAGATACGGGCGATTGAACAGGGCGAAATCGACCGCGAAAACAACCCGCTGAAACATGCCCCCCATACGGTGAACGACCTTGTGGCCGAGTGGGACCGCCCCTACAGCCGCGAGCAGGGCTGCTTTCCGCCTGCCTCCTTCAGGGTGGACAAGTACTGGCCGCCTGTGGGGCGTGTGGACAACGTCTATGGGGATCGCAACCTTGTCTGCATCTGCCCGCCGGTGGAAAGCTACATGGAGGCGGCCGAGTAGGCTTGCAGTGCCGCTATCAGCCCCCATATTCGACGAGGCGAATATATATTGGGGGCTGAAATGGCCGAAAACGTCAGACTCACCTGCACCACTTGTGGGCAGGGCAACCGGGTGCCATTGGCAAAACTGGGCGACAATCCCAAGTGCGGCACCTGCGGCGCCGCCCTGGCGGACGGCAAGGTGGCTGAACTTGATCCTCGCACGCACGACAAGGCCGTGGCGACGGATGACCTTCCGGTGCTGGTCGACTACTGGGCGCCTTGGTGCGGGCCCTGCCGGATGATGGCGCCAGAGTTTGCCAAGGCCGCCGCAGCCTTGGCCCCCAAGGCCCGCCTCGCCAAGATCAATACCGAGGACCACCCCGAAATCTCGACCCGCCTTGGCATCCGTGGTATCCCGCTGTTGATCCTGTGGCATCGGGGGCGTGAAGTGGCCCGTCTGGCCGGGGCCCGGCCCGCTGCCGAGATCACGGCCTTTGTCCGCCAGAGCATCGCGCATGTCGCCTGAGCCAGACTTGACAAGCCATGTCGCATGGGCCATCTAGCCGACACGTGGGGTCGTAGCTCAGTTGGGAGAGCGCGTCGTTCGCAATGACGAGGTCAGGAGTTCGATCCTCCTCGGCTCCACCATCTTTCCGACATAGGCACTTGGAATGAAAGAGAGTCTTGGTCGTCTGGGCCGCTGACTCGCCATTCTTGCAAGCTGCTGCGAAGCTGTCCGTTCGTGTATCTTGACCTCACGGAGCGTCAATGGCAGGGCCATGCGCGGATGGAGGCAGCCGAGCCGGTGCTGGCCCATCCTTCGGTCAGCTGTTGTTCGCGATGGCAGCTGGCCGAGGCATCGCCTAACAAGGGCCATGCGACTTTTTCTGCTGACCACGCTGACGATGGCGGCCTTTGCCGGCAATTCGGTTTTGAACCGGATGGCGGTGGGGGTGGGTGAAATCGGCGCGATGGAATTTGCGGCGCTGCGGTTGGTGTCGGGGGCCGTGGTGCTGCTGGCGCTGGTGGGGTGGCGGTGGCATCGAACAGGAGCAGCGATCTGGCCGGGTGCGCGCGGGCGCGGCCTGGGGGCGGCGGCGCTGCTGACCTATCTGGTGGGATTTTCGCTGGCTTATGGCGCGCTCGATGCCGGGGTAGGGGCGCTTGTCCTGTTCGGGATGGTGCAGATCACGATGTTTGCGGGGGC
>JBGSQL010000035.1:0-16052 GCA_041738105.1 Rhodobacter sp. | reverse complement strand
GGCGGCCGCCGGGCGTGCCAAGGCGGGGGTGCGCCGCGGGTTGCTCGACGGGGTGCCGCTGTCCTGGAAGGATCTGTTCGACAGTGCCGGGGTGGCGACCGAGGCGGGGTCTGCATTGCTGAAAGGGCGGGTGCCTGCTGTAGATGCCGTGGTGCTGGCGCGCGCCACGCTTCAGGGTCTGGTTTGCCTTGGCAAGACGCACATGTCCGAGCTTGCGTTTTCGGGGCTGGGGCTCAATCCGATATCCACGACCCCGCCCTGCGTGAATGATCCGGCTGTGGTGCCGGGCGGGTCGTCTTCGGGGGCGGCGGCGTCGATCGCCTTTGGCCTGGCGCCTGCGGCGATCGGCTCGGACACTGGTGGATCGGTCCGCATTCCGGCGGCCTGGAACGATCTGGTTGGCCTGAAGACGACCAGCGGACGGTTGCCGCTGACCGGTGTGGTGCCGCTTTGCGAGCGGTTCGACACCATCGGTCCGCTGGCGCGCAACGTCGAGGATTGCACGCTGCTGCTGGGCGTGCTGGAGGGGCAGCCCGCCTGCGACCTGCAAGGCGCAAGTCTGTCTGGCGCACGTCTGGCGGTGCTTGAAACCGTGGCGCTCGATGATCTGCGGGCTGCGCCCGCCCTGGCTTTCGAGCGGTCGGTTGCCAGGTTGGGCGCGGCGGGCGCCCGGGTGGAGCGGCTGAGTGCGCCGGAGGTGGTCGAGGCGATGGCGCTGGCTGCGGTTCTGTACACGGCCGAGGCCTATGCGATCTGGCGTGAAACCATCGAGGCGGCGCCGCACAAGATGTTCCCGCGGATCCTGGAACGATTTCGCAGCGGTGCGGCCTTCAGTGCTGCCGACTATGTTGCCGGCTGGCGCCGGCTGGAGGTGCTGCGCAGCATCTGCGCAGATCGGGTTGCCGGGTTCGATGCGGTGATCCTGCCGACGTCGGCGATCCTGCCGCCGGATGTCCAGCGGTTGATGACTGACGACGCCTATTACGTGACCGAGAACCTGCTGGCGTTGCGTAACGCGCGGATTGCGAACCTGATGGGCCTGTGTGCCCTGACCCTTCCGGCAGGCGAGCCATCCTGCGGGATCAGCCTTATGGGCGCGGCGGGCGACGAGGCGCGGCTTCTGCGGCTTGGCGCGGCCGCCGAACGCGCGCTGCGCTAGGCGCCAGAAGGCGAAAAAGACACAATTTTCCCCGTCAAGGTGCCGGTTTGGCCGCGTTCTTCTGGACCGGGGTGCAAACTCTGGCTATCGTTGCGCAAAGCGGGGCGGCACGACCCCGGCAATGAGGCAGTGATGGCGTTTCCAGAGCGGTTTTCGAACCTGCCAGATTACGCATTCCCGCGGTTGCGGGCTTTGCTCGAAACACACGCCCCCGGCGGCGAGCCCATTGCCATGACCATCGGCGAGCCGAAACACCCGATGCCCGGCTTCGTAGCTGACGTGCTTGCGGCAAATCTGGACGGGTTCTCCATCTATCCCCCGAACGAGGGCACGCCAGAGTTGCTGGCGGCGGCGGCGGCGTGGCTGCAACGGCGCTATGGCGTGGCGGTTGGGCCGGACAGGATCATGGTCTTGAACGGCACGCGCGAAGGGCTCTTCAACGCCGCCATTGCGCTATGCCCCGAAGCAAAGCGCGGCCAGCGCCCCGCAGTTTTGATGCCCAATCCGTTCTATCAGGTCTATGCGGTTGCGGCACTGACCGTCGGGGCAGAGCCCGTCTATGTTCCCGCCGTGGCCGCAAATGGTTTCCTTCCGGATTTTGCCCGGCTTGATCCGCAACTGCTGGATCGCGTGGCGCTGGTCTACATCTGTTCGCCGGCCAATCCGCAAGGCGCGGTCGCCTCGTTCGACTACTGGGCAGGGTTGCTCGCCCTTGCCGAGCGGCACGACTTCATCGTTCTGGCGGATGAATGTTACTCCGAGATCTGGCGGATCGCGCCGCCCACGGGGGTGCTGCAGGTGGCGGCTGCGACCGGCGCGGATCCTGAGCGGGTGTTTGCGTTTCATTCGCTGTCGAAACGCTCGAACATGCCGGGCCTGAGGTCGGGGTTCGTTGCCGGTGGTACGCAAGGGATCGCGCAGTTTCGCAAGCTGCGCTCCTTTGCCGGCGCGCCCTTGCCGCTGCCGTTGCAGCGCGTGGCCGAGCGGGCCTGGGCCGACGAGGCGCATGTCGAGGCGAGCCGTGCGCTGTATCAGGAGAAATTTGCCGATGCGGCCGAGGTCTTTGCGGGCATCCAGGGATTCCAGTTGCCCGAAGGCGGTTTCTTTCTGTGGTTGCCCGTCGAGGATGGTGAGGCGGCCACAGTGAAGCTTTGGCGCGAAACAGGCGTGCGGGTTCTGCCCGGTGCCTACCTGTCGCGTGATGCAGACGGGGACAACCCCGGCAAGGGATACATCCGGGTGGCGCTGGTTGCCCCCAGGGACGAGACGCGTCGCGGCCTGATCCGGCTTCGCGACTGCCTCTATGCGTAAGGACGGAAAGACCATGGCTTCGTATCAGACGAGACAGCGCGACCCGCTTCTGGATCAGAACATGCAGGCGATGCTTGAGCGGCGCGGCAGGGAGTTGCTTGGCCTTGTCCTGATCGGCCTGGCGCTGGCTGCGGCGATGATGCTGTGGACCTACACGCCCGACGACCCCGGCTGGATGGTTGCAACGGATGAAGAGGCACGCAACGCCCTTGGGCGCTTCGGGGCGGCGGCCGCCTCGACGCTGGTCATCATCTGCGGCAAGGGGGCTTGGGGCATTCCAGTCATCCTGCTGGCGTGGGGCGTGCGCTTTGTCACCCATCGCGGCGCTGAACGGGCCATCGGCCGGATGATCTTTGCGGTGATCGGCGTGGCGCTTGGCTCGATCTTCGCGTCGACGCATGTGCCGGGCGCGGACTGGTCACATTCCTTCGGCCTTGGCGGGTTGTTTGGCGATACCATCGTGGGCGCGCTGCTTGGTGTGCTGCCGTTTGGCGCCGGGGCGGGGCTGAAGCTTTTGTCGGTTGGCTCTGGTGCGGCGGTGATCGCGATGGGTCTCTACGTCACGGGGTTCGAGAAGGGCGAGTTGCGGGCCATCGCGCGTTTTCTGATCATCGGGGTGATCAAGACCTATGCGATGCTTGCGACCCGCCTGGGGCAGGGCGCCGCAAGCACCGCCCGCGCTGCGCAAGCGCTACATGCACGCCAGATGCAGCGGCGCGACGCGCGGTCGGCAAACCCCGAGATGCCGGAGGCGTCAGGTCTGACCGGCTGGATGGCCCGGTGGCGTGGTCGTGCCCACGACGAGGCGGAAGATGAAACCGATCTGACGCCAGAGCCGTTCCATGTTGCCAGCCGAGGGCGCTCAGCCGGTGATCTGCGCCTGCGGGCCGATGCGCGATACGCCTCTGATGCGCAAGGCTTGGCACCGCTTACTCCGGGGGTCTTTTCTTCGCCAATGGGCGCTGCCGTTCCGGCCTTGCGGCCGCGCGGTGGTTTGTTGGCCCGTGTTCCGGGCCTGCTCAAGCGCAGCGTCGAGCCAGAACTGGTAGAGCCGCACCTGGCCGCGCAAGCGGCCCTTGCGGCCCAACCGCCAGAAGACCGGATCCGCGCCCGGATCAGCGACGCGATCCGCAGCCGGGTGCCGTCCGAACGAGACAACGGCCCCTCCGTGCGTCGCGAACCACCCGTTGTTACCCGCGCGACCGGGCCTGCCTCTGGCATGCCGCACTATCCTGCCGAGACGCCGGTCGCTGGCCGTATCTCGACGCAAGAAGGGTGGAGCGCGCCTGCCGTGGCCGAATGGGCCGGCGGCGATGCCGACTGGCCGGACGAGGCATTCGAGGACGACGAGGATGTGTTGATGGAACTGTCGGTCGCAGAGGATGAGGGTCTGCCCCGTCTTGGGTCTGCCCTTGCCGACGCGGAACAGAGGCGTGTCGTGCAGCACCCGACAAAGAAGCCGGCCGCGCCGTCGCGTCAGGCGGTGCAAGAGGCGCAACCGCGGTTGCGCTTTGATGACCCCGCACCAGCCTATGAGGTGCCGCCTCTGTCGCTTCTGTCGCCGCCTCCTGCTGTCCGGACCAAGCACCTGAGCGACGAGGCGCTGGAGGAGAACGCGCGGATGCTCGAATCCGTGCTGGACGACTATGGCGTGAAAGGCGAAATCACGTCAGTTCGGCCCGGCCCCGTCGTGACCATGTACGAACTGGAGCCCGCGCCGGGCCTGAAGGCCAGCCGCGTGATCGGACTGGCCGACGATATTGCCCGTTCGATGTCGGCGCTGTCTGCTCGTGTCTCGACGGTGCCGGGGCGCACGGTTATCGGGATCGAACTGCCGAATGCGCATCGCGAGAAGGTCGTGCTGCGCGAGATTCTGTCCAGCCGTGATTTCGGCGACAGCACGATGCGCCTGCCGCTGGCGCTGGGCAAGGATATCGGCGGCGATCCGGTTGTCGCCAACCTTGCCAAGATGCCGCACCTTCTGATCGCGGGTACCACCGGATCGGGCAAGTCGGTGGCGATCTACACGATGATCCTGTCGCTGCGTTACAAACTGGCACCCGAGGACTGCCGGTTGTTCATGTTCGACCCCAAGATGCTGGAACTCAGCGTCTATGACGGCATCCCGCACCTTCTGTCGCCCGTCGTGACGGATCCCAAGAAGGCCGTGGTCGCGCTGAAATGGGTCGTGGGCGAAATGGAGGAACGCTATCGCAAGATGTCCCGGATGGGCGTGCGCAACATCGAGGGCTACAACGGCCGCGTGCGCGAGGCGCTGGACAAGGGCGAGATGTTCAAGCGCACCATCCAGACCGGGTTCGACGAGGAAACCGGCGATCCGGTGTTCGAGACGGACGAATTCCAGCCTGTCGCACTGCCCTATATCGTGGTGATCGTCGACGAAATGGCCGACTTGATGATGGTGGCCGGCAAAGAGATCGAGGCCTGCATCCAGCGGCTGGCGCAGATGGCGCGCGCGTCGGGCATCCACCTGATCATGGCGACGCAGCGCCCTTCGGTCGATGTGATCACCGGCACGATCAAGGCCAACTTCCCCACCCGGATCAGCTTCCAGGTGACAAGCAAGATCGACAGCCGCACCATCCTGGGCGAACAGGGCGCCGAGCAGCTTCTGGGGATGGGCGATATGCTGTACATGGCCGGCGGCGCCCGGATCACACGGATCCACGGGCCCTTTGTCAGCGATGAAGAGGTCGAAGAGATCGTGAACCACCTGAAATCCTTTGGTCCGCCGGTCTACATGTCGGGCGTGGTCGAGGGCGTCGAGGATGACAAGGCCGACGACATCGACCTGGTCCTCGGGTTGACTACGGGGGAAGGCGATGATGCGCTTTACGATCAGGCTGTCGCCATCGTTGCCAAGGATCGCAAATGCTCGACCTCCTACATCCAGCGCAAGCTTGGCATCGGTTACAACAAGGCCGCGCGTCTGGTCGAGCAGATGGAAGAACAGCACGTCGTTACTGCGGCGAACCATGTCGGCAAGCGCGAGATCCTGCTGCCCGAGCAATGAGGCGCGCTCGCCGTTTTGTGATGGCCGGCAGGCGTGTGGTTGAGGCGGCCAGTGTCTATGTTCGAGCGATGAGCATCTTTCGAAATCTTGCCGTTGCTGCGGCCTTGGCTGTTCTGGGATCTCCCGTCGCGGCCGAGAAGATCGCGCTTGCCGAATTGTCGCGTTACCTGAACGCCATGACGACGGCCGAGACAAGCTTTGTCCAGACCAACGCCGACGGGTCGCGGTCAACTGGAAAGCTTTACATCAAGCGCCCGGGCCGTGCCCGGTTCGAATACGCGCCGCCGCAAAAAAGCCTGGTGATGGCGGGCAGCGGTCAGGTGGCTATTTTCGATGAGAAGTCGAACCAGGCACCCGAACAGTATCCGCTTCGGCGGACACCGCTCAGCCTGATCCTTGCAGCCAGGGTGGATCTTGGGCAGGCGAAAATGGTGGTGGGCCATCGCGAAGACGCAGACACCACGCGCGTCGTCGCGCAGGATCCGAAGAACCCCGAATACGGCACGATCGAGCTGGTCTTTACGGCCAATCCCACCACCTTGCGGCGCTGGATCATTACCGACGATGTCGGCAATGAAACGGTGGTCGAGCTTGGCGAGATGAAGACCGGCATCGATCTGTCGTCGCGGCTGTTCGATATCAGGGCCGAAACGTCGCGCCGCACGCCCTAGTCCCGGTCAACCCCGGCAACTGGCCAGCTGCTCACGATACAGATCGGATCTGCTGGCAACGCGATCGGCCACATCCATCAGCCAGGGCTTGGCCTCATAGCTTTGCCGGGCAAATCCGCTGCGGCCCTCGTGATAGGCCAGATACTGGTTGCGGGCGTCAGAAAGCGGGATACCCAGCCGCTGGTAGCTGCCGGTCATGTACCAGCCCATGAAATCCGTCGCGTCCGAGATCCGATCGCGCTTGGCACCGCGACGGCGTTGATCCTTCTGATATTCTTCCCAGGTTCCGTCCAGGGCCTGACTGTAACCATAGGCCGAACTTTGCCGCCCCATCGGGATGATCCCCAAGGCATATTGATGCGGCGTCCGCGCGTTGCCGATGAACTTGGACTCTTGATGGATGGTCGCCATCTGCACATACACAGGCACCCCCCACTTGCGTTCCGTGTCCTTCATCGCGGCAAAATACCGAGGGCGCTCGCTGAGGATGCTGCACGCGTTGTCAAGGTTGCGCGGCGCCGCGTAGTTGCCGCCGCCACCGCAGGCGGTCAGCAACAGCAACAGGATCGACGCGCGAAAGAGTCTGCTCATTTGCCCCTCGCATTCTTATTTTTGCCAAATGATAGGGCAAATCCACGGCTTGGGAAATGGGTCGTCGTCAGTTTGTCTTTCAGAAATGCGAGAGCCAGCCAAGTTTCCGCAGCGTCACTGTAGGCCGGACGACCACAGACTGTTTCCCTTTGGCCCCTGTCACGCAGATGGACAAAACCCGGTTCAAGGGATTAATAACCAAACTGGGGGCGTGTAACGATGTTGAAGACTCAGGCCAAGTATCACTTGGGGCAAGTGCTCCGTCATCGCAAACACCCTTTTCGGGGTGTGGTTTTCGACGTCGATGCGATGTTCTCGAACACCGAGGAATGGTACGACGCAATCCCCGAGGAAAGCCGCCCGAACCGCGATCAACCGTTCTATCACCTGCTGGCGGAAAACGACCAAAGTTACTACGTTGCCTATGTTTCGGAACAAAACCTTGTTCCTGACGATACCGGCGAGCCAATCAGCCACCCTGATCTTCCTGACCTGTTCGGGGATTTCGAGGATGGCCGCTATCCGTTGCAGTTCCAGATGAACTGACGCGGGGCAGGGGGGCCTTCTGCCCCCCTCTGCGCGCAAGCGCGCGTTCACCCCCCGAGGATATTTGTGAACAGAAGAAATCAATAGCCGAGCGCGCATCCGTCCTTGCGGGGATCCGACGCCCCTTGCAGAACGCCGCTGTCGTCGATCAGGATGGCCTGAGCGCCGCCAATCGGCCCATCGGCATCGATCATCGAATGGCCCATGTCGGCCAGGATTCGCCTTGTTTTGGCGCTGTAGCCCGTTTCAATCTCGAACCCGTCGGCGCCGGCGAAACAGCGCGGGCCATCTATGGCCTGTTGGGGATGCATGCCGAAATCAAGTCTGTTGGTGACAAAGCGGGCATGGCCGGTGGCCTGATAGGCCCCGCCCATCACGCCGAAGGGCATCAAGACGCGACCGTTTTGCCGGAGCATCGCTGGGATGATCGTGTGCATCGGGCGCTTGCCGCCGGCAGCCTCATTGGGATGCCCTGCGGCGAGGGTGAATCCTGCGCCCCGGTTCTGGAAGTTGATGCCGAACCGCGTCGAGGCCAGACCCGACCCGAAGCTGTGGAACACCGAATAGATCAGCGACACCGCCATCCGGTCACGATCGACCACGGTCAGATAGATCGTTTCCCGGTGGATGGCCTCGGTCAAGGGGGCGATGTTGGCCATCGCACGCTGTGGATCGATCAACCCGGCAAGACGCGCCGCCGTCTCAAGCGAGAGCATGTGATCGCGCCGTGCCATGTGATCTGGATCAGCGATGAAGCGATTGCGCGCGTCATAGGCGAGTTTCGTTGCTTCGGCTTCCAGATGGGCGCGTTCGGCGCCAAAGGGATCGAGCCGCGCGAGATCGAAATGTGACAGGATGTTCAGCAGCAGGATGGCTGTTGCGCCTTGGCCGTTCGGTGGATGCTCCAGCAACTCGACGCCTTTGTAAGTCCCTGAAATCGCGTCATCATACGTGCATGAGGTCGCCGCGAAATCAGCCATCTCGTGCGTGCCGCCCATAGCGCGCAGCGACGCGACCATATCCTGGGCGACTTCGCCTTCGTAAAAGCCGGCGCGCCCTTTTGTCGCGATCCGGCGCAGTACCTCGGCCTGGCCAGGGGCGCGAAAGATCTGACCGACTGCGGGCGCCTTGCCGCCGATCAGGAAGCAATCACGCGCAACCCCCTGCAGGTCGGGGGCGGCCTCGGCCCAGTCCATCGCGGTTCGCGGTGCAACGGGCACGCCTTCTTCGGCATACCGGATCGCAGGGGCAAGCACCCCCGCCAGGTCCATCTTGCCCCAGTCAGCCGAAAGCCGGCAAAAGGCGTCAACCGCGCCGGGCACTGTGACCGCCTCGGGCCCGTTCAGTGGCACGGTGGCAAGTCCACGCGCGCGCATCGCGGCGGACGACAGGCCGCGCGGCGCACGCCCCGAGCCATTGAGCGCGATGATCCGTTCTTCGCCAGCCGGTTTCAGCAGAACGAAGCAATCGCCGCCAAGACCGGTCATCTGCGGCTCGCACAGGCCCAGGAGAACGGCGCCCGCAACAGCGGCGTCGACGGCGTTGCCGCCCGCCTGCAGAATGTCGATCGCCGTCTTTGCTGCCAAGGGATGCGATGTTGCACACATCCCATTGGCCGCAAACACGGCAGACCGTCCCGGACTTTGAAAATCTCGCACGTCATCCTCCTGATTGGCTGGGGGCAGCCTAGGCGGATGGAGTCTGAAATCCAAGTCATGGAACCTCGGCGCCACGGACTGGGTGGGGGCTGTTCCCGCGGCGCCGAGGTGAAGCTTTGGCAGCTACACGGCGAGTATTGGGCAGCGGTTGGGGCATCGCTGCGGTTGAAATGTGGCGCAAGAGTGTCAGTGTGCCTTGAACAGAAACAATTGGCGCAATGCGCGCTTATTGTTCAAGGGTCAGACGGAAGGACAGTTCGTTCCGATCTCCAACACGCTGATAGACAAGATCCCGTGCCAATTCCCGAATCAAATGCCATCCAAAGCCGCCTTCCGGCAAGTCTGCGGGGGTTGTCGTCAGGGTGCCTGCGGGCAGGCGCGCGTCAGGCATGGCATGGCCCCGATCAACGACGGTGCAGGCCAGCCCGTCAACTTCGCGACGGATCGTGATGTCGATCTCGCCGCGCAGCGTGGCATAGGCGTGCTCGACGATGTTGTTCATCACCTCGGCAAGAACGATTTCTGCGCTGTCTCGATCCGCTGCCTGCAACCGCTGCAGTGCCGTTGCGCCGAAGATTACCTGAAGCGCCTTGCGCACAGCGCCCGCGTCGCTTGGCACGATCAGGTGGATCACGCCATCGCCCGGGTCATCCGGCATTGCGCCGACCATCGGGCAAGGCAGGGTGGATTGTGAAAATGCTGTCCATCCGGGTCAGGCGGAAGACTTTTTCGACAGAGGGTGTCAGCCCCGCCAGTTCCAGCACCCGATCGGGGCCGAGCAGTTTGCGCACGGCCACAACCGCGCCGAGGCCGCTCGAGTCCAGAAATCCGACACGCGACAGGTCCAGCAGAACGCGGACGGCGCCGTTTTCCAGTAGCTCGCGCATCTTGTCCTTAAACTGGATGGCAACCGCTGCGTCGATCCGGTTATCCATTGCGCGCACGATCAGAAGATCGCCCTGTTCCTCGGCCACCAGCTCCATCGAAGCCCTCCATCCTTCAGGTTCAACGCAGGCTAGCGTGCGGTCCTTAGCAAAACGTCACCATGATCGGGGCCTTTCGCTTTGCCGTGGTGCCGCCTATCTTGCGCAGAGGCCGCGTACTGAAAGACCGACCCATGGACTATGCTGCGCTTGCGACATCGCTGCGCGCCCTGTGCAAGGGCGAGACGGATGCAGTTGCCCTTATGGCCACGTTCGCATGTGAAGTACATTCGGCCCATCCGTTGTCAGACTGGACCGGTTTCTATCGCGTGACGGGGCCGGAGATGCTGAAGATCGGCCCCTATCAGGGGGGGCACGGGTGTCTTGTGATTCCGTTCTCGCGCGGGGTCTGCGGCGCCGCGGCGCGCACGGGACAGGTGCAGATCGTGCCGGATGTCGATGCCTTTCCCGGCCATATCGCCTGTGCCTCCTCGACCCGGTCAGAGATTGTGCTGCCGGTGTGGAACGGCCAGGGGCGGCTTCTGGGTGTGCTCGATCTCGACAGCGATACCCCGGCCGCCTTTGACGCGACCGATGCCGCGCGTCTGGCGGACATCCTGGCCGAGATCTTTCATGATGCTTCGTGATCATGCCTGCCCGCCCTTGGGGTGATGGTGCCGACGGATCGGTCGAATGATGCAGGGATCATGCCATTGTGGCGCCGTCTGCTTTGAGGTGGCCTTGCCGCTGCGCGAGGTGATCGCCTGCCATTGCCGCCAGTGCCGCAAGACTTCGGGCCACTACTGGGCTGCCTCCAGCGTGCCGATGAACCGCTTTCACCTGATCCGTGATCAAAGTCTGGTCTGGTTCCGCTCTTCCTTGCTGGCGCGGAGGGGGCATTGCGGGACCTGCGGCGCAAGCCTGTTGTGGAAACCTGACGCCGAAGACAGCATCAGTTTTGCCGCCGGCGCGCTCGATGGTGCGACCGGCCTTGCTTTGGGGCGGCACATCTTTGTGGACGATCGGGGCGACTACTACACCCCCGAGGGCCCGCCACCCCCCGCCTCGCCCGCGCCGGCACGCCTGTCTGCTTCGTGCCTGTGCGGCCGCGTGGCCTTTACGGTGGCACCAGACAAGGGCGGCGTAGGGGCCTGCCATTGCCGGCAATGCCGCAAGCTGTCGGGGCATTTCAGTGCGTCGTTTGATGCGGATGAGGCAAAGGTGGTCTATGCGGCCCGCGACTCGCTGGCCGAATATCAGACAAGCGGTGGAAGCCGCCGCGGATTTTGCCGAACTTGCGGATCCAGCCTCTGGTTCCGGGCGGCGCCAGGGGGCTTCTCGGTTGAAGCGGGGTCGGTAGATGGCGCAACGGGCTTGCGTCTGCAAAGCCATATCTTTGTCGCTGAGAAGGGCGATTACTACAGGATCGACGATGGCCTGCCGCAATATCCGGGCTGGGACTGAGGGTCAGGCAAGGCCGACCTGCCCCAGATCGGCTTGCCCTCTGTCGCCCGCCGGGAAATCTGCTATCGCTCGGGTCGGGGCGGCGAGGGAACGGATTGGATGACGCATCTCTGGATCAGGGCCGAGCAGCGGCCGAACGAGGAACGGGTCGGGCTGATGCCTGCGGGTGCCGCGGCGCTGATTGCTGCCGGGCTTCAGGTGACGATCGAGGAAAGCAGGGTGCGCGCGATCGGGATCGAGGGCTACTGTCAGGCGGGGTGCCGGATCGTGCCCGAAAACACCTGGCCCCAGGCGCCCGCCGACGCGATCATCTTTGGTCTGAAGGAACTGCCGGATGACGGCACGCCCCTGACCCATCGCCACATCATGTTCGGCCATGCCTACAAGGGCCAGCCTGCAGGACAGATCCTGTTGCAGCGGTTCAAGGCCGGGGGCGGCACGCTTTACGATCTTGAGTATCTGGTGGACGAAGCTGGCCGTCGGGTTGCGGCCTTCGGATATTGGGCCGGATATGCGGGGGCGGCGGTTGCGCTGAAATGCTGGGCGGCGCAACAGCGCGGGGCACTGGCGGGGCCGGTGCGGAAGTATCCCGGTAAGGCGGCCCTGCTGGCTGACCTTGACGCGGAGCTGGCGTCGACCGGGGCTGTGCGTCCGCGCGCGCTGGTAATCGGCGCGTTGGGACGGGTTGGCACGGGAGCCTCGGATCTTTGTGCCGCGATGGCTGTGCCCGTCACCAAATGGGACATCGCCGAGACGGCGCATGGAGGGCCTTTCCCCGAGGTTCTGACGCATGAGATCTTGCTGAACTGCATCCTCGCCCGTCCTGGGTGCCCGGTGTTCGTCCCGGCAAGCGCTGCGACCGCGCCGCGCAAGCTGACCGTCATCGGCGACATCGCCTGCGATCCCACGTCAGACTTTTCACCGATCAAGGTCTATGACCGCGCAACCGACTGGCAGGCGCCGGCCCTGCGCGTCCACGATGCGCCACCGCTGGATGTGATGGCGATCGACAATCTGCCCTCGCTGTTGCCGGTGGAAAGCAGCGAGGACTATGCAGCACAACTCTTGCCGTCGCTCCTAGCCCTCGTCAGCCCCGAAACGGGTGTCTGGGGTCGCGCGAAGGCCGAGTTCGACCAACACATTGCCAGCCTGCAGGGGGGAAAGACATGACAATCCATTGGTGCGGCACGGGCCTTTCGGCGATTCAGGGACTGCGGCGGCTGATCGAAGGCGGCCACAAGGTGACGGTCTGGAACCGCACCGTGGCAAAGGCGCAGGATGCCGTGGGCGATCTGACCGACGACATCCGCGCCTATACGCTGGATGCGTTGACGCAGGCGATGCAACCGGGCGACCTGGCCGTGTCGATGTTGCCCGCAGACCAGCATGTGGCCATCGCGAAGGCCTGCCTTGCGAAACACGCGCATTTCGTTTCCTCCAGCTACATCGCGCCCGAAATGCAGGCGCTGGACGAGACGTTCCGCCGCGCCGGGCTCGTCTCGGTCAATGAGGTGGGCCTCGATCCGGGGATAGATCACTTGATGGCGCATGATCTGGTGGCCCGCTATCGCGCCTCGGACGCGTATCACCCGGACAATATCCTGTCCTTCACCTCGTATTGCGGTGGCGTGCCGAAGATCCCCAATGCGTTCCGCTACAGGTTCAGCTGGTCGCCCCTTGGGGTGCTCAAGGCCCTGCGCTCGCCGTCGCGGTCGTTGCGCAACTTCACCGAATTGCGGGTGAACCGCCCCTGGGATGCGATCACCTCCTACATCGCGCCGCTGCCTGCACCGGAAACCTTCGAGGTCTATCCGAACCGTGACAGCCTGCCCTTCCTGTCCGAGTATCGCTTTGATCCTGCCTGGAAGGTCCGGGACTTCGTGCGCGGGACGATCCGGCTGAATGGCTGGGCTGACGCCTGGACCCCCGTTTTCGAAGAGCTCGAGTCGCTGACAGGGCCAGCGGGCGACGCGCGTCTGGCCGAAATGGCAGCGCAGTTCTGGCACGACAATGCCTATGCCGAGGGCGAGCCGGACCGCGTTGTGCTGTTCGTTTCGCTGAAGGCCGAGCGGGATGGCCGGCCCGTTTTCCACGAAACCTGGGCGATGGATGCCTGGGGCGATGCGCGCGGCACGGCGATGGGGCGGCTTGTGTCTGTTTCCGTCTCGCTGGCCGTCGAGGCGGTGTTGGCCCACGAGATCCCCGTCGGCGTGCATCCCGCGCCACATGACGCGCGACTTCTTGCACGCTGGCTGAGCGAGGTCGAACATCTTGCGCAGTACATGGCGCGGATTGACCATCTGGCGTGACTGCCGGTGGCGAGGCCGGGGGGTTTCACACCCCCCGGACCCCCCGCGCGGTATTTCCGCCGAAAAGAAACCCGGCAGGGAAGATCACGGTTTCGGCGCGAAGATCCGGTAGTAGGCCCAGTCGGGCAGAAATTGTGACAGCCGGAAGAGCCACGAGAAGACCATTGGAAAGCTGGTCTTGAAGCGATCGGTCTGCATGTGGCGGAACATGTGGCCGGCTGCCTCGGCCGGCTCCATCAGGAAGGGCATCCGGAAGTCGTTCTGGTCTGTCAGACGGGTGCGGATGAAACCCGGATTGGCAAGTTGCACCGTGATGCCAGAGCCGCGCAGATCGGCCTGCATCGACTCGGCCAGCGCCATGACGCCCGCCTTGCTTGCACCATAGCCGATGGCCCCCGGCAGTCCGCGAAAGCCTGAAAGACTGCCGGTTATCACGATATGCCCCTGACCGCGCGCGATCATTGCGGGCAGGACCGCGCCGATCACACGGGCGCAGCCGGTGAAGTTGACATCGCACATCGCCTCGACCCGGTCGGCGTCCCAAAGCGAGGCCGGCATTGGCCAGTAAAGCCCGGCCAGGAACACCACGCCGTCGATACGCCCGGCTGCCGCGACCGCCGCGCGGACCGAGGTCGTATCAGCCACGTCCACCGGCACGACTTGCGACGGGCCAGGCAGGGCGGCGGCAACCTCAGCCAACCGCTCCGCGTTGCGCGCGGAAAGGATCACCTCTGCCCCCGCCGCGCTGAGCTTTTCGGCCAGCGCGCGGCCCAGACCTTCGCTGGCGCCGACCAGCCAGTAACGTTTGTCGCGCCAGTCTCTCAAGATCGTGTCCTCATGCGTCTTTCTTTCGCAGCGTGGCGACAAGTTCGGCCACCTTGATGCCGAACTTGCTGAACTGGCTGCGGTTCATGATGGTTCCGTTCTCCAGCAGATACATCCAGTCATTGACGGCAAGCACATGGCCGCCCGCTTCGGGTGTCAGGCGGATGTTGTAGGACAGTTGCACCGCAGCGCCCTCGGCCCGGCCCGTGCCTTCGCCCACCACGTCAGGGGCGGTCGCCCGCACCGAGCCATCGTTTCCCAGCGTGAGTGTCCATTGCCGATCCTGGACCGCCCCGCTGTCATAGTGAAACCGTTCGGTCATCACGCCGACGTTGCCATCCCAGCGTGCGTCGAAATCCGCAACGAAGCGCGACGAGACGCGGCCCGTTGGCCCATAGATGACGCCTTCACACAACAGCGGCCCGTCAAGGTGATGGCGAAGGTCAAATCGCGGGCCCTTCTTGGCGTAGTCGCGGGGCTGCTGGGCGCGAAAGGTCATCGTCCGGGCGTGCACGGCGATCAACACCAGCGTGCACGCAACCCCCAGAAGCAGAAAGGCAAGAGAGGACATCGGTCAGGCCTCCGGCAAACGGGTGGTGGCGAGCAGGGCAATCGCCACGAGTTTCAGGGCACAGGGAACCAGCGCGTAAAGCACCGTCAAAAGTGAGAGGGCAGCGGCGGGGCTGGCGCCGCCCGGCACGAACCCCCGCGCCTGGAGCAATGGCAGAAGCGCGACTGCGGCGACAGCCAGCGTGGCTTTCGACACAAAGGACCAAAGCCCGAAACCCGCCGCGGCACCGGGCGCGATTACCGCCAGGCGTCGGGCAAAGATCGCGGGAAGCAGCGTCATGTCGGCGCCGAGCGCCGCGCCTGAGGCGACGCAGATCAGCGCGAAGGCTGCCACATCGCCCGCCCCGAGCTGCGCGGCGAAGGCAAAGGACAGCACGGCAAGCATCATGCCTGCCAACAGCACGGGCTTTTCCCCAAATCGCTGGGCAAGCCGGGTCCAGCCCGGGGTCGAGGCGGCCGCTGCCAGAAAGAACAGCAACAGCAGCGGGCCTTCGCTGCCACGCGCGGCAAGCCGGTCCTCGACAAAGAACAGAAACAGCGTCGAGGTGACGGCAACCGGCGTTGCATTCACCAGCGCCAGGATCAGCAGGCGCCGCGCCAGCCCGTCTGACACCACGTCGCGCAGCGCAACCTCGGCCGGTGGGCCTGGCAGATCACCGCTGCCCCATTCCAGCCGCATCGCCCAGAGTGCAACAAGCGCGACTCCTGCAAAGCCAATCGCAAAGCCCGCAAAGGGCCGGTCTGTCACCGCACCAAGCGCCACCGGGGCGACCGCCGCCAGAGAAACGCCCAGCAGCGCACCGCCTTCGCGCCACCCGGCAAGCCGCAGATGCCCCTGCGCGCCCAGGGATCCCGCCTTGCGCACGCCCTGGGCATAGAAACTGATGGTCAGGAAACTGAAGGCCGAAAACAGCACGACCAGCGTGACCGAAAACCACAGCAGCGGCGCCACCGGCGGCGTCACGGCGAACAGCGCCAGCATCGCCGCCGC
>JBGSQL010000314.1:0-5353 GCA_041738105.1 Rhodobacter sp. | reverse complement strand
GCGGTCCGGCACGAAGGTGACGCCGCAATTCGCGGCCAGGGCCATCTCGGCCGCCGCGCAGGCCACGCCGCCATCGCTGATATCGTGGACGGCGTTGACGAGGCCGCGCGCGATCAGGCTGCGGACGAAACCGGCAATGCGCTTCTCTTCGGCAAGATTGACCGGGGGTGGGGGGCCGAGTTTCTCGCCCTTGAGGCCCAGCCATTCGCGGGCATAGAGCGATGCTCCGAGATGGCCCTTTGTTTCACCGATCACGATCAGTGTGTCGCCCGGCTGAGCGCCCTTCAGGGTCGCGATTTTCGACAGGTCCTCGATCAGGCCGACGCCGCCGACGACGGGTGTCGGCGGGATCGCCTTCCCGTCGGTCTCGTTATAGAGCGACACATTACCGGACACGACCGGGAAGTCGAGTTCGCGGCAGGCCTCGGCCATGCCCTCGATGGCCTTGACGATATAGCCCATGGTGGCGGGCTTTTCCGGATTGCCGAAATTCAGGTTGTCGGTGATTGCGACCGGCAATGCTCCGACGGCGGAGAGGTTGCGATAGGCCTCGGCCACGGCCTGCTTGCCGCCTTCATAGGGGTCGGCTGCGACATAGTGCGGGTTGCAGTCCGAACAGATGGCGAGGGCCTTGTTGGTACTGTGGATGCGGACGATGGCGGCATCGCCCATGCTCTGCGAGGAGTCCACCGTGTCGCCCATCACGTGGCGGTCATACTGTTCCCAGATCCAGCGCTTGGAGGCCATGTCGGGACAGGACATGAGCTTCAGCAGGACCTCGCCATAGTCTTCCGGCTCGGGGAATCCGGTGATGTCGAGCGGGGCGCGCTTCGGCGGCTCGGTCCATGGCCGGTCGTACAGGGGCGCGTCCTCGGCGAGCGGGGCGACGGGAATGTCGCAGACTACTTCGCCGAACTGCTTCAGCACCAGGCGGCCGGTGTCGGTGGTCACGCCGATCACGGCGGCGTCGAGGTCCCACTTGTCGAATACGGCCTTGGCGACGGCTTCCTTGCCGGGCTTCAGCACCATGAGCATGCGCTCCTGGCTTTCGCTCAGCATGATCTCGTAGGCGGTCATGCCCGGCTCGCGCTGCGGTACCTTGTCGAGGTCCATCTCGACGCCGATGCCGCCCTTGTCGGCCATTTCGACGGAGGAGGAGGTGAGGCCGGCGGCACCCATGTCCTGGATCGCCTGGATCGCATCGGTCGCCATCAGTTCGAGGCAGGCCTCGATCAGCAGCTTCTCCGTGAACGGATCGCCGACCTGAACGGTGGGGCGCTTTTCCTCGTCGCCCTCGGAGAATTCGGCCGAGGCCATGGTGGCGCCATGGATGCCGTCGCGGCCGGTCTTGGAGCCGACATAGAAGATCTGGTTCCCCGGTGTGGCACCGCGGGCGTAGAAGATCTTGTCCTGGTCGGCGAGGCCGACGGCCATCGCGTTGACGAGGATGTTGCCATTGTAGCCTTCGTCGAACTGGGTCTCGCCGGCGACGGTCGGCACGCCGACGCAATTGCCATAGCCGCCGATGCCGGAGACGACGCCAGCGACGAGCTGCCGCGTCCTGGCATGTTTCGGGTCGCCGAAGCGGAGGGCATTGACCAGCGCGATCGGACGGGCGCCCATGGTGAACACGTCGCGCAGGATGCCGCCCACACCGGTGGCCGCGCCCTGATAGGGCTCGATGTAGCTTGGATGGTTGTGGCTCTCCATCTTGAAGACCACCGCCTGCCCGTCGCCGATATCGACCACGCCCGCGTTCTCGCCCGGCCCGCAGATCACCTGCGGCCCCGTCGTCGGCAGCGTGCGCAGCCACTTCTTCGACGATTTGTAGGAACAATGCTCGTTCCACATCGCGCTGAAGATGCCCAGCTCGGTAAAGCTCGGGATCCGCCCGATGATCTCCAGCAGGCGGGCGTATTCGTCAGGCTTCAGGCCATGGGCCGCAACCAGGCCTGCGGTGATCTCCGGTTCGTTCATGCCTCTGCCCACCTGCGCCTGCCTGCTCTGGCCCGCGTCATAATGGATCGGGCGCGACGGGGAAAGACCGTTCCCGAAGGGCGCTTGCGCCGTCGCCTGATGGCTCTGCCCCGCGCAGACAAAACGCGCTGCGACGGGCCGCTGCCGACTCGGCGGTCGCCCCTGACCGCGCCATGTCCCTTGCGAGGGTTTTCGGTGCTGCCGCGTTTCGACGCAATCACCACAAGAACGCGATCAATTCGCAGGCAGATGTCGCTATTCCGCCCGCGAACCAAAAAAAAGGCCGAGCAGAAGCTCGGCCCAAGTCCAACAGGGAGGTATGAAGGCGTCAACAGATGAACCGCCATCGCCTTCACGAGGGGAGATAGGCGGCTAAACCGATTGGTTCAAGCTGGAAACCCTTATCATTAGGTCATGGCCGCCATGCCCATGCTGCATGGCTGCATTAGCGCTACCAATCGCGCCTCAGGTTTGCTGGCGCTTGCGATAGGCAAAGATCTCTTCCATCACGAAATCGCGGAACGCGGTCACGCGCTTGGAATGGCGCAATTCTTCCGGATAGGCCAGGAACACCGGCACATCGGCCGACTCCACCTCCGGCAGCACATGCACCAGGTTGGGGAAGTCATCCGTCAGGTAATCGGGCAGGACGCCAATGCCAAGATCGTTCAGCACCGCCTGCAAGACCCCGAAATAGTTGTTCACCGTCAGTGTCGAGGGGATGTCGTGGCGCATCAGATCCTGCACCAGCAGGGCGCCGGCGGCGACCTGCGGCGTGCCGACATGCTGGCTGATCAGCCGGTGCTGCGACAGATCCTCGGGGCGTTCAGGGACGCCCGCCGCCTCCAGATACTTGGGCGAGGCGTAAAGCCGCATCCGGATGTTCATCAGCCGCTTGCGGATCAGGTCCGCCTGGCTGGGTTCTTTCATCCGGATCGCCACGTCCGCCTCGCGCATCGGCAGATCCAGCACCCGCTCCTCCAGCATCAGATCAATCTTCAGCGCGGGGAACTTCTGGTACAGCGTGCGCAGCCTCGGGGCCAGCCACAGCGTTCCGAACCCGGTGGTCGTGGTCACCCGTAGCTCGCCGAACACCTCGTCCTCACTGTCGCGGATCCGCGCCGCCGCCGCGTCCAGCCGCTTCACCATCGCCTGCGTCGCGTCGAACAGCAGTTCACCCTGTTCGGTCAGGATCAATCCCCGCGCATGGCGATGAAACAGCGTCGCGTTCAGCCCCTCTTCCAGCGCCCGGATCTGCCGGCTGACGGCGGATTGCGACAGATGCAGAACCTCGCCCGCATGGGTCAGGCTGCCCGCGTCGGCGACGGCATGAAAGATCCTCAGCTTGTCCCAGTCCATGACACACCTGCTGCATTGAAACGCCGCTCTCCCGATCCAATTACGCATCGCATAGCTGCGTTGCAATGGGGGCATGGCTTTGAACGAAGACTGGCAGCACTTCGAGGGTATTTTGTGGCGCAACAGGCGACCGTCTGGTCACGGCACCAGCCATTCGCGGCCGATCCAGCCGCCCCGCGCGCACGATCGCGCGAGCCGCCGCGCGATCTGTCATGCAAGCGTCATCTTTTCTGGCCAGACTCGCGGATTACGGATATGTCGCGCAACAGACGCTTGGGGCAATCGCGCATGAAAACACGCCAGGTCACGCGGGACATCACTTATGCGGGTTCGGCCCGCTCGCGCTCCGGTCGCGCCTTGATCCGCGTGCTTGAAAATGCGACCGGCCGCCTGTCGCTCATCCGCCGCGCCGAGGGTTATGAAACCGAGGTTGCGCGCGGCCGTTCGTTCTGGGACGTGATCGTGGAACGCTACGGGCTCAGCCTTGATGTCGTCGGCGGCTCGCTGTCGAAAATCCCGGCCAATGGCCCGCTCATCGTCATCGCCAACCACCCCTACGGCATCCTGGACGGCCTGATGATGGGGCACCTGCTGGACCGGGTGCGCGGCGATTTCCGCATCCTGGCCAATTCCGTCTTCCGCCGCGCCGAGGAACTGAACAAGGTCATCCTGCCGATCTCGTTCGACGAGGGCAAAGAGGCGGTCCGTCTGAACATCGCCACCCGCGCCGCCTGCCTTGACTACCTCGGGCAGGGCGGCGCCATCGGCGTGTTTCCAGGTGGCACCGTCTCGACCGCCGCCAAACCGTTTTCGCACCCGATGGATCCGGGTTGGCGCAATTTCACCGCCAAGATGATCGCGCGCTCGGACGCCACCGTGGTGCCGATCTACTTCCACGGCCACAACTCGCGTCTGTTTCAACTGGCCTCGCATCTGCATGCCAACCTGCGGCTCGGCCTGTTGATCAAGGAATTCAAGGCCCGCATCGACGAACCCGTGCGCATCGTGGTGGGCGATCCGCTGCCCGCGCCGGAATTGCGCGCCCTGCGCTCTGATCCCAGGGCGCTGATGGAGGTGCTGCGTCGCGCCACCTACGCCCTTTCGCCCGATCCGCTGCCGTCTTATGATCACGGCTACGAGTTCGAGCAGAAGTACCGGGCGCAATAGGCCGGGGCGACACAAGCCCCCGCCAAGCGAGGGGCAGATGGCAGTAGGTGTGTTCGACAGCGGCCTCGGTGGGCTGACCGTGCATCAGGCGCTGGCGCGGCGCCTGCCCGAGGTGCCCTTTGTCTATTACGGTGACAACGCCCATGCGCCGTATGGTGTGCGTGACGCCGACGACATCTTCGCCCTGACCTGCGCAGGGGTGGAACGGCTGTGGGCCGAGGGCTGCGATCTGGTGATCCTTGCCTGCAACACCGCCTCGGCGGCCGCGCTGCGGCGGATGCAGGAAACCTGGGTGCCGCCCGACAAGCGCGTGCTGGGCGTGTTCGTGCCGCTGATCGAGGCGCTGACCGAACGCCAGTGGGGCGACAATTCCCCCCCGCGTGAGGTTGCGGTCAAGCATGTCGCGCTTTTCGCCACCCCCGCCACCGTTTCGTCCCGTGCCTTTCAGCGCGAACTCGCCTTCCGGGCCATCGGGGTGGATGTCGAGGCGCAGCCCTGCGGTGGCGTGGTGGACGCCATCGAGGCGGGCGACGAGTTGCTGGCCGAGGCGCTGGTGCGCAGCCATGTCGAGGCGCTGTTGCGTCGGATGCCCCATCCCCAAGCTGCGGTGCTCGGATGCACCCACTACCCGTTGATGGAGTCGGTCTTTGCGCAGGCGCTCGGGCCGGGCGTCAAGGTCTATTCCCAGGCGACCCTGGTGGCCGACAGCCTGGCCGATTACCTTGCGAGGCGGCCCGGCTTCACGGGGTCGGGGGCGGTGTCGAAGTTCCTGACCACGGGCGATCCGGTGTCGGTCTCGAACAAGGCAACCCAGTTCCTCCGCCAGCGTCTCCGGTTCGAAAGCGCCTAG
>JBGSQL010000312.1:0-4408 GCA_041738105.1 Rhodobacter sp. | reverse complement strand
TGGCGAGTGCGGCGCGCAGGGTGCCCGACGGGGCAGACCCTTCGACGAGGCGCGGCATGTGGTGGCGCGACAGGCCGGTCGCTGTCAGCAGATCGTCGGACCAGTCGCGCGCGCCGGTGTCGAACCAAGATGTTCCGGCGGCGTCGGACATTTCGGCCACATGGTCGCCGGTTAGCCAGAGGCGCAGGTAATCCTTGGGCAACAGCACCTTGGCGACGCGATCCCAGAGTGCCGGTTCGTGGCGCTGAACCCACATCAGCTTGGGCGCGGTGAAGCCGGGAAACACGATGTTGCCGGTGATGCGGCGGAACATCGGATCGGCATCCAGTTCGGCCGCCTCTTCATGGCTGCGGGTGTCGTTCCACAGGATGCAGGGACGCAGCACCTCGTCACCGGCGTCGAGCAAGGTGGCGCCGTGCATCTGGCCGGACAGACCGATGCCGCGCAGCCCTGCCAGACCGTGATCGGCCAACTGATCCATCACTGATTCGGTTGCTGCGATCCAGTCGGCGGGGGATTGCTCGCTCCACCCGTCGGCGGGGCGGCTGACGGTCAGGGGGGCGGTGGCCTCGGCCAGCACCCGTTGATCCTGCGACATCAGGAGGCCCTTGACGCCCGAGGTGCCGAGGTCGAGTCCGATGAACATCACGCGGCCTTTGCCGGCTTCTTTCCAAGGATGATCATGCCCAGGATATCTTCGTCCGTGACCTCGTTTACGTTCACGGTTCCCACGAGCTGCCCGTTCTTCATCACGCTTGCCCGATCGCACAGCTTCATCACGCTGTGGATGTCATGCTCGATCAGGAAGATGCCGAGGCCCTGCGTCTTCAACTCTTGAATCAGCTCTGCCACCATCTGCGTTTCATGCGGACCCAGGGCTGCGGTAGGTTCGTCCATGATCAGGATCTTGGCATTGAAATAGACCGCGCGGGCGATCGCGACCGACTGGCGTTGGCCGCCGGACAGGGCCGAGACAGGCACATTGAACTTGCGGAAGTTTGGGTTGAGGCGCGCCATGATCTTGCGGGTCTCGGCCTCCATCGCGCTGTCATCGACGAAGCCGCCACGGCCCACGATCTCGCGCCCCAGGAACAGGTTCGAGGCGGCGTCCAGATTGTCGGCCAGCGCGAGGGTCTGGTAGATCGTCTCGATGTTCTGGGCGCGGGCATCGCGGGGATTGGTGATCTCGACCTTCTGGCCGTTGATCAGGATATCGCCGTGATCGGCCTGATAGGCCCCGGAGAGGCACTTGATCAGGGTGGACTTGCCGGCGCCGTTGTGGCCGAGCAGACCCACGACCTCGCCGGGGTAAAGGTCGATCGAGACGTGATCGACCGCCTTGATGCCGCCGAACGAGATCGAGATGTCGCGCAACTCGACCAGCGGGGTTCCTGAGTTCGTGGTCATGGCAAGGCCCCCTTATTTCATTCTGCGGCGGTAAAGGTTGTCGAGATAGACGGCGAGCACGAGGACGGTGCCGACAACGATCTGCTGCACGGCCGTATCGAAGCCGATCAGCACCATGCCGGTTTGCAGGCTTTGCATCACCAGCGCGCCCAGGATGGCGCCGTAGATGGTGCCAAGGCCGCCCGCCAGCGAGGTGCCGCCGATGACGGCTGCCGCGATGACGTAAAGCTCGTCGAACACCCCAAGCGCGTTGGTGGCCGAGTTCAGGCGGGCCGAGGCGACGACGCCCGAGAGCCCGGCGAGCGTGCCCATCAGCGCAAAGATCTTGAGCGTCACCCAGCGGGTGTTGATGCCGGCGAGGGCCGCCGCCTCGGGGTTGCCGCCAATTGCGAAGACATAGCGACCAAAGCGTGTGCGGGTCATCAGGATCGTCATCAGGATGCCGACGGTGATCAGGATAAGCACCGGAATGGCAAAGCCGTGGCTGATGAACATCCCTTCCGGCGGAACCGTCAGGCCGTTGGCCGCGGCATAGGCATTCACGATGCCCTTGGGCCAGGGATAGGCGTTGACCAGCAGAACCGAACCCAGGATCGCGCCGCACCCCAGAACGGCCAGAAAGCCCTCGGCCCAGGTCGGGCGCAGCGGGAAGCCGTGCTTGTGGCGTTGCGCGCGACCGCTTTGCAGCATCCACAGCACGCCGATGCACCCAAGGATGCCGACGATCCAGCTGCCCGTGGCGCCCACGGCGCCGTAAGGTCCGCCGCCGAGCAGGGCGAAGGTCTGGTCAACCGGCGAGATCGTCTTGCCGCCGGCGGCAAGAAAGGCCATGCCGCGCCAGATCAGCAGACCACCCAGCGTGACGATGAAGGCCGGGATGCCGCGATAGGCGATCAGCCAGCCGTGAAAGGTGCCGATCAGCGCCCCGAGTGTCATGCCGACGATGATCGTGACGATCCAGATCAGCGGATGGCCGAGGCCCAGATACTGGGGCAGGATCTCGACCTGCAGGATGCCCATGACCATTGCCGTGACGCCGAGGATGGCCCCGACCGACAGGTCGATGTTGCGGGTGATGATGACCAGCACCATGCCGGTCGCCATGATCCCGATCGACGAGGTCTGCACCGACAGGTTCCACAGGTTGCGTGGCGTCAGGAAGGCACCCTGGCCGTTCACCAGTGCGCCATACAGGTGGAAGCCGACCCAGATCATCAGAAGCGCACCGATCATGCCCAAAAGGCGGGTGTCGATCTCGGTTGCCCTCAGGAACTTTCCGACGGGTCCGAGATGGACATCGCCGCTGGGTGCTGCGGGGGGGGCGGAATTTTGGGTATCGGTCATGTCCTCATCCAGCAAGGGCTGCGGTCAAGCGGACCACAGGAAAGAGGGCGGGCCAATCCTGGGCCTCGGGGCGCGAGTGGCCAAGCGCGAGGGCCAGGGCGGCACACGAAATGGCATGTCCGGCACCGGCGCAGGGCCGGTGCCGGACGATCGGGTCAGGCCATCACTGGCAGGCTGCGACGCCGTCCATCGCGCCTTCGCAAGCCTGCTCTTTCGAGATGTGGCCGGCGTCGATCGCGAGGTTCAGGTTGTCCTTGGTCAGCGGGGTCGGATCGAGCAGGATCGCGTTCATCTCGATGCCCTTCTCGCCGCCCGAGAACTTGGTCGCGCCCGGGATCGAGTCGAGGGCCGCACCGCCGGCCAGGGCCGAGGCGATCTCGCCCGCCGCCTTGCCAAGCTGGCGTGCGTCTTTCCAGACCGAAACGGTCTGGGTGCCGCGCGCCACACGGTTGATCGCCGCAAGGTCGCCGTCCTGGCCACCGACCGGGATCACGAGGCCCTGGGCGCTGAGCGCCGCAATCACGCCGCCGGCCATGCCGTCATTCTCGGACAGGACCGCATCGACGTTGTTGTCGTTGGCGGTCAGGATCTGCTCCATGTTCTTCTGGGCATTCTCTGGCTTCCAGCTGTCGGAGAAGGCTTCGCCGACGATCTTGATCGTGCCCGCGTTCACCGCGTCACCGATCACGCTCATCATGCCTTGAAGCAGGAAGGCCGCGTTCGGATCGCCGGGGTCACCCTTGATGATGGCGTAGTTGCCTTCGGGCTGCACGGCCATCACCGTCTCGGCGATGATGCGGCCGACGCCGATGTTGTCGAAGGTCAGGTAGAAGGTGCGCGCGTCCTCGATCAGGCGGTCATAGCCGACGACCGGGATCCCTTCGTTGGCGGCCTGTTCGATGGCCGGCCCGATGGCGTCCTTGTCCCAGGCGTTGATGATCAGGGCGTTTGCGCCCTGGGCGATCAGCGCCTCGATGTCGGCAAGCTGTTTGGCCGAAGAGGACTGGGCGTCGGCCGAAATGTAGGTGTCACCGGCGGCTTCGATCGCGGCAACCATGGCGGCTTCGTCGATCTTCCAGCGCTCTTCCTGGAAGCTGGCCCAGGACACGCCGATCTTCTTGCCCTCGGCGAGAGCGGCGGACGAGAACCCGGCTACGGCAATGACCGCAACCAGAATTGAATTACGCATGAGTATCCCTCCCAATGGATGCGGCCTGCGAATGGCCGGTCCGACAGATTCGTCGGTACCGCGGCAAAGTGCCGTCAATAATTTCAGTTGTCAAAATAAAATTGATGGGCAAATGTAAGAATGTTCCAAAGTTGAGGCGGTTTATGCTGCAATGCAGCGAAAATGGCTGCCACATGGCTTGAAACCTCTATATTTAGTTCAGGGGTCGAAAAAATGCGTGTCCGGATGCCGGAAAGAACTGCGAGGAACGCGGGGTGCGGCCCGATGATTGCGCCGCTGTCCGAGACATCGCGCCCGCTGCGTCAGCAGGTGTTCGAGCGAGTGCGGGCGGCCGGGCTGATCGCGCGGGTGCAGGTGGCCAAGGAGCTGGGTGTCAGCCCGGCCTCGGTGACGACCATCACCTCGGAGTTGATCGAGGCCGGGTTGATCGAAGAGGTGGCGGCCCCGCGCGAGGGGGGCGAGGGGCGC
>JBGSQL010000329.1:0-13640 GCA_041738105.1 Rhodobacter sp. | reverse complement strand
CCCCCCGGCACCGGCTGCCTCGGCGCTGGCTTCGGCAAAGGTCCGGCCACCTTCGACCGCCTCCAGCACGCGCGAGAAGCGGATCCATTCGCCGCCGTTCGCATCGTGGTTCATCAGGAAGTTCGCCGCGCGGATCGCTTCCATCTCGACCGACCGAACCGGGTTCATGATCGCGCTGGTCATTCCGGCGCCGATCGCCATCGGCAGGAAGGCCGCGTTGATGCCATGCCGGTGTGGCAAGCCAAAGCTGATGTTCGACGCACCGCAGGTCGTGTTCACCCCCAGCTCATCGCGCAACCGCCGCACCAGGGCAAAGACCTGCTGCCCGGCCGAGGCCATCGCGCCCACCGGCATCACCAGCGGATCGACCACGATGTCATGCGCGGGAATGCCGAAATCAGCGGCCCGCTCGACGATCTTCTTCGCCACCGCAAAGCGCACGTCGGGATCTTGTGAAATTCCGGTATCGTCGTTCGAGATCGCCACAACCGGCACGTTGTATTTCTTGACCAGCGGCAGCACCAGTTCCAGCCGCTCTTCTTCGCCAGTGACCGAGTTCAGCAGCGGACGGCCCTCGCACGCCTTCAGCCCTTCCTCCAGCGCGCCGGGCACCGAGCTGTCGATGCACAGCGGCACGTCGGTCAACGCCTGAATCCGCAAGATCAACTCGCGCATCAGGGGCGGTTCGACAAAGTTGTTGTCGGCATAGCGCGGATCGACCGCCATCTTGTTGGTAAAGACAGCGCCCGAGTTCACGTCAAGAACCATCGCGCCACAGGCAACCTGTTCCAGCGCGTCCTTCTCGACGGTCGAGAAATCGCCCGCCTCCAGTTCCGCCGCCAGCTTCTTGCGCCCGGTTGGGTTGATCCGTTCGCCGATCACGCAGAACGGCTCATCAAATCCGATGACAACGGTTTTCGTTTTGGATTCCAGTACGGTGCGGGTCATATCTAAGGTCAGTCCTTACGTGTGAGAGGCCGGAATGCCCGAGGCGCCGCCATGGTCCGTCACCCAGGCGGCATTGGTCTTGATGCCGCCCAGCGGGAAGAAGTGAACCCGTTCGATCCCAAAGCCCGGCGCCTTCGCCTTGTGTGCCGCCAGATCGGCCAGAAACTCGGTCGGCTCATAGGGCAAAAGCAGCTTGGTCACGTCCATCGCACGTTTCTGCAGCACCCGCAGCGACGGTCCGACACCACAGGCGATCGCGAACTTGATCAGCGTCTGCAGTTTGGCGGGGCCGGCCACGCCGATATGGATCGGCAGCGCGATGCCCTCGGCGGCCAGCCGATCGGCCCAGGCAATCACCGGGCCCGCGTCAAAGCAGAACTGGGTCGCAATCGCCATCTTGGCGTCCGTCCGTTCCGAGAAGGCCTGCTTCCAGCGCAGCGCTTCCATCACCATCCGGTCGGATCCGTCGGGGTCGATATCCTTGTTGCCTTCGGGGTGGCCGGCGACATGCAGCCGTTCAAACCCGTCGAACAGACCCGACTCCATCAGCTGCATCGAGCTGTCGAACGCACCGGCCGGGGTTGCTACGCCGCCGCCCAGCAGCAACGCCTCGGTCACGCCCGCCTCGCCCTTGTAGCGCGCGATCCAGTCCGCCAGCATGGCGCGGTCCTTGATGATCCGCGCCGGAAAATGCGGCATCACGCCAAAGCCTTCGCCGGCCACACGGCGCGCCGTGGCGACCATGTCCTCGATCGGCGTGCCCTCGATGTGCGCGATATAGACGCGCGTGCCCTTGGGCAGCAGGTCACGGAAGCTTTCGACCTTTTCGGCCGTCCGCGGCATCACCTCGATCGAGAACCCTTCCAGCAGGGCCTCGAGATCCTGGGTTTCCGGGGCCGCATGGGCCGCACGGCGAAAACTGAACAGGGCCATCACGCTCTCCTTCAAGCTGCGCAGCATCGGTGGCTGTTACGCCCGGCCATCGTTGTTGATCAATTCTTTCAGGCGATCCGAATCGAACAGCGCTTCCAGCCGCGCCGCCTCGGCGGCCGCCACGGCGTCCTGATCGCCTTCAACCTCGTAGGGCTCCGCTTTGCGCCACTCGGCCATGTAGGCATCCGCATCCTTGGCGCCGCTCTTCATCGCGCAGCGGTCGATCGCCTTCTCGAACCGCTCGGACAGTTTCACCTTGGATCCGCTCCGGCCCTTGCCGACGATCACCTGGGCGGGAATGTCGCGCCAGTAGACAATTGTGACATCTGGCATGATCGATTCCCCTTGTGCTTCCGCCTAGCTTCTACGGATCGCGGCGCGACATGCGATGTCGGTTTTCGACATGTCCCGCGCGGCCAGCGACTCTGGCGTGGTTCTAGCCGATCCCGACCCGTTGCGCGACATCGACGGGGCGGAAAAATCCTCATGCAGATCATGCGCCAACGCACCAGCGGCCGCCGATGCCGCATCGGTCCTTGCGCAGCTTTTCGCCTGCGACTACGTTTGTGACAACCATGTATGGAGGGCGAAATGACGCCCGAGCGTCCCCTGGGTGCGGACGCAATCCCGATGTCGGCAGATGTGCCTTGGCCCATTGCGCCGCCGGATGACCCGTCTGGCACCCGATCGGCCGAGTCCGGGCCGCTCTATGCGGCTCTGGATCTCGGAACAAACAGTTGCCGGATGCTGATTGCCCAGCCAAAGGGCAGTCAGTTTGCGGTCATTGACAGCTTCTCGAAGACCGTCCAGCTGGGAATCGGACTGGAAGCTTCGGGTCGGCTGAACCGGGCCTCGATGGGCCGGACAGTGCAAGCTTTGCGCATCTGCCAGAAAAAGATCGAAAAACACAACGTCAGCCGGATGCGCCTTGTCGCGACCGAGGCGTGCCGGCGGGCGCGCAACGCCCGCGATTTCATCCGGCAGGTGCGGCGCGAAACCGGGTTGGAGCTGGAAATCATTGCGCCCGAGGAAGAGGCGCGGCTTGCCGTCATCTCCTGTGCGCCGCTTGTGTCGAGCAAGACCGAGCAACTTCTGGTCGTCGATATCGGCGGGGGGTCCACCGAGCTTGTCTGGATCGACCTTTCCGCCGTCGCCCCGGAAGAGCGTCCGCGCGCCATCATGCGCCTGCACGCAGGCTTTCATGCCCAGGGCGATGCCCCGGCGGCGCGTGTCGTCGACTGGATCTCGGTTCCGCTTGGGGTCGCGACGCTGAAGGATCAGTTTTCCGATGTCGAGGATGATGCCGCGCGGTTTGCGCTGATGAGCTGGTTTTTCGAAGAGAACCTGTTCAATTTCTCGCCCTACAACGCCGAAAGTCCGCGTGAGGGGTTCCAGATCATCGGCACCTCCGGCACCGTGACCACGGTTGCCGCCTCGTTCCTGGGCTTGCGGCGGTATGACCGGGCCAAGGTTGACGGGCTTCGGATGTCCTCCGAACAGATTGACCTGGTGATCCGCGATTACCTGTCGCTTGGGCCCGAGGGGCGGCGCACCGACCCACGGATCGGGCGCGACCGTCACGCCCTGATCATGTCGGGCGCGGCGATTCTGCAGGCGCTGATGCGGATCTGGCCCACCGATCGGCTTTCGGTCGCGGATCGGGGGCTGCGCGAGGGGCTGTTGTATGCGCAGATGAGCGCGGACGGTGTGCTGGAAGATGGGCCCTACGAATGACCAAGGAAAAGAACACGTCCGGGCGCGGCCAGCGCGAACTGCGCGTGCGCGTCAAGACCGCCAAGGGGCGCAAGCTCAGCTCCACCCTCTGGCTCGAACGGCAGTTGAACGATCCCTATGTCGTGCGCGCCAAGCGCGAGGGCTACCGGGGCCGCGCCGCCTACAAGATACTGGAACTTGACGACAAGTTCGGCTTCCTCAAGCCCGGTGCCCGCGTGGTCGATCTGGGGTGTGCGCCAGGCGGCTGGTGCCAGGTGGCCGTGTCCCGCGTCAACGCCTTGGCCGAACGCCCGAACAAGCCGGTCGGCACCGTTCTCGGCGTTGATCTTCAGGAAGTGGAGCCGATTGCCGGCGCCGCCATCCACCAACTCGATTTTCTCGAAGAGGGCGCCGACGAAAAGGTGAAGGCCTGGCTCGGCGGCCCGGCGGACGTGGTGATGAGCGACATGGCCGCCGCCTCGTCGGGCCACAAGCAGACCGATCACCTGCGCATCGTGGCACTGTGCGAGGCGGCGGCGCAGTTCGCCTTCGACGTGCTTGAAGAAGGCGGAACCTTTGTTGCAAAGGTGCTTGCCGGTGGCGCCGAGATCGCCCTGCAAACCGCGCTCAAGCAGAACTTCACCAAGGTCGCGAACGTCAAGCCGCCCGCCAGCCGGCCCGACAGTTCCGAGAAGTTTGTCGTCGCGATGGGGTTCCGCGGACGAAAGCTGCAAGCCGAGGACGCGCCCGCACCTGGTGACGATGAGTTGGAATGAAAAAGGGCGCCACGGGCGCCCTTGTTTTCCTCAACCTGCAGGTGTTTCAGCCACCCCAGGTCCGGACCGGCCCGCAATCCATGTGGACGAAGTTGGACCGCGAGTAGCGGCCCACGCCACCCGACGCGCACGTGGCCGCAGCCTTGGCCATCTGGCCCACCGATCTGGACTTCAGCCGCAGATCCGCCGCTTGGCCCTTCATGTGCAGCGAGTTGCGCGCAACACCGCTGGACCGTGACCGAAGCATCGCGTTTGTCTGCGGGCTGCGATATCCCGACAGCAGCATGTAGGGCTCGCTCACGTCCATCAGGCGGTGGGACGCAGCCATGATGTCGATTGTCCGCGCGTCGATCTTGACTTTGGTTCCAGTCCGCCAGTCGCGCATGAAGTGATTGATTTCCTTGAGAACTTCGGGGATATACTCGCCCTCGATCCAGTAGATCGTATCCATACTCTCGCCCGTCCGGCCGGAATACATCCTGATCCTGCGGATGTCGCCCGCACCTTTCAGGATCCCGAAGGCGTTCGAATATGTCGGAGCAGCTGCAACTACGGTCGCCGCGAAGGCACCTAGCAAACCGCGCCGGGTCAGGCCCGTCAGTCGGAAATCTGTCATTGTGAGTGTCTGTCCCGTAACTGCTGTTTTCTTCCGCCTTGTGCGACGGTTCGTCCGCCACCCTATCCCCAGCTGATGAATTCTTATGTCACAGCTCGAATCTCAACCCAAGCCTTCATTGGACCAATTTTGGCAATACAAGGTTAATCGGCATAAAATTGCTGACCGTGGCGAAACGGTCCAGTTGCCCGCGTGCCGCGGTTTCGGGCGCATCGCATCACGATGTTGCGGTTGTGAATGGACACTACGCTAGAAATCGTGGAGGTTTTCAGTCAGTTGACGCACCAAAGGACCAGATTGCGGATGCAAACCCAACGACGCCCGTTCTTCCTCGCCGCCAGGTTGCATTTGTTCGTCATGGTCCTCGCGTCGCTTGGTAACTTGGCGCAGGCCCAGCCCTCGGCCTTCGTCCAGGCTGTAGCCGAGGCTGCGGCCGGGGATGAGGCGATCGCCGGCTTCTATCGTGACCGCAATTATGATGCCATCTGGACCGATGCTGACGATGCCGATCGCAGGGCAGCCCTGCTGATGGCGCTGTCAGGTGCCGAAAACCACGGTCTGCCAGTGGTCCGCTATGATGCGGCCTTGTTGGCCCAAGCCTTGCGCAGCGCCGAAACCGAACGCGATCGGGGCCGGATCGAGGTCGAGCTGACGCGGGCGCTGCTGGACTATGCGCGCGATCTGCAGACCGGCGTTCTGGTTCCAACGAAGGTGGATGGCGGCATCTTGCGCGATGTGCTGCGGAAAGATCGGCGCGGTCAGATTGAAGCCTTTCAGGCGTCGGACCCGTCGGCGTTCCTGCGCGACCTTGCGCCACGCTCGCCGGAATACGCGCTGATGATGCGCGAGAAGTTGCGCCTCGAGGCGTTGATCGCCCAGGGCGGCTGGGGTCCGATGGTTCCCGAAAGACCTCTGGCCCCGGGTCAGACCGGCCCCGATGTCGTCGCTCTGCGCGACCGGCTGGTCGCGATGGGCTTGCTGCGCCGCGCGGTGTCGGCAAGCTACGACGGGGCGCTGCAACGCGCCGTCCAGGACTTTCAGCTTCTGCACGGGCTGGTCGCGGACGGTGTTGCCGGCGCCGGCACCCTCGCCGAGATAAACATCGCGCCGGAAGAGCGGCTCAAGTCTGTCGTCGTCGCGATGGAACGGGAACGCTGGATGAACATCGAGCGCGGCGCGCGCTATGTCTGGGTCAACCTGACCGACTTTTCCGCGCGGGTCGTCGATCACGGCAAGATCACATTCCAGACGCGTTCGGTCATTGGCAAGAACCTGCCCGATCAGCGCAGCCCCGAGTTTTCGGACCAGATCGAGTTCATGGTGATCAACCCCAGCTGGAACGTGCCGCGGTCGATCACCACGAAAGAATATCTGCCGCTGCTCAAGAGCAACCCGAACGCCGCCGGGCATCTGAAGATCGTTGACCGGTCCGGCAGGGTCGTCTCCCGCGCCGCGATCAATTTCAACGCCTACACCGCCAAGACCTTTCCCTACTCGATGCGTCAGCCGCCCTCGGACGGAAACGCCCTGGGAAAGGTCAAGTTCATGTTTCCCAACCCGCACAACATCTATCTGCACGACACGCCGCAGAAGGCCCTCTTCGATCAGGAGGTGCGGGCCTACAGCCATGGCTGCATCCGTCTCGCCGATCCGTTCGACTTTGCCTATACCCTGCTGGGGCCGCAATCCGACGATCCCGTCGACGAATTCGGTCGGCACCTGAAAACCGGGGTCGAGTCCGTGGTGAAGCTGGTGGATCCGGTTCCGGTTCACCTCGTCTATTTCACCGCCTATCCCACCGCCAAGGGTCAGATGACCTATCGCCGGGATGTCTACGGCCGGGACGCACGCATCTTCGAGGCGCTGGAAGCGGCCGGGGTGGTATTGCCTCGGGTTCAGGGCTAGATCAAGCGGGGCATCGCGCGCGGCACAGGGCCGCCTGAGGGCGTCGGGAACGGGTATGAGCCATACGATCCGCGAAATCGCCTCGGCCCTCGGCGCCGAAGCAAAGGGTGATCTGGATCTTCGGATCACGGGCGCGGCCGAACCTGCCATGGCCGGTCCCGATGATCTGGCGCTGGCGATGGATCCAAAATACGCGGACGGGCTTGGCAAGGGCAGGGCGCGTGCCGCAATCGTCTGGCCGGGCGCCGACTGGCAGGCGCTTGGTCTTACCGCAGCACTCTGGGTGCCGCGGCCCAGGGTCGCCATGGCGGGCCTGACGCGCCTGATCGACGCCGGCCCCATGATTGCACCCGGCATTCACCCGATGGCACTTGTCGATCCGACCGCAATGATCGGCCCGGATGCGTGCATCGGACCTTTTGTCACCATCGCAGCCCATGCCGTGATCGGTGCGCGCGCGCGGATCGCCAGCCACGTCTCGATCGCGGAACATACGCGGATCGGCGCCGACGCGCTGATCCTGCAAGGCGCCCGGATCGGTGCGCGTGTCGTGATCGGGGATCGATTCATCTGTCAGCCTGGTGTCGTGATCGGAGGCGATGGCTTTTCCTTCGTCACCCCGGAAAAGTCGGGCGTCGAGGAGATCCGCGAAACCCTGGGCCAACGCGACAGCATCCACGCGCAAGGCTGGTTGCGGATCCATTCACTAGGGTCTGTAAGCATAGGCGATGACGTGGAAATCGGCGCGAATGCCTGCATCGACCGGGGCACGATCCGGGATACGGTCATTGGCTCGGGAACAAAACTCGACAACCTCGTGCATCTTGGCCACAACGTCAGCGTCGGGCGCGATTGCCTGCTGTGCGGGCAGGTCGGTATCGCGGGGTCCGCCCGGATCGGCGATCGCGTGGTGCTCGGCGGCCAGTGCGGGGTCAACGACAACATCTCGGTCGGGGATGATGTGATCGCCGGTGGCGCCACCAAGATTTTCACCAATGCGCCGGCCGGGCGGGTGTTGCTGGGCTATCCGGCAGTAAAGATGCAAACCCATCTGGAAATGCAAAAGGCCCTGCGCCGCCTGCCGAGGCTTGCCGCAACCGTCGCTGCCTTGCAGAAAACCATTTCAAACCGGACCGAGACAGACTAAATCACGCAGCGAACCTGTCCTCTGGGGGGCGCCATGAACCAAAGCGTAAGGGATCGCGTCATTGCCATCATTGCCGAACAGGCGGTGCTGGATGTGAACGACGTGAAACCGGACTCGACGCTGGAAAGCCTCGGCATCGACAGTCTTGGTCTGGTCGAGTCAATCTTCGCGATCGAAGAGGAATTCGACATTTCAGTGCCGTTCAACGCCAACGATCCTGCCGACAGCGCGTTCGACATCTCGTCGGTCGCCTCGATCGTCGCGGCGGTTGAGGCGCTTCTTGCCGATCAATCCGCAGCATGACACCAGACCAGGAATGAAGCGGGTCGTCATTACCGGCGCCGGCACGATCAACGCGCTCGCGCATGACGTTCCCGGGACATTCGAGGCCTTCCGCGAGGGTCGTTGCGGCATCACCGAACTCGACATCCGTGACAAGGACAGGCTGTCGATCCAGATCGGCGGCCAGGTGCACAACTGGGATCCCGAGGCGTACTTCAACCGTCAGCAGATTGTTCTTTATGACAAATTCACGCAATTCACCCTGCTGGCCGCGCGTCAGGCCGTGGCGCAATCCGGCCTGAATTTCGATGGCCACCTCGGGTATGAGGCGGGCGTCGTGCTGGGCACCGCCGGCGGCGGTGTGAACACCTGGGACGAGAACTATCGCGCCGTCTATGAAGAGGGCAAGAACCGCGTTCATCCCTTCGTCGTGCCCAAACTGATGAACAATGCCGCCGCAAGCCATCTGACGATCGAGTTCAATCTGAAGGGGCCAAGCTTCACCGTGGCGACGGCCTGCGCCAGTTCCAACCACGCGATGGGCCTCGCCTTCCAGATGGTGCGGGCGGGCGGCGCACGCGCGATGCTGACGGGCGGGTCCGAGTCGATGCTCTGCTTTGGCGGCATCAAGGCCTGGGAAGGGCTGCGGGTGATGTCCAAGGATGCCTGCCGCCCATTCTCGCTGAACCGCAACGGCATGGTGCAGGGCGAAGGGGCAGCCGTGTTCGTGTTCGAGGAACTCGATCATGCGCGCGCGCGCGGCGCCGAGATCCTGGCCGAGGTGGTGGGCTTTGCCATGACCTCGGATGCCTCCGATGTCGTCATGCCGTCCAAGCAGGGGGCGGCGCGCGCCATTTCGGGGGCATTGCGCGACGCGCGCATCAATGGTGACGAGGTTGGCTATATCAACGCGCACGGCACCGGCACGGCGGCCAACGACAAGACCGAATGTGCCGCGGTCGCGGATGTCTTCGGGCCGCACGCCGACCGTCTGATGATCTCGTCCACCAAGTCGATGCACGGCCATCTGATCGGCGGCACGGGTGCGGTCGAACTGCTCGCCTGTCTCATGGCGCTGCGTGACGGCGTGATCGCGCCCACCATCGGCTATGAAGAGGCCGATCCGGAATGTGCGCTCGATGTCGTTCCCAACGTGGCCCGCGACGCACATGTGGATGTCGTGCTGTCAAACGCCTTCGCCTTTGGCGGACTGAACGCGGTTCTGGTCCTGCGGCGCGCCTGACCGGGGCGGCGCCGCTGTCCTGTCAGGTGCGCACGCCGTCCGGTCAGGCTGTCAGTCAGGGCGCCGGGGTTTTCGACACGGCGTCAAAGCCGGCGGTGAACCCCTTCAACGAGATGTCCAACACCACTTTCTGGTCCGGCGCGGCGACCGGAACGATCGTCATCGTGGCCTTCGCGCCCTTCTTGAACCCATCCACTTCCGCCTGGGTAAAACCGATGCGCGCGATACAGCCAACCGGTGCGCACCAGGTGAACGGATAGCGCTTGGGCGTCGCGGCATCGACCGAGATCGTCAATTGTTCGGTCAGCAGCGTTTCAAGCGGTGCAACGATCGTCGCCCCCGCCACGGCCGGCTGTCCGGGCGGCAGCGCGAACATGCTGATCTCAGCAACACTCGTGCCCTGCGCATCCTTCAGCAGCTGGTAAAGCTGGCAAGGATTGGCGCCATCCTCGGTCCGCAGACACCGCTGCTCCCACGACTCGAAGGTCGCCTCGGTATAGGTTGTGCCCGGGCCGTCAGGCGCCTTCACCTCAGAGCCAAGTGAAAGCGAATCGGTGCCGTTTGCGACGTCCGCTGCCGGGGCCTCGGTGGCTGGCGCGGCCGCTTCCTGGGCCTGGGCCGCGCCCATCAGCGCAACCGAAACGACAACAGCAGAGAAGAGCGAAAGGGTCTGGGGGGTCATGAGAGGTTCCATCACAACAAGAGATGCGAGTTGCGTTAGCATGGGGCGGTCCCGGTGTCAGGCCCGAAAACGGGCTGATCGGCGGAACTGGACACCAAAAAGAAAAAGGGCCCGCAGCGAGCCCTTTTCCATCAATTATTGCTCCCTGTCGGACTGGCCGACTTCATTGACAGCAACGCTAAGGCCTTGGCTGCGGTACGTCAACGGGTTTCTTTACACTTTCTTGACAGTGCCTGCCTTGAAAAACAAAGAAAAAATCCGCGCCTTTTGAGGGGCGCGGCCAGTCTGACAGGGAGGAAGTTGCGTCCGGGGCAAGGCACCGAACCCCCGGACAAGATGCAGACTGGCACAATGGGGTTAACAATGTATTTTCGCGAGGCAACGACAGGATCCGGGGGCAGGAATGACTGAGGCAGCAAGCATTTTCGTGGGTGGCGGCGGGGAAGGCTATGCTCAGCCGCAGCAAATGCTGTTGCGCTACGCCAACCGCCACGGCCTGATCGCCGGGGCCACCGGCACGGGCAAGACGGTGACGCTTCAGATCCTTGCCGAAGGGTTTTCGGCGGCCGGGGTGCCGGTGTTCCTGTCGGACATCAAGGGCGATCTCGCGGGTCTGGCTGGGCCCGGGTCAACCGCAGACAAGCGCCACGATGCCTTCGTCAAGCGATCCGCCACGATCGGGCTCGATTTGCAGTATCGCGCCTTTCCCGTCACCTTCTGGGATCTGTTCGGCGAAGCGGGGCACCCGATCCGCACGACCGTGGCCGAGATGGGGCCGCTCTTGCTGTCGCGCCTGATGGACCTGACCGAGCCGCAAGAGGGGGTGCTCAACATTGCCTTCCGCCTGTCGGATGAAGAGGGCCTTCCGCTTCTCGATCTCAAGGATCTGCAGGCACTTCTGGTGTTCATCGGCGAGAATGCGGGCCCGATCGGCTTGCGCTACGGCAACGTCGCGCCCGCAACGATCGGTGCGATCCAGCGCCGCCTTCTGGTGCTGGAAAACCAGGGCGGCGCCCTGCTGTTCGGGGAACCCGCGCTCGATCTTGCGGATCTGATGGCGGTCGATGAAACCGGGGCAGGGCGGATCAACATCCTGGCGGCAGATCGGCTGATGACCTCGCCCCGGCTCTATGCCACCTTCCTGCTCTGGCTCCTGTCGGAACTGTTCGAGCAACTGCCCGAGGTCGGCGATCCCGACAAACCGAAGCTCGTCTTCTTCTTCGATGAGGCGCATCTGCTGTTCACCGATGCCCCCAAGGCGCTGGTCGCCAAGGTAGAGCAGGTGGCCCGTCTGATCCGGTCCAAGGGGGTCGGGATCTACTTTGTCACGCAAAGCCCGGAAGACGTTCCGGAAAACATACTGGGGCAACTGGGTAACCGGGTCCAGCACGCGCTGCGCGCCTTTACCGCAAAGGATCAGAAGGCGTTGCGCCTTGCCGCGCAGACCTATCGGGACAATCCGCGCTTCTCGACGGAAGAGGCGATCCGCGAGGTCGGCACGGGCGAGGCCGTCACCTCGCTGCTGGAAGCCAAGGGCATCCCCGGCCTCGTCGAGCGCACCCTGATCCGACCGCCGTCCTCGCAGGCCGGCCCGATAGATCCCGGTGTGCGCGCGCAGATCATCGCCGCCTCGCCGCTCCGGGGTAAATACGAAACCCTGATCGACCGCGATTCGGCGTTCGAGCGTCTGAAGACAAGGGCCGAAGCCGCCGCCGCCGACGCGGCCCGGGCCGAGGCCGCACAAGGCAAGGCTGCCGAACTGGATGAGGCGTTCAACAACGCCCGTCGATGGGATGGTGGCGCCGCTGCCAAGCCCGCCCAAAAGCCCGCAGCCCGGCGTGGCGACAGCGTGACCGAGGCCTTCGCAAAGTCGTTCGCGCGCCAGCTTGGCAGCAAATCCGGCCAGGCGCTGGTGCGTGGCGTGCTCGGTTCGCTCTTTCGCGCGCGCTAAGGGGGCGCGGCATCGGCGCGCATCCCTCTTGGCCCGTCCGGATTTTGCGAATAGTGTCAAGCCTGTCAGGCAAGGGGACCGGCAAGCTGGATCCCCGTCACGCACAGACGTCAAGCAGAGGCAGGGACGATGATCGTCGAACTCGGACATTTCGCGTTGGTGCTGGCCCTCGCGGTCGCGCTCATCCAGTCCACGATCCCGCTAATCGGGGCAGACCGCCGTTGGGCCCGCTGGATGGCCGTGGCCGAACCGGCTGCCACGCTTCAGCTGATCCTGATCGGCTTTTCCTTTGCGGCGCTGACCTACGCCTTCGTGACCTCGGATTTCTCGCTGCGCCTCGTCGTGCAGAACTCGCACACGCTTAAACCGCTGATCTACAAGGTCTCCGGCGTCTGGGGAAACCACGAAGGCTCGTTGCTGCTCTGGGTTCTGATCCTTGCCCTGTTCGGTGCCTGTGCGGCATGGTTCGGTGGCAACCTGCCGCCGCAGTTGCGCGCCCGCGTCCTTGCCGTTCAGGGCATGATCGGCGTGGCGTTCCTGGCCTTCCTGCTTTTCACCTCGAACCCGTTCCTGCGCATGGCGGTGCCCCCCTTCGACGGGCACGATCTGAACCCGCTCCTGCAAGATCCCGGCCTCGCCTTCCATCCGCCCTTCCTCTACCTCGGCTATGTCGGGCTCTCGATGGCCTTCTCCTTCGCCATCGCCGCGCTGATCGAGGGGCGGGTCGATGCCGCCTGGGGCCGCTGGGTCCGCCCGTGGACACTGGCCGCCTGGATCTTCCTGACCATCGGGATCGCACTCGGCTCGTGGTGGGCCTACTATGAATTGGGCTGGGGCGGCTTCTGGTTCTGGGATCCGGTCGAGAACGCCTCGTTCATGCCCTGGCTCGTCGCCGCAGCCCTTCTGCATTCCTCGATCGTCGTCGAAAAGCGCGAGGCGTTGAAAAGCTGGACCATCCTTCTGGCCATTCTCGCCTTCGGATTTTCGCTGATCGGCACCTTCATCGTGCGCTCGGGCGTGCTGACCTCGGTCCATGCCTTCGCCAATGATCCTGAACGCGGCATCTTCATCCTGATGATCCTTGCCGTGTTCATGGGCGGGGCGCTGACCCTGTTCGCGCTGCGGGCCGGCGCGATGGAGGCGAAGGGCGTCTTCGCCCCGATCAGCCGCGAAGGCGCGCTGGTGGCCAACAACCTGCTGCTCGCCGTCTCGGCCTTCGTTGTCTTTGTCGGCACCGTCTGGCCGCTGATTGCCGAACTGGTGTTCGCGCGAAAGCTTTCGGTCGGACCGCCGTTCTTCAACATGGCCTTCTCGCCCTTCATCGTGGCGCTTGCCACGCTGCTGCCGATCGGCGCGATGCTGCCGTGGAAACGCGGTGACCTGGGCCGCACCGTGCAACCGCTGGCGGGCGTGCTTGCGCTGGCCATGGCGCTTGGCGCGCTGG
>JBGSQL010000311.1:0-2363 GCA_041738105.1 Rhodobacter sp. | reverse complement strand
TCCTCGAACCCGGCGCGCTGATCCCGCCGCCCGTGTTGCCCGAGGCGGCCCCGGCGGACGCGGACGCGGACGCAACGGTGGAGGGGGTCGATGGCTGAGGGGGCCCGGTCTGCCGTCTGGGCCTATCGCGCACTTTACGCGGGGCTGGTCGCGGTCCTGCTGTTTCTGCGGCTGCTGCCGCTGGGGTCGGCGAACGGCGGCGGGCTGGCACCGGATCTGGTGTTCTGCATCACGATGGCCTGGGTGCTGCGCCGCCCCGACTATGTGCCCGCGCTGCTGATCGCAGCGATCGTGTTGCTGGAGGACATGCTACTGCTGCGCCCGCCGGGGCTTTGGGCGGCCCTGACCGTGCTGGCGGCCGAGTTCTTGCGCAACCGGGCGGCGCTGACGCGGGAGTTGAGTTTCGTCATGGAATGGCTGCTGGTCGCGACGGTGCTGGCGGCGGCCACGCTGGGGCTGCGCCTGGCCTTGATGGTAACGATGCTGGAGCAGGTCAGCCTGGCGCAGACGATGGTGCAGATGGTGGTGTCGATCCTGTGGTATCCTGCGGTGGTGGCGGTGTCACGGCTGGGGCTGGGGGTACACAAGCCTGCCACCGGCGAAGTCGATGCCTACGGGAGGCGCCTGTGAGACGATCGGCCAGGGATTCAGACACCAGCGCGCGCGGCATCACGCGCCGCGCGCTGTTTCTGGGCGGGGCACAGCTGGCCTTCATCGCGGTTCTCGGGGCGCGGATGCGCTACATGCAGGTGGAAGAGGCCGATCAATATGCGCTGCTGGCCGAGGAGAACCGGATCAACATCCGGCTGATCCCCCCGGCCCGCGGCCTGATCCTGGACCGCAACGGCAAGCTGATCGCCGGAAACGAGCAGAATTACCGCGTGGTGATCACCCGCGAGGATGCGGGGGATGTCGAGGACGTGCTGGCACGTCTGGCGCAAGTCATGCCGCTGAGCGAGGCGGATCTGGAGCGCACCCGCAAGGAGATGGAGCGGCGGTCGGCCTTTGTGCCGATCGTGGTGGCCGACTGGCTGCGCTGGGAGGATCTGTCGGCGGTTGCGGTGAACGCGCCCGCCCTGCCCGGCGTGAACCCCGAGGTGGGCCTGAGCCGGCGCTATCCGCGCGCCGAGGATTTCGCGCATGTCGTGGGCTATGTCGGCCCGGTCAGCGACAATGATCTGGCCGAACTGGAAGATCCCGACCCGCTGTTGCAGATCCCGAAGTTCCAGATCGGCAAGATCGGTGTGGAACGCTGGATGGAGGGAGATCTGCGCGGGCACGCGGGCACCAAGCGGATCGAGGTGAACTCGGTCGGGCGGGTGATGCGCGAACTGGACCGGGAAGAGGGCATCGCCGGATCGGACCTGCGGCTGACGATCGACGCGGATGTGCAGAACTATGTGCAGGCGCGGCTGGGCGAGGAAAGCGCCGCCTGCGTGGTGATGGACGTGCGCACGGGCGATCTTGTGGCCATCGCCTCGTCGCCGTCGTTCGATCCGAACCTGTTCGTGCGCGGGATCAGCCAGGCCGATTACAGCCTGCTGACCGGGAACGACCACCGGCCACTGGCGAACAAGACGGTGCAGGGGGCCTATCCGCCGGGATCGACGTTCAAGATGGTCACCGCGCTGGCGGCGCTGGAGGCCGGGGTTACCACGCCGGGAACCACGGTCAGTTGCCCCGGCTACAAGGAATTTGGCGGGCGGCGGTTCCATTGCTGGAAGCGCGGCGGGCATGGGCGCGTCGATCTGATGCGGTCGCTGAAGGAAAGCTGCGACGTCTATTATTACGAGATGGCGCAGCGCGTCGGGATCGACAAGATCGCCGAGATGGGCCGCAAGCTGGGTCTGGGGGTGCGCCACGACCTGCCGATGTCCGCGATCACCGAAGGGGTGATGCCGAACAAGGCCTGGAAGCAGGAACGCCACAAGGCCGAGTGGCGGATCGGCGATACGGTGAACGCGTCCATCGGGCAGGGCTATGTGCTGACCTCGCCATTGCAGCTGGCGGTGATGACCGCGCGGATCGCCAGCGGCACGGCGGTGGTGCCGCGGCTGATCAAGGCGATCGGCAAGGACGAGATTGCGGTGCCCCCGGCGCCGCCGCTGGAGATTTCGGCCGAGAACCTGCGGTCGATCCAGCAGGGCATGTACGCGGTCGTGAACGCGCAGGGTGGCACCGGGAGCGCGTCACGGATCGCCGAGGAAACCATGCTGATGGCGGGCAAGACCGGAACCAGCCAGGTGCGCAACATCAGCGCCGCCGAACGGGCGAGCGGGGTCGTGCGGAACGAACAACTGCCGTGGAACCGGCGCGACCATGCGCTGTTCGTGGGCTATGCGCCCGCCGACGCGCCGCGAGAT
>JBGSQL010000306.1:0-5077 GCA_041738105.1 Rhodobacter sp. | reverse complement strand
CAGCGCATCCTCGACCGCCGTCTCGAGCGCGTCGGGTGTGGCCGCCGCATCAGGGGCCGGGGGCAGCACCGTCTCTGTAAGGTCCCCCGGCGCCAGCGGGGGAAGCCCCGGATCGACGGAATTCGTCACCGGCAGGGCGGCAAGCACCGCCACCTCGGGCGCTGTGGGCGTGGTGGCTGGCGGGGCAAGCGCTGCGAGCGCAACCGGCTGATCCTCGGGCGAAAGTTCGATCGGGCGGGGTGCCAGCACCATCTGATCCGGTAACGGGGCCGTCCCGCCTTCTGCCGCGATCTGGTTCACCGACAAGCCGGTATGCGCCGCGATCTCGCCACCCGGATCCTGCGGGGCGATCCGCATCGGGCCCGCCAGCGCGCGCACAACGGGGATCCCGGTGACATCCCGCACCGCGAGTTGGTAGCCCCACACCCCGACGCCGATGACCAGCGCGACCGATGTGACGGCCCCCGCGACATTGATCAGCCATTGGGTCTGGCTTGGCGTTGCCGCCGCCCCGCCATAGGTTTCGAAATCCCTGTCATCCATAACTGCCATGCTCTGCCCCACCTGCCCGGCTTATAAGGTGCCGGGTCTGTCTTGCCTGTTCGCCTTGGCAGGGGCACCTGTTGGTCAGCGCATTTCCTCTACCGGCGTAACGCCAAGAATACCAAGACCTGCGGAAATCACAACGGCTACGGCCCGGACAAGGGCGATTTTCGCCTGTGATGTGGCGTGATCGTCCTGAATGAAGCGCAAGGATGGGTCGTCATTGCCCCGGTTCCACAATCCGTGGAGGTCGGACGCAAGCTCGTAGAGGTAAAAGGCCACCCGGTGCGGTTCGTTGTTGCGCGCGGCGATCTCGACCAGACGGGGCCATTCCGCGATCTTTCGCGCAAGCGCCAGCTCGGCCTCATGGGCCAGCCGGGACAGATCGGCCGCGGCAAGCGTGCTATCATCGCAGGCGATCCCGGCCTCTCGCGCCTTGCGCAGCACCGAGTTGACGCGGGCGTTGGCATACTGGACGTAGAACACCGGATTGTCCTTGGACTGCTCCAGCACCTTGTCGAAGTCGAAGTCGAGCGGGGCGTCGTTCTTGCGGGTGAGCATGACAAAGCGGGTCACATCCGGCCCGGCCTGTTCGACCACATCGCGCAGGGTGACGAAGGTACCCGCGCGCTTGCTCATCTTGAACGGCTCGCCGTTCTTCCACAGCTTCACCAACTGGATCAGCTTGATGTCCAGCGGCACGCGGCCATCCGACAGCGCGGCGACCGCGGCCTTCATGCGCTTGACATAGCCGCCGTGATCGGCGCCGAAGATGTCGATCAGCGCGTCGAAGCCGCGGGTGATCTTGTCGTAGTGATACGCAATGTCGGGCGCGAAATAGGTCCAGCTGCCATCGGATTTCATCACCGGCCGATCGACATCGTCGCCGTGCGCGGTTGACCGGAACAGCGTCTGCGTGCGTGGTTCCCAATCCTCGGGCGTCTTGCCCTTGGGCGGTTCGAGCACGCCCTCGTAGATCAGGCCCATGCTGCGAAGCGTCGCGATCGCCGCCTCGATCCGGCCGGTGCCATAAAGCGCCTTTTCCGAGGAATAGACATCCATCGTTACACCGAGAAGCGCCAGATCCTCGCGGATCATGGTCATCATCCGCTCGGTCGCAAACTCTCGCACCGGCACCAGCCAGTCCGACTCGGGCTTGTCGAGGAAGGCCGGGCCGAAGGTTTCCTTCAGAGCCTCGCCGACAGGGATCAGGTAATCGCCGGGATAGAGCCCCTCCCTGATCGCCGGTTCCAGCCCGTGCGCCTCGCGATAGCGCTCGAAAGCCGAGCGGGCGAGCACATCGACCTGCGCGCCGCCGTCGTTGATGTAATACTCGCGGGTGACATCGTGGCCGGTGAAGGCGAGAAGCCGGGCAAGCGCATCGCCGAAGACCGCGCCGCGCACATGGCCGACATGCATCGGTCCGGTCGGGTTGGCAGAGACGAACTCGACGTTCACTTTCTGGCCCTGCCCCAGGGCCGAGCGGCCGAACTCGGGTCCGGCCTGAAGCGCCTTGCGGACAAGGCCCTGCCAGACTTGCGGCGCAAGCCGGAGGTTCAGAAACCCGGGGCCGGCCACTTCGGCCGCAGCGATGCGGGCGTCGGCCTTCAGCCGCACGGCGAGGGTTTCGGCTATGGCGCGGGGCGACAGCCCTGCCGGTTTGGCCAGGACCATCGCCGCATTGGTCGCCATGTCGCCATGCGCGGCATCGCGGGGCGGCTCGACGGTCACCGCAGACAGATCCAGGCCACCCGGCAGATCACCGGCAGAGGTCATGGCGGCGATCGTTTCGATCACGAGGCTGCGGATATCGGCAAAAAGGTTCATCGTGTGGTCCTGTTCTTTGCCTCGCCTGTGCCAGAGGGCTTCGGCCGCGTCAATCCTGAGGGCGCGATGCCCCGAACAGGCGCTGGTGTTCCTGCAGTGCGAAACGATCCGTCATGCCGGCCACGTAATCCGCCACGATGCGGGCCAGCGCCGTCTGGTCTGCGGCGGCGGCTATGTCGGGATGCCATTCCGCCGGCAGCAGATCGGGGTGGGAGAGGAACAGCGGAAACAGATCGTTGACCACCCGCGTGACCTTGGCGCGTTCGGCCATCACGGACGGAGCGCGGTACATGCGGGTGAACAGGAACCCCCGGATCGCCTTGAGCTCCTGATAGAGCGGTTTCGAGAACCGGATCACGGTTGCCCCCAGGGCGCGAATCTCTTCGACCGATTTCGGCTGTGCGGCCTCGAGCCGGTTTCTGGCGACGGCGATCACATCCTCGACCATGCGGCCGAAAACACGGCGCAACGCCTCGTGGCGGCGGCGCATCGGGTCGAGGCCGGGGTAAAGGGCATCGACCTCGGCAAAGGCGGGGCCGGTCACGGGAAGGTCCATCAGGTCGGTTTCGGTGAACAGGCCCGAGCGCAAGCCATCGTGCAGATCGTGGTGCGAATAGGCCACGTCGTCGGCGATCGCGGCGACCTGGGCCTCGGCGCTGGCGAAGGTGTGCAATTCCAGATCCCACTGGGCGTTGGCGTCGGCCAGGGCATAGGGCAGCGGGCCTTCGACCGGGCCGTTGTGTTTGGCGATGCCTTCGAGCGTTTCCCAAGTCAGGTTCAGACCGTCGAACTCGGCGTAGTGGCGTTCGAGGCGGGTCACGATCCGCAGGGCCTGGGCGTTGTGATCAAAGCCGCCATAGGGCGCCATCAGCGCCTCCATTGCGTCCTCGCCGGTGTGGCCGAAGGGGGTGTGGCCCAGATCATGCGCCAGCGCGATGGCTTCGGCGAGGTCGGTGTTCAGATCGAGCACGCCGGCGATGGTGCGGGCGACCTGGGCGACCTCGATCGTGTGAGTCAGGCGGGTGCGGTAGTAATCCCCCTCGTGTTCCACGAAGACCTGGGTCTTGTGTTTCAGCCGGCGGAAGGCGGAGGAGTGGATGATGCGGTCGCGGTCGCGCTGGAAGGGCGAGCGAAAGGTGCTCATCCGTTCGTCGAACAGGCGGCCACGGCTGGCTTCGGGCTGACAGGCATAGGGGGCGAGCATGGGGTGCCTTGGCTTGTGAAGTCCCTGCCCCGAGCCTATATTCAACCGGAGTGCGAAAGGATACCGGTAATGATGACGCTGACCCTGCCCCCCCGGGTGACCGACCGGGCCTTTGCGAGACTGGCCGAGATTGCGGCCGCGACGGGTGAGGCGCGCGCGCTGCGCGTGGCGGTCGAGGGCGGCGGCTGTTCGGGGTTTCAGTACGATATCAAGCTGGACGATCCCGCGCCGGATGATCTGGTGCTGGAGAAAGACGGCGCGAAGGTGCTGGTCGATGCGGTGTCCCTGCCCTTTCTGGAAAACGCGGTCATTGATTTCTCGGAAGAGTTGATCGGGGCGCGGTTCGTGGTTCAGAATCCGAATGCAACCTCGTCCTGCGGGTGTGGCACCAGTTTTTCCATGTGAGCGCGCGTCGGTGCGGTGGGCGAATGTCGCACAGGTGTAACGCTTTCAATGCCTTTGAAAGAACAGGATCTTCCTGATTTTGTTCACCAGATTTTAACGAGTCAAGACGGTTTCCCTGCCTGCCGAAAGGCCCTAGAACGGGCAGGCAGCGGGAGACGGCCATGAAGATCGCAACCTTCAACATCAACGGCATCAAGGCGCGGATCGAGACGGTTCCGCAGTGGCTGCGGGCCAGTGCGCCGGATGTGGCGGTCTTGCAGGAGATCAAGTCGGTCGATGCCGGTTTTCCGCGCGAGATCTTCGAAGACCTTGGCTATCGGGTCGAGACGCATGGGCAAAAGAGCTTCAACGGCGTTGCGATCCTGTCGAAACTGCCGCTGGAGGATGTGACGCGCGGCCTGCCGGGCGACGAGGCCGACGAACAGGCGCGCTGGATCGAGGCCACGGTGATCGGTGCGCGCGCGGTGCGGGTGTGCGGGCTGTACCTGCCGAATGGCAATCCCGCGCCGGGGCCGAAATATGACTACAAGCTGGCCTGGATGGATCGGCTGAAGCGGCGCGCGGCAGCCTTGCTGGAAACCGAGGAACCGGTTGTGCTGCTGGGAGATTACAACGTCATCCCGCAGACCGAGGACGCGGCAAAGCCCGAAGCCTGGGAAAAGGACGCGCTGTTTCTGCCGGAAAGCCGGGCCGCGTTCCGCCGGATCCTGAACCTGGGGTTCACCGATGCGCTGCTGGCGCGCAATCCCAAGCCTGGATACACATTTTGGGATTATCAGGCCGGCGCGTGGGAGCGGAACAACGGCATCAGGATCGACCATATCCTGCTGAGCCCGCAGGCGGCGGATCTGCTGGTGGATGCCGGGATCGAGAAAGAGATGCGCGCCGGCGAAAAGCCATCCGACCACGTGCCGGTCTGGGTGGAGTTGGCGGACGACCGCGCCGCTGTCTGATCCGGGTGCAGGTTGGGCAGCGCTGCCCTACCCCGCCGTCACGTCATGGCCATAAATCCAGTCGAAGCGTTTCAGCGGTGCCGAAGGGGCGAGGCGCGCGCCAAGGCGCAGGCCCAGATGCGCCGCTTCGCGCAGCGGGCTGCGC
>JBGSQL010000304.1:0-6613 GCA_041738105.1 Rhodobacter sp. | reverse complement strand
CGTGCCCGCCAGACCGGCCGCAACCGGCCCGGCCATCAGTATCAGCGTCACGCCGGGCGCCGCGCGCAGCGCCCGCGTCTGGATCACTGCACGACCCCGTAGCGCGCGATCCAGTCCTGCGCGATCCGCACCATCCAGCTTGCATCCGGCTCCAGCAGCGCAGGCCCCAGCGCCGACGGGGCCAGCGTGGCCACGCCCAGATCAAGCGCGTCGAACCGTGCCCGGTCTTCGGCGGCCAGCGCATCAAGGTTCAGCACCGTCTGGAACCTCAGCACGGCCGGATCCTGCGCCCGCGCCTGCACTTCTGGATCCAGCAGAAGGTTGGCGATCACCATGGCCCCCGCCGCGTGCGCCGCGTTGTAGGGGATCGCCACGAAGCTGGCGTTGCCGATCGTCCCGCCGGTCCACACATGGGTGCGCACCGTGTCGGGCAGTTCGCCCGCCGCGATCGCGGCCGAGGCGCGGCCGGGATTGAACGCAAAGGACAGGTCGATCTCGCCATCCGCCAGCAGTTGCCCAAGCGCCGGCTCGTTCGCCGGATAGGCCTGGCCGCGCCGCCAGAGCGCGGGCGTCAGGCGGTCGAGATAGGCCCAGAGCGGCGCCGTGACGGTGGCATAGGTTGCCTCGTCGACCGGCGCCTGCAGGATCGTCGGATCCTCGATCACCCCGTAAAGCACCTGTTTCAGAAAGGTCGTGCCAAGGTAATCCGGCGGCTGCGGATAGGTGAAGCGACCCGGATTGGCCTCTGCCCAGTCCAGCAGGGCGGCCGCTGACAGCGGTGGTTCGGGCACGCGACCGGTATCGTGCTCGAACACCAGTTGCGCCATGGCCCAAGGGCTTTCCATCCCCATCGTGCTTTCGGTAAAATCCTTGACTACCGCCGGCTTGCCCGCGACATCGACCAGGGACCAGTTCGGCAAGGCTTCGGCAAATGGCCCGAACAGCAGGCCCTCGGTCTTCATCGCGGCAAAGTTCTCGCCGTTGATCCAGACCAGATCCACCGCGCCGCCCGTATCCTGCCCGGCCTGCTTTTCCGCCACCACACGCGCCACCGCATCCGCGGTCGAGGCCAGCTTGACCTGTTCCAGCCGCACGCCGTGGCGCGCCTCGGCCTCGGTGCCGACCCAGGCGATGAAGGCGTTGATCTTCGGATCCCCCCCCCAGGCGTGCCAATAGACGGTCTGGCCGCGCGCCTCGTCCAGCACGGCTTGCCAGTTCGCCGGGTCGGGCTGAGCTGCGGCAGGCAGCGCGAACGTGGCGGTGGCAAGGGCAGCGAACAACAGTCTTGTCATGTCATCATCTCCGTAGGGGGTATCGGTTGCGGGCCGGTTCCCCGGTGTTGCAAGGGCCCGCCCGCATGGCAATCGAAACCTCGGTTGCTGCACGAGGATGTGAGGCGGCGCGTCGCCGCTTGTGCCGCTCTCGCGAATGCGCGAGGGAAAAACCAGAAAAGGAGGCCCGGATGCTCGATGCAACGATGCGGCGCTGGATCGATCCCCCGCTGAACCGCGCGGGGCGCGCGCTGGCGCGGCGCGGCGTGTCGGCCGACATGGTCACGCTTGCGGGTCTCGGCTTTGGTCTGTTGATGGCGGCTGCGATTGCAGGCGGGGCAGGGGCGCTGGCACTGGTGCCGTTGGCCGTCAGCCGGATTGCCGATGGTCTGGACGGTGCGGTCGCCCGTGCCACGCGCAAGACGGATTTCGGCGGCTATTTGGACATCACCTGCGACTTCATCTTCTACGGCGCGATCCCGCTGGCCTTCGTGCTGCGCGATCCGGGCACGAATGGCCTCGCCGGGGCCTTCTTGCTGGCCGCCTTCTATGTCAATGGCGCCAGCTTTCTGGGCTATGCGATCCTGGCGGCAAAGCGCGGCATGGAAACGCGGGCGCAGGGCGAAAAGTCGCTCTACTACAGCGCCGGCCTGCTGGAGGGCACGGAAACCATTGCCTTTTTTGCGCTGCTTTGCGTTGTTCCACAGCACTTTGCGCCGCTCGCCTGGGGGTTCGGTCTGCTCTGCCTTGTCACCACGCTGGCCCGACTGATGCTGGCCTGGCGCGTGTTTCGCTGACGCCCGCCGCGGCAGGCCGATCGGATCGCTGGTCGCCATGCGGGCGCCGCCGCCCGGATCCCGAAGCGCGCTGCAAGGACGATCACCCAGGGCAACACGATCCCCGATCCGGCCTTGTTCCCGACGGGGCCGGGGCCGGGGCAATTGCCACACGGTTGCCGAGGACGCTTCGCCATCCGCCACGACCCTCAAGGGGTTACGGGGCGACATTCACGAACCGCGCGCGCTTTTTGTGGCACCAAATCCGCAAATGAAGTATCGTTTGGCAATCGAGGATGTGCGTGTGTTGCCGTGTCCGCTCATCTGTGGCAAACCCGGACCCAACCGAAGTAGACCGAAGAGTTCAGTCATGACGGATTTTGCCACACGCCGCACGATGATGGTCGATACGCAGGTCCGGCCCTCGGACGTGACCAAGTTTCCGATCATCGAGGCGATGCTGGCCGTCCCCCGCGAAGTCTATGTGCCGCGCGACAAGCGCGAGGCGGCCTATGTCGGGGAAAACCTGGCGATCGCCCCGCGCCGGGTGATGCTGGAGGCGCGCACCTTTGCCAAACTTCTCGACGCGCTCGACATCCAACCAGATGAGATGGTTCTGGATCTTGGCTGTGGCCTTGGCTACTCGACCGCCGTGATCGCCCGCCTGGCCGAAGCGGTGATCGCGGTCGAGGAAGACCCTGATCTTGCGGCGGCGGCGGAACGCACCCTTGCCGCCGAGGGTGTCGACAATGCTGCGGTGATCGCCGGGCCGTTGGCGGCGGGCGCCGCCCGTCACGGCCCCTACGATGTCATCACGATCGAAGGGGCAATCGAGGTTTTGCCCGAGGCCCTGCTTGACCAGGTCAAGGAGGGCGGGCGGATCGGCTGTGTCTTCATGGAAGGTGCGCTGGGTGTGGCCCGGGTGGGCTACAAGGTGGATGGCGTCCTGACCTGGCGTTATGTGTTCAATGCTGCGGCCCCGGTGCTTCCGGGATTTGAGGCGCGGCCCGGTTTCATGCTGTAGCGAGGCGATCGAGAATGACGAGAGTATCCCGTGTCAGGATGAGGCGCCTTGCGATCGCGGTTGCGTTGGGGTTCCTGGCGGCTGCGCCGCTGCGGGCCGAAACCCTCGCCGATGCGCTGATCGCGGCCTATCGCAATTCCAACCTGCTCGATCAGAACCGGGCGCTGTTGCGTGCGGCGGATGAAGATGTCGCCCAATCGCTTGCCGGGCTTCGCCCGGTGATCGATTTTGCCGCCCAAAGCCAGTATGGCTATTCGCAGCGCATCCTGGATTCCGGTGTCCGGGTTTCGGGCGACGATCTGATCACAACGTTGGCGCTGTCGGCGCAGATGACGCTGTTTGACTTCGGGCGCACGCAACTTGCGATCGAAGCGGCCAAGGAAACCGTGCTGGCCACGCGTGAGGCGCTGATCTCGCTCGAACAAGAGGTCTTGCTGGCGGCGGTATCGGCCTTTGTCGATGTGCGTCTGCAGCAAGAGGTTGTGACGTTGCGCGAAAACAACGTCGTTGTCATTGGCGAGCAGCTTCGCGCCGCGCAAGACCGCTTCGAGGTGGGGGAAGTCACTCGCACCGACGTGGCGCAGGCTCAGGCGCGGCTGGCCGAGGCCAATGCCAATCTGGTTGCCGCACAAGGCGACCTTGCCATCGCGCGCGAGAACTATCGGGCCGCGACTGGCAACTATCCCGGTGTACTGACCGCGCCACCGGCCCCGCCCCGAACAGCGGACACGCTGGAGGCGGCGCGCGTGGTCGCGCTGCGCACGCACCCCTCGATCCGACAGGCGCAGCGCCAGGTCGCCGCGGCAGAACTGAACGTCGCGCGCGCCAAGGCGGAACTGCGCCCGACGATCGGTGTCCAGGCGCAACTGGCGATCGACGACGACGGGCTGGTTGAAAACGGCGTTGGCCTGGGGTTCAACCAGACTTTGTACGCAGGGGGGGCGCTTGCGTCGGCGATCCGTCAGTCGATGGCGGCGCGTGATTCCAACCTGGCCTCGCTGCAGCAGGCGGGCGTGATCGTGGGCGAGAATGTCGGCACCGTCTGGGCAACCCTCGATGTGGCCGACGCAACCATCGCTTCCACGCTGGAACAGATCGACGCGGCGCAGATCGCCTTTGAAGGCGTGCGTGAAGAAGCCAGCCTTGGTGCGCGGACTACACTCGATGTGCTCGACGCCGAGCAGGCCCTGCTGGATGCCCGCAACCTGCGTCTGTCGGCGGAAGCGTTGCGCTACGTCGGGATCTACCGCCTGCTTGCCGCGATGGGTCTGCTGACGGTCGAACATCTTGGCCTTGGGATTCCGACCTATGATCCCGCCGCCTATTACAACGCGATGCGCCGCGGTCCCGCCCATAGCGCGCAGGGCCAGAAGCTGGACCGCATCATGAAGACGATCGGCAAGTAGCACTGGCCGCGCGCCGATCCGCGCGAAATCGTTCGAATTCAACCGGGTTGTTGTATCCAATCGGTCTCGGGGGTAGCATCGGGAAAAATCCAGAAGAGACGGGCAGGGGCGCAGCATGTCGGATTCGATGACGAATATGGAGATCGAGGATGTCCTGTCTTCCATCCGCCGTCTTGTGTCTGATGACAACCGCCCCACGACCCGTCCGGCTGACCATCCCACCCCCGGTCTTGCGGCGCGTGTGCCTGACAAACTGGTGTTGACCCCTGCGCTGCGCGTGGTGCCTGAACCCTCTGCCGCCCCCGCGCTTTCGCCAGCTGATCTTGTGGCGCAAGAGGTCGTGACCGAGCTTGACGCGCGATCGCATCAGGCCGCTGCGGCGGCCCTTGAAGCCGCGCTTTCCGATCACGCCGACATCTGGGAACCCGATGGCAGCGAGGTGGCGCAATCCACGACAGAGGCCTGGACGCTCGAATGGACGGCAGAGACGCCAGACGCGCCCGCGCAGCCCGAATTTGCCTCGACTCGCAAGGTCAGGATCGACCCGCCGGACCCAGAGCCGGTCGAGGCCCCGCTCGACTGGACCGACACCTTTGAGGATGACGGCGACCAAGATCAGGGCCCGGCGCCCTTCAGACATCAAAGTCTCGCGGACGAAGACGAGATGCCGATCGTGGATGAAGAGTCCCTGCGCGACCTGATTCGGGACGTTCTTCGGGAAGAGTTGCAGGGCGCCTTGGGCGAGCGGATCACCCGCAACGTCCGCAAACTTGTGCGCGCCGAGGTCAACCGGGTGCTTGCAGCACGCGAGTTCGACTAACAGACCCTTGCGATGCCCGTGTCAGGGTCGATGCGTGAACCGCTGGCGTGCCCGCCGACCTGGTCGATCCTGCAAGCCTTGCCTCTCAGCCCCGCACAAACAAGAACGCGCCCCGTGGGGCGCGTGTCCTGTCCGTCCGCTTCGGGCCTGATCAGGCGGCTTCGGCCTGATCCAGTTCCAGCGCGTGACGCCGTTCGCTTTCCTCGCGCGACAGCGCGACCGAGGTGCGAACGCCTTTGCTCACGAAATCCATCAGCCCTTTCACGACACGCTCGTTCGGGTCGATCCCGGCGCAGGACAGCACTTCACGCCCGTCGCGCGAGCGCGCCCAGCGGGCAATCTGTTCGGGCCCGTTGCCATACTTCTTGTCATCCGCGATGGCATCATCCAACGCGGCCAGAACAACAGCGGCAAAAAGCTTGCGGGCGCGCTGCCCCTGCTCGTAGTTGAATGCCGTGCCGTCAACGAAATCGACCATCTCGCCGTCCTTTTTCTTGCTCTTGTCTTTTCGATGCGTCGCCGAATATGTCCGCTACATGACGATTCGGGGGCGCTCGTTTGGAATAACTGTCATGCGTTCCTAGCATGGCTTTTCCCAAACACCTACTGTATCTGGTCGGCTTGTCAGCGGAACACCGCCCATATATAGCGGCGCCCGAACTCTCTTCAACCTTTCATCAAGGTTTTGTCACAATGGCAAAGATCAATGGCAACGAAATTCGGCCGGGCTTTGTCCTGGAACATGATGGTGGTCTGTGGGCGGCCGTGAAGGTCAACCACGTCAAGCCCGGCAAGGGCGGCGCCTTTGCCCAGGTCGAGCTGAAGAACCTGCGTGACGGTCGCAAGCTGAACGAGCGGTTCCGGTCCGAAGACAAGGTGGATCAGGTCCAGCTGGACAACAAGGACCAGCAGTTCCTTTACGAGACCGATGGAAAACTCGTGTTTATGGACTCTGAAACCTTCGAGCAGATCGAGATCGACGCCGACCTTCTCGGCGACCGGCGGCCTTTCCTTCAGGACGGCATGACCGCCACAGTGGAATACTACGGCGACGAGCCGCTCTCGTTGCGTATCCCGCAAAAGGTGCGCTGCCGCGTCGTTGAAACCGAACCCGTGCAGAAGGGCCAGACTGCGGCCAACAGCTTCAAGCCCGCCATCCTTGACAATGGCGTGCGCCTGATGATCCCGCCGTTCATCGGCCCGGACGAAGACATCATCGTGCATACCGAACTGATGGAATACTCCGAGCGCGCCTGATCTGATCGCGCCCGCCGCCGCTCAGCCGGGGGCGGGTGCGTCCAGCCGCAGCCGGGCCT
>JBGSQL010000288.1:0-11430 GCA_041738105.1 Rhodobacter sp. | reverse complement strand
GGGCCCGCAACGCAGGCACTTGCCGATGCCCAGGCGGCCAAGCGGGCAGCGACGGCGGCCGAGGCCGCGAAGCCGGCGGTCGCGAAGCCACCGGTTGCAACGCCTTCGGTCGCAAAGCCCCCGGTCACAAAGCCAAAACCGAAGGCTGCAACGGCAAAACCCAAAGCGGCCAAGACGGCAGATACTGGCAATGGCGCCGACCGGATGGCCAAGGCGATCGCTGCGCGCAAGCCGCGCGCGAAGACCACCGATGGCGGAAAGACTGACGCATGAGTGCCGACGAAATCGACGACAGTGCCGCGCCCCTGATGGAGCATCTGAAGGAGTTGCGGGATCGCGTCCTGATCTCGCTTGGGGCCTTTGTCGTTGGCATCCTGATTGCGTTCGCGGTCTGGAACCCGATCTTCAATTTCCTGACGCAACCGGTCTGTGACGCGCTGCAGGAGCGTGGGCAGGAATGTCAGCTGGTGCTGATCAAGTTGCAGGAGGGTTTCTTCGTCGCCTTCCGCATCTCGGTGATGGGCGGGTTCATTCTGGCGTTTCCGGTGATCGCATGGCAGCTGTGGCGCTTTGTGGCGCCAGGTCTCTACAAATCCGAAAAGGGGGCGTTCCTGCCCTTTCTGGTATCCTCGCCGATCATGTTCGCGCTGGGCGCGTCCTTTGCCTTTTACGTCGTATTGCCGATCGCCTTCAACTTCTTCCTTGGCTTCCAACAGCTTATGGTGACAGACCCCGAGGCTGGCGCGGATCTTGTGTCGGTCGAACCGGGAACGGCGGGCATTCTGTTCCAGGGGTCGATGGAGCAGTATCTGGCGCTGACCACGAACTTCATCCTGGCGTTCGGGTTGTGTTTCCAGTTGCCGGTCCTGCTGACCTTGATGGGCAAGGCCGGGCTGATCTCGTCGCGTGGGCTGGCCAGCACGCGCAAGTATGCTATTGTCCTGATCCTTGTGTTGGCCGCAGTCGTCACACCGCCCGACATGATGTCGCAACTGATCCTGTTCGCGGCGATCTACCCGCTTTACGAGGTGTCGATCTTTCTGATCGGTCGGATCGAGAAGCGCCGCGAAGCCGATCTTCGGGCGCAGGGCCTCTGGGTGGATCCCGACGAGGACGAGGCGGAACAGGGCAAGGCATGAACAGCGATCCCGCGCTGCTTCGGATTGCCGAAGCCCTTGAGCGGCTGAGCCCGCCCACGCCGCCCGCGCCGGACCTGACGGCGGCCGACGCTTATGTCTGGCATGTCTCGCCCGACCGGCTGGTGCCGGTTGCGCAAGTCTCAGGGGTAGGCCTGGAGCTACTGGTCGGGATCGACAGGGTGCGGGACATCCTGCTGGCGAATACCTTGCAGTTTGCGCGCGGCCTGCCCGCCAACAACGCGCTGTTGTGGGGTGCGCGCGGCATGGGGAAGTCGAGCCTTGTCAAGGCGGTGCATGGCGAGGCCGTGCGGCAGGGACATGCCCTGAAGATCGTGGAATTGAGCCGGGACGATCTGGCCTCGGTGTCGCGCCTGCTCAATTCGCTGCGCGGGGCGCCCGCGCGCGTGCTGCTGTTCTGCGATGATCTGTCGTTCAGCCATGACGATCAGCACTACAAGGCGCTGAAGGCGGTGCTGGATGGCGGGATCGAGGGGCGGCCCGGCAACGTGATCTTCTATGCCACGTCGAACCGCCGCCACCTGATGCCGCGCGACATGATCGAGAACGAACGGTCGAGCGCGATCAACCCGTCCGAGGCGGTGGAAGAAAAGGTGTCGCTGAGCGATCGCTTCGGGTTGTGGCTGGGCTTTCATCCCTGCACGCAAGACGAGTTTCTGGCGATGATCCGGGGCTATTGCGAGGCCTACGGACTGAGCATCGACGCGGCCGTGCTGCACGCCGAGGCGATCGAGTGGCAGGCAACGCGCGGCGCGCGATCTGGCCGCGTGGCGTGGCAGTTCTTCATCGACCTTGCGGGGCGCCGGGGGCTTGCGCTCTGACCAGGCGGCCGTCCGCGGCTTGAGTTCCCCAGCCGATTTGCCTACACCAGAGGCAAAGAGAAGGAAGGCGCAGGATGCGGACTTACAGCGACTTGGCGGATGCCATTGGCAAGACGCCCCTCATCCGGTTGCGCAAGGCGAGCGAGGAAACCGGCTGCGAGATACTTGGCAAGGCCGAGTTTCTGAACCCCGGACAGTCGGTCAAGGACAGGGCCGCGCTTTACATCATCCGGGATGCCGTGGCGAAGGGGCAGCTTCGGCCGGGGGGCACGATTGTCGAAGGCACGGCAGGCAACACCGGGATCGGCCTGGCGCTTGTCGGGGCGTCGATGGGGTTTCGCACAGTCATTGTCATCCCCGAGACGCAAAGCCAGGAAAAGAAGGACATGCTGCGCCTTGCTGGGGCAGAGCTGGTTCAGGTACCAGCCGTGCCCTATCGCAATCCGAACAATTATGTCCGGTATTCTGGCCGCTTGGCAGAGAAACTTGCACAAACCGAACCTAATGGGGCGATCTGGGCCAACCAGTTCGACAATGTCGCGAACCGCCTTGCGCATGTCGAGACAACTGGCCCCGAAGTCTGGGAGCAGACCCAGGGCCGGGTTGACGGCTTTATTTGCGCCGTGGGGTCGGGGGGGACATTGGCCGGCATGGCGCTGGCGCTTGGACCCAAGGGCGTGAAGATCGGCTTGGCCGACCCCGAAGGCGCGGCGCTGCACAGCTTTTACACCACAGGCGAGTTGAAAGCCGAAGGCAGTTCGATCACCGAAGGGATCGGGCAGGGGCGTATCACCGCCAACCTAGAAGGCTTCAAGCCCGACTTCAGCTATCGCATCCCCGATGCCGAGGCGCTGCCGATAGTGTTCGATCTGTTGCAGGACGAGGGGTTGTGTCTGGGCGGGTCGTCAGGGATCAACGTTGCCGGCGCGATCCGGATGGCGCGTGACATGGGGCCGGGCCACACAATCGTGACGATCCTGTGTGATTACGGCAACCGGTATCAGTCCAAACTGTTCAATCCGGCGTTCCTGAAGGAAAAAGGGCTTCCTGTTCCGGTCTGGCTGGATGCCGCGCCGCGCCTGATCCCGGCGGTCTTTGAAGACTCATGATCCGCGCTGCGGTCCTGATCCGGAGCCTTCTTGTCGCTGCAGTAATCCTGCTGACGCCTCTGGCGGTTGCGATCGCCCAGACCGATGGCGCCCCGTCCACTGACTCCACTGCGCCCGATTACACCGCATGGGAAACGTTCGCGACCAGCGCCGAAACCAAGGTCGAGAACAGCGAAACAAGCGACGAGGACATGCTTGCGCTTAGGGCGCGGCTGGTGGAGTGGCGTTCAGCCTTTCTGGTGGCACAAAGCGCCAACGTGACCCGCATCTCGACCCTGCGCGCGCAGATCGAGGCGCTTGGCCCCATCCCAGAAGAGGGGGGGACCGAGGCGCCCGAGATCGCCCAGCGCCGAACCGAACTGAATGAGCAACTGGTGCGTCTTCAGGCGCCGGGCATCGCGGCCGACGAGGCGCATCGCCGGGCCGACGGCCTGATCCGCGAGATAGATCGTATTCTGCGCGAACGCCAGGCGAGCGAGTTGATGCGTCTGTGGCCGGTTCCGATCAATCCGGCAAACTGGCCGCCAGCGGTCCAGGCGATGTCGGATACGGCGCTGCGCATTTGGACTGAAACGCAGGTCGAATGGCAGAAGGCATCTTCGCGCACTGACTTGCGTGACAATCTGCCTCTTGTCATTCTGTTTTGCGTCGTTGGTATCGGACTGATCTGGCGTGGACGCCGGTTGGTTGAAAACATCTCGCTGCGCCTGCGGGAACGGTCGGCTGCCCGCTGGCATCACGTTCTGGCGCTGGTGCTGTCGCTTGGCCAGATCATCCTGCCAACCATCGGATTGGCGCTATTGTCCAGGGCGTTGGGCCTGACCGCCATGCTGGGCGCGATCGGGTTTCAATTGGCCCTGCTGCTGCCGGCCATCGGCTTTGTGATCTTTTCAGCAATCTGGCTGGGGAGCCAATCCTTCCCGAAGTCGGATCGGGCCGATGCCGCGCTGAACCTTTCGCCCGAAGCGCGGGCCCAGGGGCGGCTTCTGACGGCCGCGTTCGGGCTTCTGATCGCGCTGGATGTGCTGCGGGAAACCGTTGTGCGCACGACAGGGGCGGGGGACGACGTAAACTCGGTCCTCAGCTTTCCGATCATCGTGCTGGGCGGGATCTTCCTGCTGCGGATCGGCCAGTTGTTGCGCCGGCATACGGTCAATGCCGCGACCGAAACCGAACAGACCACGTTTCGCAACCGCTTGATCGGGCTTGTCGGTCGCGCCGCGATCGTGATCGGCCTGGTCGGCCCCGTGCTGGGCGCGGTCGGCTATATCTCGGCCGCAGGTGGCATCATTTATCCCGCTGCCCTGTCGCTGGGTCTTGTGGGGATGATCCTTGTCCTGCAGGGCTTGGTGGACGATCTCTATGCGCTGTTGCGGGGCAGTGACGCGCTGCCAGCCGATGCGCTGGCCCCGACATTGGTCGGATTTGCGCTGACACTTGCCTCGCTTCCGCTGTTCGCCCTGATCTGGGGCGCGCGACCTTCGGACATCACCGAGCTTTGGACCCGGTTTCTGGAAGGCTTCTCGATTGGCGAGACGCGCATCTCGCCCACGGCGTTCATCCTTTTCGCAGTGGTCTTCGCGATTGGCTACATGATCACGCGCCTGGTGCAGGGGGCGTTGCGATCCTCGGTCCTGCCCAAGACCAAGCTGGATCAAGGGGGACAGAAGGCCATTCTTGCCGGGGTCAGCTATATCGGCATCTTTCTTTCGGGCCTGATCGCGATCAACTCGGCTGGGATCAACCTTGCGGGCATCGCGGTTGTCGCTGGTGCATTGTCGGTCGGTATCGGTTTCGGGCTGCAGACCATCGTGTCCAACTTCGTATCGGGGATCATCCTGCTGGTCGAGCGGCCGGTTTCCGAAGGCGACTGGATCGAAGTGGGGGGGGTGCAGGGCACGGTTCAATCGATCTCGGTCCGCTCTACCCGGATCCAGACCTTCGACCGCACCGATGTCATCGTGCCGAACAACGATCTGATCGCGGGGCGGGTGACAAACTGGACCCGCTTCAACCTGAGTGGTCGGCTGATCGTTCCGGTGGGTGTTGCCTACAACTCGGACACGCGCGAGGTTGAAGGGATCCTGCGCGAGATTGCCGAAGCGCAGCCGCTGGTGGTTCTGAACCCGCCGCCGCTTGTGGTGTTCATGGGTTTTGGCCCGGACTCGATGGATTTCGAGGTGCGCGTGATCTTGCGTGACGTGAATTTCTCGCTGAGCGTGCGATCCGACATGAACCATGAGATTGTGCGGCGCTTTCGCGAGGCCGGCATCACCATTCCCTTCCCGCAGCGGGAAATCTGGCTGCGCCGGTCCGAGGATGCGGGCGGCGAGACACCGATTACCACAGGCCCGCGCCCGGCCCTTCGCGAGATGCAGCCAGAGCCAGACCTGCCCGACGCACCCGACCAAGGAGAAGATCGAGGATGACCGATCCGTTGTTCCGCACCGACCCTTACCTGCGCGATGCCGAGGCTCGCGTGATCGGCCACACGCCAGAGGGCGGGATCGTGCTGGACCGCTCGATCTTCTATCCGCTGGGCGGCGGACAACCCGGCGACAGCGGACGGCTGGATTGGGCGGGCGGCTCGATTGCGATCGCGACGGCGGTCAAGGCCGAGGGGGGGAAGATCGCCCTTGTTCCAGCGGAACCGCTGCCTTTGCCGGCAAAAGGCACCCCGGTGCTCCAGACGCTGGATTGGGAGCGCCGGCATCGCCACATGCGCGTTCACACCGCGTTGCACCTGCTGTCGGTGATCATCCCGCTGCCGGTCACGGGCGGGCAGATCGGTGCGGAGCGCGGGCGGCTGGATTTCGACATGCCCGAACCGCCCGGCGATGTGGCGGCGATCGACCATGCCTTGAACGCGCTGATCGAGCGCGATTTACTGGTGACCGAGGACTGGATCAGCGATGCCGAGTTGGCGGCGAACCCCGGTCTGGTGAAAACCATGTCGGTCGCGCCGCCAACCGGACAGGGCCGGGTGCGGCTGATCCGGATCGGGCAGGGGGCAGACCAGGTGGATTTGCAACCCTGCGGCGGCACCCATGTGGCGCGCACAGCCGAGATCGGCCGCGTTGCGATCGGCAAGATCGAAAAGAAGGGACGCCAGAACCGCCGCGTCAGCCTGACGCTGATCGACTGAACTGGGCGCACTGGCCGGGCACCTTGGGCGTGGCCATTCTGTTCAGAGCGCAAGCTCGAACATGTCGGGGCTGGCAAAATGCGCCAGGGCGGTTTGACCGATCGCGGGCGGCACAAGGTTCGGGCTGTTGAACATGTCGAAAGAGATCATCTCGTTTCCGACTTGCATCTTGATCCGGATGACCGAGCCCATGAAGTTGACGCTTTGCACAGTTCCCTCGAAGGTAACATCGCGTGTTGCGGATGGGATCAGAGACAAGGCTTCGGGGCGCAACGCGACCGACAGGGTTCCCTGGGGATCAGCGGTTGCCACCGGTTGCGCAAGTTGAAAGGTCTTGCCACCGACCGTGACGCCGCGGGCATTCCGCTGGTCCACCTGCGCCCTGAGCACGTTCAGCGTGCCGACAAAGCCTGCAACAAAGCGGGTCCGCGGGCGATTGTAGACTTCCGAGGGGGTGCCGATCTGGTCTGCACGCCCGCCATTCATCACCACGATGCGATCGGAAATCGACATCGCTTCTTCCTGGTCATGGGTCACGAAGACCGTGGTGATGCCCAATTGCCGTTGAATGGCGCGGATCTCTTCGCGCAAGGTCACCCGGATCTTGGCATCCAGCGCCGACAGTGGTTCGTCCAGCAGCAAGACCTGAGGTTTGGGGGCCAAGGCCCGCGCGAGGGCGACGCGCTGTTGCTGGCCGCCGGACATTTCGTAGGGGTAGCGTTCGGCCAGATGCGAAAGCCCGATCAGCGCCAGCATTTCTTGCACCCGCGCCTCGGTTTCGGCCTTGCCGAGCCCGGCGATTTTCAACCCGAAGGCGATGTTTCCGAAGACATTCATGTTGGGAAACAGCGCGTAGGCCTGAAACACCATTCCGATGCGCCGTTTGTTGGGGGCAAGATCGGTCACGTCGTGCCCGTCGATTGTGATCTTGCCTGAGGTCGGACGTTCGAACCCCGCGATCATCCGCAGTACGGTGGTCTTGCCGCAGCCCGACGGGCCGAGGAACGACACGAACTCGCCCTTGTCCACCGCCAGATCAAAACCCTTGACGACCGTGTTGGTGCCGAAGGTCTTGGTGGCGTCGGTGATCGACAGAAAGCTCATGCGTCGGTCCTTTGGGCAGAGGGGAGGAGGCGCGGCAGCCAGCGCTGGCCGGGCTTCATCGTGGCAAACACCTGCATCAGAGCCATGCACCCCCAGGTAAAGCCGAACGACATGATGGCCAGCGCGGCGGGTTCAAAGGCCCGATCCTGGCCCAGTTGCACCAGATAGGGGCCAAAGGCGGGGCGGTTCAGCAGGCTGGCCAGTACGAATTCGCCGAGCGAGATCGAGAATGTCAGGAACGCCCCGGAAATGATCGCCGCCCGGACATTGGGGAAGATCACCGTCGCGATGGTGCGCAGACGCGAGGCCCCCAGGCTTTCGGCGGCCTCGGTCAGGGTCGCGATGTCGATGGCGGCCATGCCATTGTCAACCGCGCGGAACATGTAGGGCATCGACAGAACGACATATCCCACCACCAAAAGCACGTCGGTGCCAAAGGTGCTGCTGGTCAGCGGCAGCCACGAGTTTGAGCCGAAAAGGCGGATATAGCCGAACACCAGCACCACCGGCGGCACGACCAGCGGCAGAAGGCTAATGAATTCCACCACTGGCCGCAACTTCGGCACTTTCAGCCGCACCCAATAGGCCGTGGGAACGATGATCACCGCGCCGACCACGATGGCGATCAGCGATGCGACGGTGGAATAGCTGATGGTTTGCAGAAAATCGGCGCTGTTGAAAACCGACCGATAGGCAGCAAAGCTCAGTTCGCCCCGCGTCATCTTCAGCGAGAAGTAGAAGGTCGCAATCAGCGGGACGATGAAGAATGACGCGGCGAACAGTGCGGTCAGGGTGGCGGCGAGGGGAAAGCGGCTTTTCATTTCTGCCACCGCTCTGCCCGGTTGCGCAGGATCAGATAGAGTGTGTTCGACACCCCCATGATCACCACCATCCCAAGCGCCAACGCATAGCCGAGGTTTGGGTTGTAAAGAACGTTGCCCCGGATCTGCTGGAACAGCACGATCGGCACCACATCGAACCCTGACCCCATCAGCGCATAAACAGTGGCGAGCGTGCCAAAGGCATTGGCGAACAGCAACAGGAAGCAGCCCAGAATGGTGGGCGCCAACACCGGCAGGGCGACCATCTGCCAGTACTGGCGGCGGCTTGCGCCAAGTATCTCTGCCGCCTCGCGCCATTCCTTTTTCAGACCCTCGAGTGCGGGGGCGATGATCAGGAACATCAGCGGCAGCTGGAAATAGAGATACACCAGCGAGACGCCGAAGAACGAGAACAGGTTGAAACCTGAGGCGTAAAGGTTGATCCCGAACAAATCGCGCAGCAGCACGGTGACCAGCCCGAGACGACCCAGCGTTGCAATGAAGGCAAAGGCGAGCGGCACGCCGGCAAAGTTCGACGCGACCCCGGAAAAGGTCGTGAAAGCGTTGCGCACCCAGGTCGGCAAACCACCGAGGATGACCGCCTGGCCCAGCAATAGCCCCGCTGTTGCGCCCATCGCCGCCGACAGCAGGCTGAGGCGGATGGTCAGGGAAAAGCTCGCCACGATGTTCGGACTGCCGAGTGCGAGGATGTTGGCAAAGGTGAATTGCCCCTCGGCGTTCTGAAAGGCCCCTGCCACCAGATACAGGACCGGGCCGATCAGGAACAGGAAGGCGAAGGCAAAGAACGGCACGACGCCCAGCCAGCTCGAGATCAGGCTGCGACCTGCCGCATTCCAGGGGCGGCGTGTGCCCATGTCGGCGGGACTCGCAGATGCGTCGAGGGTCATGCAGCAGCCTTTTGCCAAGTCGTCAGTTGGTCGGATACCGGCTAAGCGCCGGTATCCCTTTCTTCAGCTGGCTGCGGCTCAGTTCGCACCCATCTCGGAGGCCCAGGTGTCGGCGACCACGGTCTTGGCGGCGCCCTGTTCTTCCAGCGACGGGAACACGGCCTTGGCATAGTTGTCAGCCGGCGGCAGTTTCGCCATCATCTCTGCCGGGATCACGCCACGGGCAACCATGTCGTTGAAGCGGATCGGGTGGCAGTAGCCCGACAGCCAGCCCAGCTGGCCTTCGTCCGAATAGATGTATTCCATCCACAGCTTTGCGGCGTTCGGGTGCGGGGCATAGGCCGAGATCGCCTGCACATAGACGCCCGCGATCACACCGTCGGACGGGATCACCACGTCCATCGGCGGGTTGCCCGCCAGTTTGTCGCGCATCGCCAGAACGTTGTAGTCCCAGTCCATCATGATCGGCGTGGTGCCTTGCGCAAAGTTCTGCGCCGAACCTCCTACGTCCACAAAGTTGCCGCTGGCCTTCAGGTCCTTGAGAAAGGCGATACCGGCGGTCGCGGCATCCGCCCCGCCCGCAGCGCCGTTGGCCAGACCCATCGCATAGACCGACATCATCGACGAGTTGCCGGTGCGCGGGTCGCCGGGGATGGCGACCATGGCGGCGTATTTCGGGTCTTTCAACTCGGCAAAGCTGGCGGGAGCCGCGTCGGTCACAACGTCCTTGTTCACGGCCATCGCCAGAACGCCGTAGTAGTCGCCGTACCAATGACCTTCCGCGTCCTTGGCCGAGTCCGGGATCGAATCCCAGGTCGAGACCTTGTACGCTTGGATCAGGCCCTCGGCCTTGGCCGCCGGGCCGAACGACAGGCCAACGTCGATGACGTCAGGGGCCTGCGGTCCGGTGTTGTCCTTGTTGGCCTTGATCGCCTCAATCTCGTCGCCCGACCCTGCGTTCGGGTTCAATTCGTTGACTTCCAGACCATACTTCGCCTTGAAGCCTTCGATCACCGCCCCGTAGTTGCACCAGTCGTGCGGCAGCGCGATCGTTGTCAGCGTGCCTTCGGCTTTTGCCGCGGCGATCAGCGCGTCCATGTCCACGGTCTGCGCCTGAGCCGCAAGACCCGTGGTCAAGGCAATCGCCGTCGTCATCGAAAGCGTCATCAGAGTGTTCGTTGTCATCGGATGTTCCTGTTCAGCCCCCCGGCGATTGTCCGGGGGTCGACCCACTCCATAGGGTTAACATGTTGCGGTTCTGTGACGTTCTGGCGGGACGCAGCACCCGAACACACTGGCTCGTGGCGGTGGAAATGTCAGGGCAGGGTCTGCGGGCGCAGCGCCTTGATGGGCGCGGATGGCAGACGGTCAGATCCGGAAAGGTGTCCCAGCGGCCCCCGGCCTCGGCAACGCAGGCCACTCTGGGATGCACGTGGTAGGCCCGGAGGGACTCGAACCCCCAACCAAGGCGTTATGAGCGCCCTGCTCTAACCGTTGAGCTACAGGCCCACGACTGCCTTGCCTAAGCACATCGCGCCGGTCGGTCAAGTCGCCGCCCTCGCGTTGCGCGCGCGGGCGTGATCGTCTATGCGGAGCCGAGGGAACGCAACGCGGGGCATTCGGGATGAGCATTTCTGGAAACGGGCTGACCTATGCCGACGCGGGTGTCGATATCGACGCCGGCAATGCCCTTGTCGAGCGGATCAAGCCTGCGGCCCGGCGCACCGAGCGGCCCGGCACCATGGCTGGTCTTGGCGGCTTCGGCGCGCTGTTCGACCTGAAGGCCGCGGGGTATCGCGATCCGATCCTGGTGGCCGCAACCGATGGGGTCGGCACCAAGCTGCGCATCGCGATCGAGACGGGCCATGTCGATACGATCGGGATCGACCTTGTGGCGATGTGTGTGAACGATCTTGTCTGCCAAGGGGCGGAGCCGCTGTTCTTTCTGGATTATTTTGCGACCGGCAAGCTGGACGTGGATCAGGCCGCGCGCATCGTCGAGGGCATCGCAGGTGCCTGCGCCGCGGCGGGTTGCGCGCTTGTCGGGGGCGAGACGGCCGAGATGCCGGGCATGTACCACGGCGGTGATTTTGACCTTGCCGGGTTCTCGGTCGGGGCGATGGAGCGCGGCGCGGACCTGCCGTGCGGGGTGCAGGATGGCGATGTGCTGCTGGGCCTCGCATCGGACGGTGTGCATTCGAACGGATATTCCTTCGTGCGCAAGGTCGCCGAGATCGCGGGTCTGGACTGGGCAGCGCCGGCGCCGTTTGCCGAGACCTCGCTGGGTGCGGCGCTGCTGACGCCCACGCGGCTTTACGTCAAGCCCGCGCTGGCCGCGATCCGGTCTGGTGGCGTGCATGCGCTG
>JBGSQL010000280.1:0-10619 GCA_041738105.1 Rhodobacter sp. | reverse complement strand
GATACCGGTGTTGCCGGTGACGTGGGCGCGCGCGTCAGCGCCTTGGCCAGTGCGCTGGCCGGCTGGCGCAAGGCAACATCCGTCGTGAGCGCTTCAAGGCGGCGGTTGCAGGCGGTCCGCGTGCCCATCCGTTTCAGGTGATCGTACCGATGCATCAGGGCGGACAGTCGGGCCGGCGGCGCGCCTGGCGGCTGGCCATCTGGCGCAGGGCATCGGTCATCACCTGCATACCGAACAGAAAAACGCCTACACCTCCGAGAAGGGTCAGCACGGTTGCCGATGTCGCTGTGCCGGTCACGCCAACAAGGATTGCAAAACCGATGGCAGAGGGCAAGCTTGCGCTTGCCAAACTTGCGGTTGCCAGTCTTGCGCTTGCAAGCCGGTCGGGCGATGGTGGCCGCGATTTTCGCACCGGGGCCGCGCCTCGGAACAGGACGCTCGGAATGGCCCCGATGAAGTCGAACCTGCGCGGCGCGCTGCTGGCGCTGCTGGCCTTCGGGATCTGGGCGACGCATGACGTCGTGGTGAAGGTGCTGGGCGGGCTCTACTCGCCGGTGCAGATCATCTTTTTCAGCGTGCTGCTGGGCTTTCCGTTGGTCACGCTGATGCTGATGAACGACCGGACGGATGGCAACCTGCGCCCCCGCCACCCGTGGTGGACGCTGGTGCGCACGGTGTCCACGGTGATCACCGGGCTGACGGCCTTCTATGCCTTCTCGGTGCTGCCTTTGGCACAGACCTATGCGTTGTTGTTCGCCACGCCGCTTCTGATCACGCTGCTGGCGATTCCGGTGCTGGGCGAGAAGGTGGGGCTGCGGCGCGGGCTGGCGGTGCTGGTCGGCCTTGCCGGCGTGCTGATCGTGCTGCGCCCCGGTCAGGCCGAGTTGCAGCTGGGGCATCTGGCCGGCCTGACGGCGGCGGTCTTTGCGTCACTCGCCTCGGTGATCGTGCGCAAGATCGGGCAGGAAGAGCGCAGCGTGGTTCTGGTGCTTTATCCGATGGTGGCGAACTTTCTGGTGCTGGGGCTGGCCTTGCCCTTTGTCTATCGCCCGATGCCGGTGGAACATCTGGGGCTGCTGGGGATCATCGCGCTGTTCGGTTTTGTCGCGACGTTGCTGGTGATTTCCGCCTATCGCACCGCCGAGGCGGTGATTGTCGCGCCGATGCAGTATTCCCAGATCATCTGGGCCACCGTCTACGGCGCGTTGTTCTTCGAGGAACAGCCGGATTTCTACACACTGGTCGGAACTGCGGTGATCATCGCCTCGGGTATCTACATCGTGCTGCGCGAGGGGGGCGGGCAGGTTGCGACCAACCGTCCGGTGATCGATGCGCGCACCCGGCCCGAGACGGGTACGATGCCGCGTGTCGGCGTGATGCTGAGCCGGCTTGCGGCACGGGACGCCCGCGAATAGCGCGGCGCCCCCCTTGCAAAGCCCAAGCGTTCAGTTTAACCCGCCTCCACGGTCGGAGCGTAGCGCAGCCTGGTAGCGCACCTGCTTCGGGAGCAGGGGGTCGGAGGTTCGAATCCTCTCGCTCCGACCAATTATCCCCGAAAACATGCCTTTTGACTCAGCGGTTTCGCCAGGCCTCGGTGATATACGCCGCCGTCATCAGGTCCAGATGGGCGCCGCCGCCGTTCTTGGCGATCGTGATCTCGTCGGCTGTCCGGCGGTCGAAGCTGCCTTTCGCGATGTCGTAGAAATCCGCGATCACGTCGGAGTCTGAAATCACGCCGCGTGCGATCGGATCCATGAGCTCGCCGATATGCGCGATGGTCGTCGCGCGGGCATCGACGAAGATGCGGGCGCGGCTGAGTGCCACATCGTCGACCTCGCGCATGTCGGGACGATAGGCGCCGATCAGATCGAGATGCTGGCCGGGTTGCAGCCAGTCGCCCCGGATCAGCGGTTCCCTGGTCATCGTGGCCGTCGCGATAATGTCTGCCGCGCGCACCGCCGCCTCGAGATCCGGGGCGACCTGCGCGCCAGCGATCCGTGCCAGCGCCTCGGCCCCATTGACGCTGCGATTCCAGATGGTGAAGCCCGCTTCGGGAAAGGTGCTGCGATAGGCGTCGATCATCGAGCGCGCCACGGCGCCGGCGCCGACGATCAGGATGTTGCGGCTTTCGGTCCGCGCCAGCTTGCGCGCGGCCAGCAGGCTGTCGCCTGCCGTCTTCCACTTGGTGACAAGATGGAAATCGACCATCGCCTCGGCCTCGCCGGTGCGATCGTTGAACAGCGTGACGGCGCCGTTGATCGTAGGCTTCGACAGGGCGGCGTTGCCGGGAAAGATCGTCGCGCATTTTACCAACTGACCCAGCCCGTCGATCCATGCGGCCCGGCTGAGTAGCGTGTCGGCGCCACGATAGAGCAAAGTGTCGGCGATCTCGGCGCGCGGCATGGCGTGACCGGCGACAAGCGCGCGCACCAGACCGTCCCACGACAGGAAGGCTTCGGCCTCTGGCCCGATGATCTCGATCGTCATAGACCGGCCTCCTTTTTAGTCAGCAATCCTTCCGCCACCAGGCGGCGCGCCCAGCCCTGCGGGCCCTCGAACAGGTGTACTCGCCAGCCACGCGCGGCGGCTGCATCAATATTGTCGCGTCTGTCATCGGTAAAGAGAAGCGCCTCGGGCGGCAAACCGCAATCCTCTTCGACGTGCCGGTAGATCTCGGGGTCGGGCTTGATGACCGAAAGCGCACCCGAGATATAGCGGCGGTCGAACTCCGTCAGGAAGTCATACTGCGTTTCGGCATAGGCAAAGCTGTGGATGCCAAAATTCGTCAAGGCAAAAACCGGTACGGTGCGGGCCCGCAACGCGCGCAGCAGGGCGATCGAGGGTTCGATCCGGGGTGAGGCCATGTGGATCCAGCGATCATGCCACCAGCGGATCTGCTCGGCCCATGCGGGGTTGCGCGCGGCTTCGTCGTAGATCGTCTCGCGAAAAAGCCCGCCCGAGTCGATGCGGTCATTCATGCCGTGCAGATCGACCTCGGCGAACAGGCGGCGGCGCGTGGCCTCGCCCAACTGGCTGTCGTAGTAGCGTTCCGGGTTCCACTCGATCAGCACATTGCCGATGTCAAAGACCACGGCCTGCGGTCTGGTCATGTGTCCGTCCTTTTCACCATCGCCTCGCGCCACAGCATATAAAGCCCGCCACCGCAGATGAGTGCAATGCCTGTCCAGGCGGTCGCATCGGGCCAATCGCCAAATACCGTCGCGCCCCAGAAGATTGCCATCGGCATCGAGGCATACTCGAACGGGGCGACAAGGCCGGCCTCGCACAGGCGATAGGCCTGCGCGATCAGAAGCCCGCCCAGGGCCGAGGCCGCGCCCGAGGCGACAAGCACCGGCCAATCCGATGCGGCAGGCCAGGTCCAATCGCGAAACAGGAAGGCAAGCGAGGGGTTGGCCTGATCGGCCAGCCGCCCGTCCCCCACGACAAGGCCCATCATCAGGCTGACGACGATGAAGCTGAGCTGGACGTAGAAGGCCATGGTCACGGCCCTTTCCGATATCCGCATGTGGCGGGTCAGCATGTGCATCAGCGCGTAGCACAGCGCCGAGATCAGCGGAAACAGCACCACCCATTGAAAGGTGCTGGCGCCGGGGCGCATCATCACCACCACGCCCGCCAGGCCGATCGCCACCGCGAACCAGCGGCGCGGGCCGACCTTTTCGCCCAGAAGCGGCACGGAAAGCGCGGTGATCAGCAGCGGGGCCACGAAGAAGACCGCCACCGCATCGGCCAGCGGCATCGCGGCCAGCCCCAGGAAATAGAACAGGTTCGAGGCCACCACGCAGCCCGCGCGCAGCAGATGTGCGCCAATCCGGCGGGTCCGCAACGCGCCAAGGCCCCCTTGAAACGGCAGGACGATGGCCATCATCACGCACAAGCCGACCATGGACCGGATCAGCACCACCTGATGCAGCGCGTAATCGCCGCTGAGGAACTTGATCGCCACGTCATTGACCGAAAAAACCAGCGACCCGCCGACGGCCGAAAGGATGCCGATCAGCGCAAGGCGGCGTGCAGAGGAAAGATCCGAGGTCACGTTCGGAAAAGACCCTGCGACCGTGCCGTTGTCTGTCCTGCGCGCGACAGCGATTAACCCGCTTTCGCCGCGCGGATCATGCGGTCGAGCGTATCGAGAAAGCGCGAACGGTCGGCCTTCGCGAACATCCGCCCGCCACCCTGCCGGAACGGATCGGCCGCGCGAAGGTCGGCCGCCAGATCGCGTGAGGCTAGGATCATGCCGATGTTGGCCGCGCTCAGCACCTCGCCATTGTGCTTCAGCACGCAGGCCCCTGCGGCGATGCATTTCGCGGCAAGGGGGATGTCACCCGTCACCACCACGTCGCGCGGGCCGGCCCGTTCGGCAATCCACTTGTCGGCCTCGTCCGGACCTTCGGTCACGAAGACCGCTTCCACCAGCGGATGCGCCGAAGGCCGGATGCCGCCGTTCGACACCACGAACATGCGGATGCCGTGGCGCAGCGCGACACGCTCGGCCTCGGCCTTGACCGGGCAGGCATCGGCATCAATGAAAAGCCGCGTCTCCGTCATCGTGTCTCAGTCATAAAGCGCACGGGCGTGGAAGCCGAGGTGTTCCTCGATCAGGCTCGCCACGAAGAAATAGCTGTGGTCATATCCCTTCTGCATCCGGAATGCGCCTTCCTGGCGGCGCGCGGCCATCGCCTCGGCCAGCGCCTCGGGCATCAGCAGATCGAGGAACTGGTCCTGTGTGCCCTGGTCGATCAGGATCGGCCCGTCAAAGCCGCGTTTGCGCATCAGAAGCGTCGCGTCATGGGCGGCCCATTTCGCCTCGTCGGCGCCAAGATAGGCCGAGAATTGGCGCCGTCCCCAATCCGAAGCGGTGGGATGGGCGATCGGCGCAAAGGCCGAGACAGACCGAAAACGCCCCGGAAAGCTCATCGCGAGTGTCAACGCGCCGTGGCCACCCATCGAATGGCCGGTGATCGCCTGACGATCCTCGGCCACTGGAAAGGCGCTGAACAGCAAACGCGGCAACTCTTCGGTCACATAGTCCCACATCCGGAAGTGCGGCTTCCAGGGCTGTTCGGTGGCGTTGACGTAAAAGCCCGCGCCCTGGCCCAGATCATAGGCAGGGTCGTCCGCCACGTCCGCGCCGCGCGGCGAGGTATCGGGAAAGACCAGCGCAACGCCCGCTTCGGCCGCCCATTTCTGCGCGCCCGCCTTCACCATCGCGTTCTCATGCGTGCAGGTCAGCCCCGAAAGATACCACAGCACCGGCACCGGATCCCGCTCGGCCTCTTCGGGCAGGAACAGCCCAAAGGTCATGTCGCAGGCGCAGGTGGCAGAGGTGTGGGTGTAGACACCCTGCACGCCGCCAAAGGCCCGGTTCTCGGAGAGCGTCTTCATGTCTGGTCCTTTCAGAGGGCGGCACTGACCCAGGCGATCACCAGCGTGACCGTCAGGATGCTTGCCGCTGTCGAGATCAGGATCGAGGCCGAGACGCGTTGCGGCGCGACCCCGTAATGTTGCGCCAGGATATAGACGTTGCCCGCCACCGGCAGCGCGGCGGCGGCAATCATCACGCCCGCCTGGGGCATCGGCACCCGGAACAGGATCAGCGCGGCAAAGGCCACGGCGGCCGGATGCAGGATTAGTTTGCACAGGCTCAGCCAGACCGCGACGCCCAGGCGTTCTGCCGATTTGGTCGCCAGCGAGGCGCCGATCGCGAACAGCGCGCCGGGGGTCGCGGCAGCGCCCAGCAGATCGAGAAAGTCGTTGACGGGCGCAGGCACCGTCCAGCCGCTGGCCGACCAGGTCAGGCCCAGCACCATCGAGACGATCATCGGATTGGCCAGCAATCCCATCCCCAGTACCCGCAAGATACCCCAGGACATCCGCCCCTCGCGCGCGCCGGTGATGATCAGTGTGATCAGCGACGAGAACACGATCAGGTCGATCGACAGTACCATCAGCACCGGCCCCGCCGCCTCTGGCCCCAGCAGCACCACCAGCATCGGCACGCCCAGAAAGCCGGTGTTGCCGATCACCGCGCATTGCGCCTCGACCGCCGCCTCGGCGATCGTCACGCTGCGCAGCAGCGCCACCGTTGCCGCCAGCGCGTAGACCGCAAGACAGCCCGTCAGATAGGCCAGCACGAAACGCGTCGAATAGATCTCGGCCAGCGACAGGTTGGCGGCAAAGCGGAACAGCATCGCCGAAAGCGCAAAATAGAACACGAACTTGGTCAGATACGCTGTCGCCTCGGCTGAAAAGAAGCGCGTCCGCCCGGCCCAGTAGCCCAGCCCGATCACGGCAAAGAAGGGAAGCGTTTTCAGAAGGATCGGCAGCATCGGGTGCTTTCATGTCTGTCGGGCGAAGGTTTCATGCCGCGTTGCCGGATGCAAGGCCGGCCCTTCAAGCCGCTTCTTCTGTTCACAAATATCCTCGGGGGGTGCGGGGGGCAGACCGCCCCCCGTCGCGGCCTGGGATCAGGGGAAAACAGTCATCACCTGATCCAGCGGCTTCTTGCGCTTGGCCGCCGCCGGCACGGTCGCGTCCGGTGCGGGGTAGCCCACGGGTAGGATCATCACGGCCTTTTCCTGGGCCGGGCGCCCGCACATCTCGGGCAGGAAGCTCATCGGGTTGGGGGTATGCTCCAGGCAGACCAGACCCGCATGATGGATCGCCGCGATCAGCAATCCGGTGGCGATGCCCACGCTTTCGGGTACGTAGTAATGCTTGTAGCGCGTGCCGTCGGGCGCCACGCCATAGCGTTGGGCAAAGACCACGATCAGCCAGGGCGCGATCGTCAGGTGGGGTTTCTCGGGGCCGGTGCCGATCGGTTCCAGAGCGGCCAGCCAGGCGTCGCCGGCACCGCCTGCGTAAAAGGCGCGCTCCTCGTCTTCGGCGGCCGCACGGATGCGGGCCTTCATTGCCGGATCTGCGATCGCTGCGAAATGCCACGGCTGGTGGTTCGCGCCCGATGGCGCCGAGACGGCGGCCTCGATACAGGCTGTGATGACCTCGCGCGGGACGGGATCGGGGGCGTAGGCGCGCACCGAATGGCGTTTGCGCATGTAATCACGAAAGGCGATCGCGGCAGACAGGCTATTCGCCGGGGGCAGTTGCACCCGATCCGGAAGGGCAATCGGCCGATAGCTGACCTCAGCCTTGTGATCCATTCCGCCCCTCCCTCAGCCGCCGCCGATCAGCACGCCCGCTGCAAACACCAGCGCACCGCCGACGACAACCTGAAAGGCCGCGCGCAGGAAGGGGGTCTCCATATAGCGATTCTGGATCCACGCGATGGCCCAGAGTTCCACGAACACGATGATCACGGCAAGCGTGGTCGCGGTCCAGAAATCCGGGATGAGATAGGGGAGCGCATGGCCCATGCCGCCGATCGTGGTCATCACGCCCGAGGCAATGCCGCGTTTGAGCGGCGATCCGCGCCCCGACAGCACGCCGTCATCATGCGCGGCTTCGGTGAAGCCCATCGAGATGCCCGCGCCGACGGCGGCGGCGGAGCCGACAAGGAAGGTCGTCCAGGTATCCTGCGTGGCGAAGGCGGTGGCAAAGATTGGCGCCAGGGTGGACACAGAGCCATCCATCAGTCCCGCAAGTCCCGGCTGGACCCAGGTCAGGATGAACTGCCGGCGCGCACCTTCGTCTTCCTCGGCGCGGGTGTCGGGGTCGAGGTGGCGATCCTCCAGATGATCGGCTGCCTGTTCATGCGCGGCTTCGGCAGCGGCAAGATCGCCCAGCAGTTTGCGCGTGGTCGCGTCCTGGGTGGCGGCGGCGGCGGTTTCATAGAACCGACGGGCCTGACGCTCCATCTCATGCGCCTCGGCGCGGATCTGGTCGAGCGAAAGCGTCTTGGCGAGCCAGACCGGCTTGCGCGCGTAGAAGCCCGCGACATGCTCGCGCCGGATCAGCGGGATCACCTCGCCGAAGCGGGCGGAGTGCAGGTCGATCAGGCGACGGCGGTGGCCGTCTTCTTCGGCCGCCATGCCATCGAACACTGCCGCCGACCCTGGGAAATCGGCGCGCAGGCGGTTGGCGTAGCTACGGTAGATGCGCGCATCGTCCTCTTCCGCCGAAATGGCAAGGGCAAGGACTTCCTGCTCGCTGAGATCGGAAAAGCGGCGGCGCTGGCTGAGGGCGGAAAGCATCGGGGGCCTCATTCTGGAATCGTTCTAATCTAGCCATCCCAGCAGGCGCGGCAAGGGCAGACTTGCCGCGCTGCCGCTTGCCGTGCGCGCCGCAAGGGCGCTAAGGTCGTCGCCGGAGGGTGCGATGGGCATTGCTGAAGCTGGGATCAAGCGCGGCCGCAAGTTCGACCAGGTGCTGGACGGCGCGCGCCGCGTTTTCATGCGGGACGGGTTTGAAGGGGCCAGCGTGGATGACATCGCGCGCGAGGCCGGGGTTTCGAAGGCAACGCTCTACAGCTATTTCGGCGACAAGCGTCTTCTGTTTCGCGAGGTGGCGCGGGCCGAGTGCTGCCGGCAAGCCGACAAATCCATCGCGATGATCACCTGCGAGCTGCCCGCACGCGAGGCATTGTCGCTGGCGGGGATGCGGATGATCGAGTTCTTCCTGTCGGATTTCGGCCAGCGGGTGTTTCGGATCTGCGTGGCGGAGAGCGACCGGTTTCCCGAGATCGGGCGCGAGTTCTATGCCAATGGACCGGCGTTGGCCCGGACGCGGCTGGTCGAGTATTTCCACGCGGCCGAAGCCTGTGGCCTGCTCCGGATCGACGACAAGGAACTGGCCGCCGATCAATTCGCAGAGCTGTGCAAGGCCGACCTGTTTCCGCGCCTCGTGTTCGGCATCGGCGGCAGGATCACAGCGGCCGACCGCAAACGGGTGATAGACGGCGCGGTCGAGATGTTCCTGGCGCGTTATGGGGTGGCGGGTTAGGGGCGCTTGAGCCGGACGCGCGCCTCGGGCCCCTTGGAGTCGCAGATGAAAAGGCCCGGTCTCGCCAGCAGATAGGCGCGCCAGATCTTTTCGGGGTGGGTCGAGATTCGTTCGTTCTTGATCTGGCCGTTGATCTGCGCAATCGGAAGCCCCGTCGACCCGCCTTTGCTTCGGATCAGCGCGATCAGCCTGTCGTCAAGACTTGCCGGGGCCGCCGGTTGCTGTGGGACTTGATTCTGCTTTCCCAGTTCCATGAACTTCGAGCAGGCCTTTCGGAACGGGTCCGCCGCCTTCGCTTCCCCATTCCGACGACAGTGATGTTGCGCTCGCGCAGGTGATGGGCAAGGTGGGTGAAATCGCGATCCGAACTGACGATCACGAAGGTGTCGATCCCGCCGTCGTGCGCCAATCCCACTGCCTCGATCGCCAGCAGCAGATCGGTCGCGTTCTTGCCGGTGCCGGAATGGATCAACCGAAAACCGGCTGCGGCATCCCACTTCGATATCGTTCTCGCATTGCCGTAAACCCGCTTGACCACCAGACAGCCGAAGGACAGCGATCGCCTCACGATCTGGTCGGCCCGCGCCTGCGAGACATTCTCGCCATCGACAAGGACGGCGACGCGGCTCTGCCCCTGCTGCACGGCCTGCGTCCCTTCGATTGGTTGAGTGATCGCCCCTTTCGGCCTGACGTCAGGTGTGTGTCGGATCCATTCCTGTATCATCTTGCTGCCCAATCTGCCCGTTTCCCGAAGGATTGCGGGCAATTCAGGCAACACCGTGGCCGCTCTGCGCCCTTGTCGGGTCAGGCGCGATCGCGGGCCAGCAACTGCCCGCCTGGGCCGGGCTTGACCTCGAAACGGCTGATCTTCTTGATCAGATCGCTCAGCTTGGCGCTGCCATAGGTGCGGGTATCGAAATCGGGGGCGCCCTGGGTGATGAACTGGCCGATCTGGCCCAGCGAGTACCATTCGCCCTCGGGGTCGATGGCGCGCATGGCGGCGATGATCAGCGGAATGGCCTTGGCGGGGGCTTCCTTGCCGCCCGGCTTGCCCTGCAGTTCGGCCCCCGCTGCGACGGGTTCCGGCTTGGGGGTAACCCGGCTCTCGTCGCTGCCCAGGTTCTCGACATAGATGAAGCGTTTGCAGGCCATACGGAACGCTTCCGGCGTCTTCTTTTCGCCGATACCGTAGACATCCAGACCCTGTTCGCGGATCCGTGCGGCAAGACGGGTGAAATCGCTGTCCGAGGACACCAGCACAAACCCGTCGAACAGACCGGAGTGCAGGAAATCCATCGCCGCAATGACAAGGCCGATATCCGACGCGTTCTTGCCCTTGGTGTTCGAGAACTGCTGGTCGGCCACCAGCCCCAGGGCCGCCACCTGCTTGGCCCAGCCGGCAAGCCGCTGTGCCGACCAGTCGCCGTAGATTCGCCGGACCGAGGCTTCGCCCAGCCCCGCGATCTCTTCGAAGATCGCTTCGGCATAGGAGGCCGGCACGTTGTCGGCGTCGATGAGCACGGCGAGTCGAGGGGCGCGGCTTTCGGCCATCCTGATGGTCCTTCTGCGGGTTCCGCCCCCTTCTGCCCGAAACGGTCCGGGGGGGAAAGGTCAGATCACCCGCAGGCCCGGCGCACCTGCCTCAATGCGGCCGATGATCGCGGCCGCCTCACCTGCCGCGCGCAGCGCTGCCAGCAGGG
>JBGSQL010000264.1:0-4229 GCA_041738105.1 Rhodobacter sp. | reverse complement strand
CGGCGCCACCCGTCAGGGCGACCCGGCCGGCCATGGTGCCGCCAAGGGCGGCCCCGGCTGCGGTGGCGGCCAGAAGCCCCCGGCGTGTAACTGCGGTCTTCAGTCCCTCAGACATGATCAGTCCTTTCATTCAGCAGGTTGGGTCATTCAGCAGGTTGGGAAACGGGGTGGTTCGGATGCCCGGCCAGATCACGCGGCGCGACCGTGCCCACGGTCTGACGGCGTTTCATCTTCTTGATGACGACCGGGCAGATTGTCTTTGACTGGTACAGAACCTGACAGTGCAGGCAGTTGACGCATTCGTTCGGGTTGATCTCACCCGTCGGGTGGATCGCCTGAACGGGGCATTGATTGGCGCAGGACTGGCAGGGGTTGCCGCACTCGCGATAGCGCTTCAGCCAGTCGAACATGCGCAGGCGGGCGGGAATGGCCAGGGCCGCGCCAAGCGGGCAGAGGTAGCGGCAATAGAACCGCTCGACAAACAACCCCGCCACCAGCAGCGCCACGGCATAGGCCACGAAGGGCCAGGCGCGCACGAACTTCAGAACGATGGCGGTCTTGAACGGCTCGACCTCAGCCAGCTGCTCGGCTTGTTCGATGCTCATCAGGCTGACGCCGAACAGGCCAAGGAAGATCATGTACTTGATCGGCCACAAGCGTTCGTGCAGGCCCCAGGGAAGCGTCCACTGCGGCACATGCAGCGCGCGGGCGATGCGGTTGGTCAGTTCCTGCAAGGCGCCGAACGGGCACAACCAGCCACAGTAGGCCCCCCGCCCCCAGAACAGCAGCGAGGCCGCCACGGCAAACCACAGGATGAACGTCAGCGGATCCAACAGGAACGCCTGCCAGCTGAACCCGTTCACCAGCGCGCCGAACAGCGCCATCAGGTTGACGACCGATAACTGGGCATTGGCAAACCAGCCAAGGAACACCAGCGTGGTCGTCAGGAACCCCATCCGGAACCAGAAGAACGCCCGCGCATTGCGGGTGGCGATCCCTTGAAAGAAGAACACCAGCGTCAGCACGGCCAGCATCGCCGCCGTCCCCGCAATCGCCATCTGCTTGTCCAGCCAGATACGCTTCCACAGGGTCTGATGGGCCTCGGATTCATCCTGGCTTGTCAGCGTTTCGACCGCAGCGGGCACGTCTGGCGGGGCAAGCGCGCGCAGGTACTTTTGCGGCAGTTGATAGCCCAGATCAAAGGTCGTGAAGACCTTTTCGATCGCCCCAACCTCGCGCTGCACCAGCAGCTGGATGCGAAACGGCTTGGCCGGGTCAAAGCCGGTATCGGCAGGGATCTTGAACAGGTCAGCCTCGGTGAACGCGGGGGCACCCTCGGCGGCAACCGCCACGATCCGCTTGTGCTGCTTGTCGCGAAACCGCACCGACACGTCATCCTGCACCAGCACGATGCGGTCAAAGATGCCGCCCCGCACATAGCCCGAGCCCTTGAAGCTGTAGATCCCGCGCCCGACCACGGCGATGGCATGATCACCATCAGTCAGCCAGGTCTTGACGTTCGCGGCCTCGGCCTCGCCCAGCACGGCCTTTGCAATCGACGGGTGCGACACCAGCGCCACCTGCATCTCGATAAAGGTCGTCTCGGGCGCCTCGGTCAGGGCGCGGTCTGTCGCACGCGCATCCCCCAGCGCGGCAAAGGCGGCATTCACCTGGCCCACGTCCAGCGCCAGGCGGCGCAGGGTGCCGTCGCCCTCCAGCGTCCGCCAGTCGGGCGCGGCAACGGCCTCGGGGTTGAACTCGTACTTCGGGCCGCTGTCGGCCACCGCCGGGGCGAGGCCGCCCAGCCCCAGCGCCCGCGCCACTTTCAGCCCGGAGCGTACGATGGAATCGTCGATCACCATGACCGTGACCGTCGCGCCCGAAATGATGCCCAGATCGTGCGAGGCCCCGCCCGACTGCGCCTCGGCCACCAGATCAAGACCGATATATCCCGCGACCAGCGTCTTCATCTTGGCATCGGGGATCCCGATCAGCACGATGGGTTCAGAGTGCTTGACCAGTTGCACGCCCGTCACCTTGGCATCCGCATCAAGCGCCACCAGCGTGTGGATCGGCTTGCCGGAATATCCGGTGGTCGAGACAAAATCCGAGGTGAAGAAGGCCCAGCCAATTGTCTCACCCCCGCGCAGCACGGGCACGACCGGCAGATCGTCGCGCATCGGGCCGAACGCATCGGCACCCGGCACCAGGCTGTCGGCGGCAATTCCGGCCAGCAGCTTTGGCAAGACCGGTTCCGCCAGGCCCGGCAGGGCCGAAAGCAGCGTCAGAACCAGAACCGGGATCAGTCGGGCAAGCATCATTTTCGGGCGTCCTCGGGTATCGCCCGCCGCCCTGCCACGGACTGGCCGCGCATCACATGATCAAAGTCAAGCGGTGCGTGGGCAATGCGTCGCAGCAGCGGTTCCGTCCGTGCGCAGGCGGCCAGGACGTCGCTTGCGCCCTGCACGGGGGGACCGCGCGGCTGAGGCACTAGACGGGAAAGGGCATGGGGGGGTTCTTGGCAAGTCACAGGGGGTCTGGTGATCGCAACCGCGATCAAGTGCGGAACCGATACAGGGTCTGGCAGGCAAACAGCTGTAGAGACTAGACAATCTGAGCAGGAACAGCAGTCCGTCGGCTGCTCTGTCGGGGTGCCGTTTGCATCAAGCCAGATGGTTTCGGCCCCTGTTTCCCCACAAATGACCATCTGCGTCACGCCGGTCGCCGCAGGGACCGCAGCGGCATTTCCGGCCAGTGAAAGCACGGTCAGCAGAATCAATAAGGGGCGCAAGAGCAGGGCCATGCCGCCGCTATAAGGCAGCTTCGCGAGCTGCGTATTGACAAAGATCAATTCAGGAATCCGAATACTGGCTGCCCTACTGCGGCAGGAGGGCCAGTTTTCCGGCGTTTTGCGCATTCCAGGTGTGAACGGCTGACTTTTTTCGGTGATCCGATTGATTAATGCACGAACTTCAGGTGAAGCTTGCTGACACCTTCAGAATGGCACCCCGATGCGCGCTGAACATCTTCCAGAAGTCCGTCGTCTGCCGCTGTTTCGGGACATGCTGCAGGCAAACTTCGACGCCCTGATGCAGGGAGCCTACACGCAAGGGTTTCCCGCAGGCCTGGAACTGATCCGGCAGGGCGATCCGGCCGAGTTTCTGCATATTGTCATCGAGGGGGCCGTCGAGTTGCATGGCGACTGGCAGGGCAACCGTTGCACCATGGCTGTGGTGCAACCGGTGGGCACCTTCATCCTTGCCGCCTGCATCAAGGATGCCCCCTATCTGATGTCGGCGCGCACCCTGGAGCGATCTCGGGTCGTTCTGGTTCCCTCGTCCGACCTGCGTGCGGTGTTCCGGCGTGATCCGGAGTTTGCGATGTCGATCATCACGGAACTGGCCGGAGGATACCGTGCCGCCGTGCGCCATGCCAAAAGCCTGAAGCTGCGGCCATCGCGTCAGCGAATTGCGGGCTATCTGCTGAAACAGTCACGCATGGCGGGCGGCGAGGACAGCTTTGTGCTGAAGGTGGAAAAGCGGCTGATCGCCTCGTATCTGGGAATGACGCCAGAGAATCTGTCGCGTGCATTGAAAACGCTGGAGCCTGATGGGGTGCGCCTGAAAGGCCAGACCGTGACCATCACCGACAGGCACGCGTTGATGGCTGTCTGCCCGCCCGACATCCTGATCGACGGCCCCGATCTGGATGCGACAGCCGGTGGGGTCAGCCTGCCAGGACCGGGCCTTGCCAGATCCTGACGGTGGCGTTTCGGAAGGGTGTTCAACCGGATGGGGTGAGGTAATCACCAAACGCCCGTGATTCACGAGACCGTTCAGTTCCCCTCGATCGCGCCGCCTCCTTGGACGAGGGGTTCCATTGCCGCCGGTCCGCCGCAGCGCGATGCCGTCAGGGGAAGAGGCATCCGCCCCATCACCGTGGTGCAGATGCCGTCATTCAGGGGCGGTCACATCCTATGCGTCAAGACGCGCCAAACACCTTAGCCGCGCGGTTTCTTCGGTGGCACGAACCGTTTGCTGGTGTCCTTCGGATCGGTTGCGGGTTTCCTGGCGAAGGGTGGTTTGCCCTGGGCTTTGCCCGTGGCAGGCTTGCCGTGTGATTTGCTGGCCGCCGCTCTGGCATGGGGTTTGCCTGTGGGCGCACCATCGCCACCGGGCGCCCGTGGTGCGCCGCCCTCGGGCCGTGGCTTCCAGCGTGGCTTGGCGCTA
>JBGSQL010000256.1:0-2557 GCA_041738105.1 Rhodobacter sp. | reverse complement strand
GCGGGGCACGCCCCGGATCGCGGGGCGGCTGCTGCGGCGGGTGGTGGATTTCGTGCTGGTCGAGGGCGACGGGGTGCTGACGCGGGCGATTGCGGACCGGGCGCTGACGCGGCTGGGGGTGGATCATCTGGGCCTCGATGGGGCGGATCGGCGGTATCTGAGTTTGCTGGCGGAAAACTATGGCGGCGGGCCAGTGGGGGTGGAGACGATCTCGGCGGCGCTGAGCGAGCCGCGCGATGCGATCGAGGAGGTGATCGAGCCGTTCCTGTTGCAGCAGGGCCTGCTGCAGCGGACCCCGCGGGGCCGGATGCTGGGGATGAAAGCCTGGCGGCATCTGGGGCTGGAGGCGCCGAAGGGACCGGGGCAGGCGGACCTGTTCGAGACGTGAAAAGGGCAAATGTCGCACAGGTGTAACGTTTGCCAACAGGTTGATATTCCGCGATATCCCTGTTTTCGTTAACGCGATTTTATCCCTTTCCGCTGGTTTCGGCCTTTTCGGCCGGCTCAGCCCGGCGTCTTGCGTGACTGCGATGGCAGGCGCCCGAAGCGGCGACGATAGGTGTTGGGGAACCGACCGAGATGGCCAAAGCCCGCCAGCATCGCGGCCTCGGTCACGGTGGGTGCGCAGGTGGCGCCCTTGAGGTGCAGGTGCGCCTGTTCCAGCCGCAACCGGGTCAGGTAGGCATGGGGTGACAGGCCATGGGTCTTGCGGAACAGATCCTGCATCTGGCGCAGGCTGATCCCCGCGTCGCGCGCGATGCCGCCGATCGTGATTTCGTCCGCGAACTGTTCCTGCATCAGCGTTTCGGCGCGCCGCAGCGCATGATCCGGCGCCAGGGCAGACGTCGCTGGCTGGCGATCTGGCAAGAGCAGGGAAAACGCCCCTTCGACGAGGGCGCGCGCGGCCAGCACTGCCTGTCGGGCGCCCGTCGCATCGGTGCCCTGCGCGCCAAGGACGCCGAGGATGCGGGCAGCTGCCGCGAGGTCTGCCGCGTCCGTCAGCGCGAACACCTGTGCCCCCCTGGGGAGGGGGTGGTGCCGGGTGTCCGGCAGGCTCAGGACAACGGCGCGGAAGGGGATGTCCCGGTCGCGCATGGTTCGGGTCCGCCGGCGGCCCTGTGGCAGGAACAGGGCCTCGCCCGGACGAACCACGACGTCGTGTGGTCCGATCGAGCAGAACAGATGGCCTGAAAGCGGAAAGAGCAGCGTGGGGGCACGATGCTCTTCCAGCCCGATTTCATGCCCGGTGCTGACGACATGCGAAAAAACGGCGCTTCCGGACGGCTCGTGCAGCAGATCCGAGACCGCGCGTCCGGCCGGACCATCAAGCAGTTCGATGTAGTCGACATGCTGGAACATCGTCGAACCGACGCCGCCCCGCGCGTTCGTGAGGACATTTTGGGTCCACCACGGCGACGGCGTGATCTGGCTGGCGGCGGGTGCGTTCATGCCGCGCCTCCCGAGGGCGGCCGGGACAGGGCGCCCAGGCATCTTTCGTGCCGGGCCGCGCAATTCGGATAGCGTCGGGAGTGGCAGGGCCTAGGGTCGTGAGACGAAGGCCGGGCACGTTGGCGGCGGGGCGGACCAATCGCCCTGCGCGCGGGGTGCGCGGTTGTGATCGGCAAACCATGAGGTTGAGACATGCCCAAATCTGGTCCTTCCCGGCGATCGGTCCTGATCGGATCGGCGTTTCTGCTTTCGGGACTGGCGTCCCAGGTATCCGCGCAGGCCCGGACAACGGTAAAGTTCGACAAGGGAAATGACAACACTGCGGTCAAGGGATCGGTCGCGGGAAAGCAATACCATGATTATGTGCTGGGGGCGAAAGCGGGTCAGTCGATGGGCGTGTCGCTGATCACCGACGGGAGCGCCTATTTCAACATCCTGCCGCCCGGCAGCAACGATGTCGCCATCTACAATTCCTCGATCAACGGCAACGACGCGACGAATGTCCGACTTCCCGAGTCGGGGGACTACACCATCCGCGTCTATCTGATGGGGCAGGCCGAGGAAGAAAACACGCCCGTGCCCTACATGCTGTCGATGACGATCATGTGACGACCCTGGCGCGTCTTTGCACCGCGGTTCCATTTTCCCGGCGCGACAGGTTTCCTGGCGGGACAGGGCGCGTTTCCTTCAACACGGACGAAAGGCATTCAGAAATGATAACGAGGCTCTCACTCCTTGGGCTGGCGCTTGCCGGGCTTGCGGGCTGCGTCGAGTCCGGTGGCACCGCGACAGGCACCGGGGCGCTGCGGATGGCACCCGCCGCGGACGAGGCCGCCTGCCTGACGGCGGTGGCCAACCAGACGAACAATTCGGTCGTCGTGCTGGACTCGATCACGTCGGAAGCCAACAACAGCGTGACCATCGGTGTCGGACCCGAGCAGGCCCGCTGGCAGTGCCTGGTCAACGGTGGTGTCGTTGTCCAGACCATGTCGTTGGTGAACGAAGGAACGCTGTAGGGCCGCAGTCCCTGGTCCAGCGGCGTTTCCCTCACGTCTGGACCGGGCCGGGCCTTGGCGCGGCGCCCCGCGGCCGGTAAGACGGCCGCGGG
>JBGSQL010000217.1:0-3854 GCA_041738105.1 Rhodobacter sp. | reverse complement strand
GGCGACGCCCGCGAAGGCGGCGGGATCGGGTGCTGCCCCTGCCCGCACCAGATCGAAACCCGGTCCGGCGGGCCCTCGGCCCGGTGCACCGAATGGCCCGCCGCGGCGCAGCAAATAACCCGTTCGGCAGCGTCAAGCGGCTGGCAAGGTGTTTCAGCTTCGCCTATAGTCTGTCTGTGGATCGGAAACGATGCTTGCGTGTAACGAGGGGCGAATGACCGAGACCGGGCTTCAGAAGGTGGCCTACGTCCTGCTGCTTGGCCTGATCGTCTATGTTGCGGTCTCGGGGGGCGGCGTGTGATGGCCGAGCGTTTTGGCGGCAAGTACAGCCCCCTGGGCCGGGACGCCGAGGGCACGCCCCAACCCACACCCGCGTTCCAGGGCAAGCGCCGGACCCGTGCAGGGGGGCGCATCAACCTGCTGTTCGCGGCCCCCGCCCTGTTCGTGTTGCGCGCGTTCACTGGCCCGCCGGCGGATCTGGCGCCAAACCTTGCGGCCTTCGCGCTGCTGATCCTTGCGGCCTGGACCACGCGCGAGGGGATCTTGGCGCATGAGGCCTATGATGCGCGCCGGATCGCGCGCCGACCGGCGTTTCCACGCAAGATGTTCGGGTCCGTGCTGACCGGCGCCGGCCTGTTCGTCGGTGGCCTTGCCACCGCGCCTGGCCTGCTGACCCCGATCCTGTTCGGCCTCATCGGCGCCGTGCTGCATCTGGTGGCTTTCGGCCCCGACCCGATGAAGGACAAGGGTGCCGAGGGTATCGACCCCTTCCAGTCGGATCGGGTCGCGCGCGCGGTGGACGAGGCTGAAAAGCATCTGGCGGCCATGAAGGACGCGATCCTGCGCGCGCAGGATCGGGCGCTCGAGGCCCGGGTGGACCGCTTCGCGACCACGGCCCGCAGCCTTTTCCGCACGATCGAGGGTGATCCGCGCGATCTTTCGGCCGCGCGCAAGGATATCGGCGTCTTCCTGATCGGCGCCCGGGATGCCACGGTGAAGTTCGCCGATCTTTACGCCCAGACCCGCAGCGCCAAGGCGCGGGCCGATTACGAACAGTTGCTGACCGATCTCGAGACGCATTTTGAAACCCGCAAGACCGCCCTTCTGGGCAACGATCACACCGATCTGGCTGTCGAGATCGAGGTGTTGCGCGAACGACTTTCGCTTGGCGGGCCAAACGGCGCGTCCCATCCGCTTTCCACCCCCCCGGCCCCGATCAAGGGAGATTGACCCATGTCCGACACGACCCGTGCCGACGCCCAGGCGGCGCTTGCCGCAGCCGAAGCAGTGACCGCCGTTCTTTTGCCCGAACCCAGGTCCGAGATTGTTCCGCTCAACGCGGCCCCGCCCCCGCAGGCTGACGAAATCAGGCGCCGCATGGCCGAACTGGACATGGCAAACACCCAGTCGATCATCTCGTTCGGATCGGCAGCCCAGGCCGAACTGCAGGTCATCAGCCAGTCGATGCTGGCCGACGTGCGCAACAAGGATGTCGGCCCGGCGGGCGATGCGCTGCGGTCGATGGTGACGACCCTGCGCGGTTTTTCGACCGAAGAACTTGACGTGCGGCGCGAGAAAAGCTGGTGGGAATGGCTCACCGGCCAGGCCGCGCCCTTTGCCGAATTCGTGGCCAAGTTCGAGAAGGTGCAGACCCAGATCGACACGATCACCGAGACCCTGCTGGGCCATGAGCACAAGTTGCTCAAGGACATCAAGTCGCTCGATCTGCTTTATGGCAAGACTCTGGCGTTCTATGACGAGCTTGCGCTTTACATTGCCGCTGGCGAGGCAAAGCTGGCCGAGCTTGATGGAACCGACATTCCCGCCCGCGAAGCGGCGGTCAAGGCCGCCCCCGAGGCTGATCAGGTGATGCGCGCGCAAGAGCTGCGCGATCTGCGCGCGGCCCGCGATGATCTGGAACGCCGGGTGCATGACCTCAGGCTGACCCGACAGGTCACCATGCAGTCGCTGCCCTCGATCCGACTTGTGCAGGAAAACGACAAGAGCCTTGTCACCAAGATCAACTCGACGCTGGTGAACACCGTACCCCTGTGGGAAACACAACTGGCGCAGGCCGTGACAATCCAGCGCTCGCGCGAGGCGGCCGAGGCGGTGCGCGAGGCGAACGACCTGACCAATGACCTGCTGACCTCGAACGCCGACAATCTGCGCGAGTCCAACCGGGTGGTGCGCGAAGAGATGGAACGCGGCGTGTTCGACATCGAGGCGGTGAAACAGGCCAATGCCACCCTGATCGCCACGATCGAGGACAGCCTTCAGATCGCCGATGCGGGCAAGGCGCGGCGCGCCGCCGCCGAGGCCGAGCTTGTCAAGCTGGAGGCAGAATTGCGCGACACACTCGCTTCGGCACGGGCCCGCACGCCTGCCGCCCCTGCAAATCCCGCCTGACCGGAGGCACCGCCACAATCATGCCCGCCCTGCCTGCGCGCCCGATCCGCGCATTTCTTCTGGTCGCGATGGCGGGGCTCGCAGCTTGCGTGACCGTTCCACCGGAACGCCCCTCAGCACCCCGCCCCCCGATGGCGGCGCCGCCCCCGGCAACCCCCTCGCCCGAAAGCGAGGCCGCGCGCCGACATTATGAGCGGGTGCAGGCCGATCTTCTGGCACGCGGCCTGATGCGCACCGACGGGGGGGTCGAAGACGCGCCCTTCACCGACCGGATGCTGGCCGACAACTTCATCCGCATCGCGCTTTACGATGAATATGCCCGCTCGCCACAAGGTCTGATCGCCGCGCCAACGCCCAGCCGCCTGCGCCGCTGGGATCAGCCGGTGCGCGTGGCGTTGCGGTTCGGTGCCTCGGTCCCGCCGGATCGGCAGGACATCGACAGGGCGCGGATCGCGTCGTTCCTGGCGCGGCTCCAGCGGATCACCGGCCACCCGATCCGGCTGTCCGAAACCCAACCCAATTTCTTCCTGCACATCGTCAACGAGGATGAACGTCGCGCGCTGGGTCCGGTGATCGCGGCAAGCCTGCCCGGGCTGCGCGCCGTGGACATCACCGGCATCACCGAGATGCCGCGCGCGACCTATTGCCTCGTCTATGCCCTGTCGAACGGCGAGCGGGCAACCTACACGGCGGCATTTGCGGTGATCCGCGCCGAACACCCCGACCTGATGCGCCTGTCCTGCCTGCATGAAGAGATCACGCAGGGCCTGGGGCTGGCCAATGACAGCCCGCTGGCGCGACCCTCGATCTTCAACGACGATGAAGAGTTTGCCTTGCTCACCCCGATGGACGAGTTGATGCTGAAGATGCTTTACAATCCGCGCCTGCGCCCCGGCATGACCGAGGCCGAAGCGCGCCCGATCATCTATCCGCTGGCGACTTCGCTTATGGGCGGACCCAGCTGAGTTGACTGACCTGACCTGACCAAGTGGAGGACGGCCATGATCTTCGATTTTCTCAAAGGTGAATTCATTGATGTCATCCATTGGGTGGACGACACACGCGACACGATGGTGTGGCGCTTTGAACGCCACGGCCACGCCATCAAATACGGTGCCAAGCTGACCGTGCGCGAAGGCCAGGCGGCGGTCTTCGTGCATGAAGGCCAATTGGCCGATGTCTTCGGGCCCGGCCTTTACATGCTTGAAACCAACAACATGCCGATCCTGACCACGCTGCAACACTGGGATCACGGGTTTCAATCGCCCTTCAAGTCCGAGATCTATTTCGTCAACACGACCCGTTTCAACGATCTGAAATGGGGCACCAAGAATCCGATCATGCTGCGCGACCCGGAATTCGGGCCAACCCGCATCCGCGCCTTTGGCACCTATTCCGTCAAGGTTGCCGATGCCGCCAAATTCATGCGCGAAATCGTCGGCACC
>JBGSQL010000200.1:0-12938 GCA_041738105.1 Rhodobacter sp. | reverse complement strand
CAGACCCCGCCACATCGGCCACCACCACGCGGGTGACGCGGCCATGGGCGGCGATGGCGGCGGCAAGGGCGGCACGGTCAAGGCTCATCCCCGCATCCGTTCCAGCGTCATCAGGATGCGTTCTGGCGTCGCAGGCGCGTCCAGCGCGGGGTAGGGTCCGGGACAGGCCTGCGCCAACGCATCCGAAATCGCCATGAGCGCGGAAATGCCCAGCATCAGCGGCGGCTCGCCCACCGCCTTGGACCGGCGCACCGTCGCTTCGGGATTGGCGCGGTCCCACAACGCCACGTTGAACACCGGTGGCGTGTCGGATGTTGCGGGGATCTTGTAGGTGGCGGGGGCATGGGTGCGCAACCGGCCCGCGTCGTCCCACACCAGTTCCTCCATCGTCAGCCATCCCGCCCCCTGCACATAGCCGCCCTCGATCTGGCCGATATCCAGCGCGGGGTTCAGGCTGGCGCCGGTGTCATGCAGGATATCGACGCGCAGGATGCGGTTTTCCCCGGTCAGGGTGTCGATCACCACCTCGGTCACCGCCGCGCCATGGGCGAAATAGTAGAACGGCCGCCCCTGACCCTTGATCCGGTCCCAAGACAGGTCGGGCGTGCGGTAGAACCCGGTCGCGGACAGGCTGACCCGGTTCTGATAGACCAGCATCGCCGCGGCGGCAAAGCTCATGTCGGCGGCGCCCGCCTGCACCCGGCCGTCCGCAAAGCGCACCTGATCGGGGGCGCATTGGTGCAGGGCGGCCAGACAGTCCGCCATTCGGCCCCGGATGGTGTCGCAGGCCAGCTGCACTGCCATGCCGTTCAGGTCAGACCCCGACGAGGCGGCGGTGGCAGACGTATTGGGCACCTTGGCGGTATCGGTCGCGGTGATCTGTACGGCGTCCATGCCGACGCCAAAGGCATCGGCGGCCACCTGTGCCACCTTCTGGTTCAGGCCCTGACCCATTTCCGTGCCGCCATGGTTCAGGTGGATCGAGCCATCCTGATAGACATGCACCAGCGCGCCCGCCTGATTGAGATGGGTCAGCGTGAAGGAAATGCCGAATTTCACCGGTGTCAGCGCCAGCCCACGTTTCAGGATCGGCTGCCCCGCGTTCCAATTGCGGATCGCGGCGCGTCGCGCGGTGTAATCGGACGATTGCGCCAAGGCATCGGTCATGGCGTGCAGCGCAAAGCCGGTGACGGTTTGACCATACGGTGTCGTATTTCGTGCGGTGACGACTGTGGGCGAATGGGTGCCGCCATACCGCTGTCCGGTGCCGGGGCCTGATGGCGCGGGGCCGTCGTAGTAGTTTGCCAACCGCACGGCCAGCGGATCCAGCCCCAGATGATGCGCGACGTGGTCCATCACGCGTTCGATCCCCAACACCCCTTGCGGCCCGCCAAAGCCTCGGAATGCGGTGGCAGAGGCCATGTTGGTGCGCAACCGGTGGCTTTCGATGCGCACGGCAGGCAGGAAATAGGCGTTGTCGGCGTGCAGCATCGCGCGGTCGGCGACGGGCAGCGACAGGTCCTGGCTCCACCCGCAGCGGGTGTAGTGGATGAAATCGACGGCACTCAGCCGGCCGGTGGCGTCGAACCCGGCGCGATAGTCGATGCGAAAATCATGCCGCTTGCCGGTCAGGATCATGTCGTCGTCGCGGTCATAGCGCATCTTGACCGGGCGGCCGGTTCTGGCGGCAACCACGGCGCAAGCAATCGCCAGCGCATTTCCCTGGCTTTCCTTGCCGCCAAAGCCGCCACCCATGCGGCGGCATTCCACCCGGACCTTGTGCATGGGGACATGCAGCGCATGGGCGACCTTGTGCTGCACTTCCGTCGGGTGCTGGGTCGAGCTGTGGACGACCATGTCGCCCCCCTCTTGCGGCAGGGCAAGCGCGACCTGGCCCTCCAGATAGAAATGTTCCTGCCCGCCCACCTCCATCCGGCCCTCGATCCGATGCGGCGCGCCGGCTATTGCCCCCGCCGCGTCGCCACGTTGCCAGATCACCGGACCGGTCTCAAAGCGGCTGCCCGACGCCAGCGCGTCGTCCACCGTCAGCAGGGCAGGGCGCTCGGCATAGCGGATTTGTCCCAACCGCGCGGCCCGACGCGCAGCCAGGTGGCTTTCCGCGATCACCAGGAACACCTGCTGCCCCGCGTAATGCACCGTCCCGGTCGCCAGCAGCGGCTCGTCACCCACCGAGGGGGAACAGTCCGGCATGTCCGGCAGGTCGGCCGCCGAAAGAACCGCAACCACCCCCGGCGCGGCCCGCACGGCGGACAGATCCATCGCCGTGATCTCGCCATGCGCGATCGTGCTCAACCCGAAGGCCAGGTGCAGGCATCCCGAGGGCACCGGCAGGTCATCGACATAGCGCGCCTGGCCCGTCACATGCAGGGCGGCGGCATCATGGGGCAGGGCAAGACCGGCCGTCACAGCGCCACCTGCTGCACCGAAACCGGAAGCCCGGCAAGATCATGGGCATAGCGCACCGCCATGTTCGCCGCCGCCTGCAACCGATATGCGGCCGACGCGCGCATATCGCTGAGCGGTGTGAAATCCTGCGCGAAGGCCGGCCCCAGCCCCGCCGCGACTTCGGGCGTAAACCGCTTGCCCAGCACCGCCGCCTCAACCGCCGAGGCCCGCTTCGGCACCCCCGCCATCCCTCCGAAAGCGATCCGCGCCGAACCGACGATCCCCTGTTCCAGATGCAGGTTGAAGCAGCCGCAGACGGCCGAGATGTCCTGATCGAACCGCTTCGACAGCTTGTAGCAACGCAAGGCGGGAGCCTGGCAGGGGATGGTGACCGCTTCGATCAACTCGCCCGGGTGCCGGTCCTGCTTGCGGTAGTCTAGAAAGAAATCCTCCAGCGGCATCTCGCGCGCATCCTCGCCCCGGCGCAGGTGCAGCACCGCCCCCAGCGCGATCAGCGCCGGCGGTCCGTCCCCGATGGGCGAGCCATTTGCAATGTTGCCGCCGATGGTTGCCGCGTTGCGGACCTGAACGCTGCCATAGCGCCGCAGCACATCCGCGAACGACGGGTGCAAGAGGCGCATCGCGTCCAGCAGCGCCTCGATCGTCACCCCCGCGCCGATGCGCAGGCTGTCGCCCTGCCGCTCGATCCGCCGCAGATCGGAAACGCCCGACAGGAAGGCCACCGGCGCCAGCCTGCGCAACTCCTTCGTCACCCAAAGACCCACATCCGTTGCCCCGCCGATCAGCGTGGCGTCGGGGTGGGCGGCGTACCAGCGCGCCAGATCCGCTGTCGTGTCCGGCAGAAAGGCCGCGGTGGGGCTGTCGGCCGCGCTGTCCAGCTGACTCCCCCCCGAGGGTACGTCCGCCGAAATCAAACCGGCATCCTCGGTCATCCATCCGGGCACGGGCGCACGTTCAGCCGCCTGCGCGGCCCTGACGATGGGGGCATATCCGGTGCAGCGGCACAGGTTGCCGGCCAGCACGTCGTCATGATCGGTGCGGCCTTGCAGATGCGCCACTGCCATCGAAACAACAAAGCCCGGCGTACAGAACCCGCACTGGCTGCCATGATGCTCGATCATCGCAGACTGGACAGGGTGCAGCTTGCCCTCGGGGCCGGCGATGCCTTCGATCGTGCGCACGGCCTTGCCGTTCACCTGGGGAAGAAACAGGATGCAGGCGTTCAGCGCCCTGGCGCCTTCGGCATCCGTGACCATCACCGTGCAGGCACCGCAATCACCTTCGTTGCAGCCCTCCTTGGTGCCGCACAGGCCGCGCGTGTCGCGCAACCAGTCAAGCAAGGTGCGCGTCGGCGCCGCATCCGTCAGGCGAACCGGCGTTCCATTCAGCCGAAACGCAATCTCGACCATGTGCAAACCTGCCGCCTTCTCCCCGTTCTGGGCTTTGCGGATCCGCCCGATGCGGCGTAAAGCAGGCCCGCGCCCTTGTTTCCCTGTCCTTTCATCAAGCCCCGCGCCCTTGCACAAGGCAAGCGGAACCTTTCTGTGTCTGGAGATAGGACTTTCGTCTTTTGCCGAAAGACCGGGCACCCTTTCGCCCGCGCTGCGCGCCCGCTAGGCTTGGGCCATGTCCAGCGCACCCCGATTCATCCACCTCCGCGTCCACACTGAATACTCGTTGCTGGAAGGCGCGGTTCCGGTGAAAAAACTCGTGGGTCTCTGCGCCGCCGCAGCCATGCCCGCGGTGGCCGTGACCGACACCAACAACATGTTTGCGGCGCTGGAGTTTTCCGTGACAGCGCAGGGCGCGGGCGTGCAGCCGATCATCGGGTGCCAGATCTCGGTCGCCCATGATCCCGCCGCACCCGGCGAAAAGGCCCGGCCAGCCGCCCCGATCGTGCTGCTGGCGCAAAGCGAAGCCGGCTACATGAACCTGATGAAGCTGAACTCGTGTCTCTACATCGACAAGGCAGGACAGCCGCCACAGCTCACGCTGGACGAACTGGAGCGTCATGCGGCAGGGCTGATCTGTCTGACCGGCGGCCCGGATGGCCCGGTCGGGCGCCATCTTGCCGCCGGGCAGGCCCCCAAGGCACACGCCCTGATGACCCGGCTGGCCGCGATCTATCCCGACCGCCTTTATGTCGAGCTGCAACGCCATCCCGGCGAGGATGGCCAGACCACCGAGGCGGAACGCGCGACCGAGCGCGGTCTGGTCGAAATGGCCTATGACATGGCCCTGCCTCTGGTCGCCACCAACGACGTGCATTTTCCCAAGCCCGAGATGTATCAGGCGCACGATGCCCTCTTGTGCATTGCCGAGGGCGCCTATGTCGATCAGCAGGCGCCACGCCGGCGCCTGACGCCGCAGCACTACTTCAAGTCCGAAGCCGAGATGTGCGCGTTGTTCGCCGATCTGCCCGAGGCGTTGGAGAACACAGTCGAGATCGCCCGGCGGTGCGCCTTTGCCGTCGCCAAGCGCAAGCCTATCCTGCCGCGCTTCGCCGATGATGAGGTCGAAGAGCTGCGCCGCCAGGCCTGGCAGGGCTTGAAGGACAGGCTGGCCGTCATCCCCCACGCCGTTCCCGTTGCCGAGTACGAAAGCCGCCTCGCGTTCGAGTTGGGCGTGATCGAGCAGATGGGGTTTCCTGGCTACTTCCTGATCGTGGCTGACTTCATCAAGTGGGCCAAGGCGCAGAATATCCCCGTGGGGCCGGGGCGCGGATCGGGCGCGGGCAGCCTGGTGGCCTATGCGCTGACGATCACCGATCTGGATCCGCTGCGTTACAAGCTGCTTTTTGAACGCTTTCTGAACCCGGAACGCGTCTCGATGCCGGACTTCGACATCGACTTCTGCATGGATCGCCGGGAAGAGGTCATCAGCTACGTCCAGAACCGCTATGGCCGCGACAAGGTGGGCCAGATCATCACGTTCGGCGCGCTACTGTCCAAGGCCGCCGTGCGCGATGTGGGCCGCGTGTTGCAGGTGCCCTATGGCCAGGTTGATCGGCTGTCCAAGCTGATCCCGGTCGAAGGCGTCAAGCCTGTCTCGATCACCAAGGCGCTGGCCGACGAGCCGCGCCTGCGCGAGGCCGCCCGGGAAGAGGTGGTGGCCCGCCTGCTGGACTATGGCGCCCAGATCGAAGGCCTGCTGCGCAACGCCTCGACCCACGCCGCGGGCGTGGTGATCGGGGACCGCCCGCTGGATGAACTGGTTCCGCTCTACCAGGATCCGCGCTCGGACATGCCCGCAACCCAGTTCAACATGAAATGGGTCGAGGCGGCCGGCCTGGTAAAGTTCGACTTCCTTGGCCTCAAGACGCTGACGGTCATCCAGAACGCGCTCGACCTGCTGAAAGAGCGCGGGATCGAGATCGACATCTCGATGATCCCGCTCGACGACCCGAAATCCTACGAGCTTTACGCCTCGGCAAAAACCGTTGCCGTCTTTCAGGTGGAAAGTTCGGGTATGATGGACGCGCTGCGCCGCATGAAGCCGACCTGCATCGAGGATATCGTGGCGCTGGTTGCGCTGTATCGCCCCGGCCCGATGGAAAACATCCCGGCCTATTGCGAGGTGAAGAACGGGCAGCGCGAACTGGAATCGATCCATCCCACGATCGACCATATCCTTCAGGAAACCCAAGGCATCATCGTCTACCAGGAACAGGTGATGGAGATTGCGCAGGTCATGGCGGGCTATTCGCTTGGTGGCGCCGACCTCTTGCGCCGGGCGATGGGCAAGAAGATCGCCGAAGAGATGGCCAAGGAACGCCCGAAGTTCATCGAAGGCGCGGCGAAGACGCACAATGTTCCGGCCGCCAAGGCTGGCGAGGTTTTCGACCTGCTGGAAAAGTTCGCGAACTACGGCTTCAACAAGTCTCACGCGGCCGCCTATGCCGTCGTCAGCTACCAGACGGCCTGGCTGAAGGCCAACCACCCCGTCGAATTCATGGCCGCCGTCATGAACTGCGATATCCACCTGACCGACAAGCTGGCCTCCTACGCCGAAGAGATCCGCCGCGGCCTTGGCATCGACATCGTCGCCCCGTGCATCAATGCCTCGCTCGCCACCTTCAGCGTGCGCGATGGCAAGGTCGTCTATGCGCTGGGCGCGCTCAAGAACGTCGGGGTCGAGGCGATGCGCGCGATTGTCGCAGCGCGCGGCGACACGCCCTTCGTCAGCCTCTTTGACTTCGCCCGACGGGTCGATCTGAAACGGCTGGGCAAACGCGCGCTTGAAATGCTGGCGCGCGCGGGGGCGCTCGATGTGCTCGATCCGAACCGCGAGCGGGTGTTCGATGCGCTCGAGTCGCTTGTGAACTATTCTGCGGCCCTGCACGAGGCGCGCGCCTCGACACAGGTGTCGCTGTTCGGCGAGGCAGGGGCAGATATCCCCGAGCCGCGCCTGCCCGGGCGCGACGACTGGCTGCCGACCGAACGTCTGGCGCAGGAACACCAGGCTATCGGCTTCTACCTGTCGGGCCACCCGCTGGACGATTACATGGCGCCGCTGAAACGGTTGAAAGTCATGACGATCGCCCAGCTGGCGCAAGAGGTGTCGATCAAGCAATCCATGGTCGCCAAGCTTGCCGGGTCCGTCGCCGCAAGGCAGGAACGCAAATCGGCCCGCGGCAACCGCTTTGCCTTCGTGCAACTGTCCGATCCGACCGGGCTCTACGAGGTAACCGTGTTTTCCGACGTGCTTGAAGTCGCGCGCGACCTGCTCGATGCCGGGTCGAATGTTGTCCTGACGGTCGAGGCGACGCTCGAGGGCGAAACGCTCAAGCTGCTGGCCCGTGGCGTCCAGCCGATCGACGCCGTTGCGGCCGAGGCCGGCAGCGCCGGTCTGCGCATCCATCTGGACCGGGCCGAGGCGGCAACGGCGGTTGCCGGACTGCTGGCGCGGGTCGCCAATGACGGCGGGCGCAACCGGGGGCAGATCCGCATCTGCGTCCCGGATCCTGACACCGGGCGCGAGATCGACCTTGCCTTGCCGCAGAACTGGATGGTCACGCCCCAGATCAAGGGGGCGATCCGGGCCATGCAGGGCGTCTCGCTGGTCGAGGATCTGTAGACCAGGCGGGCATGCCGGCCCCAAACGCGTCGGAACCGGCGGGATGCACTCGTTACCCTAGGGGCAGGCTCGCTTACTCGGCGGCAATCATGTATTCACGCTGGTCGCTGAAGACATCGTGGTGGATGCCAGAGAAATCACGGATGCGTTGCACGCGTTCGGTGGAGCAGTCGATCAGCCCCGCCATGGCCACGACCTTGCCCATCTGCTTCGGCGAGCCGAGGTAGTCATAGGGGCCGTTCCCCGACCGGTGCAGCACGCGGTTCATCACCGGGTCGATCACGGCGATCGCATCCGTCACGCCCGCCGCCATCGCGTATTCCAGCGCCCCGATCATCACTTCGCTGGTGACGTACGAGATCGAGTTGCGGCCCCGACCGCCCATCGTCAGGCGTTGCGTATCCACGCAAAAGCGCGTCGCCTCCCAGACCCGCGACGACCTGACCGGCGGCTCGCCGTCAAGGATCGACGAGAACACGTCCGTCAGCATGTGCGGTCCCGTTGTCTGAAGCTGGCGGACGCAGCCCACCACCTGATCTTCGTCGTCCACGCAGATAATGTAGGCTGGATCGAGTCGATCGAACATATCGATCTCCCGACCGTCATCCACTTTGACGTCCCATCCCAGACGGTCGTGAAACACCCGCTTGCGCAGCCGGAACATGTCGTCGAGCAAAGCGGCATGCGAGTGATTGTTAAGAGAATCGACAATGTAGATCATTCTGGCCCCCAGTTTGTTCACCTGTGCAACAATGGTGAAGCAACCGGAGCGTGAATGCCACTAGGGGAAACCCGTAGTCGCCTTACTTTTTCCTTAAAATCATCTAGGTTGTATCATTCCGAACCCAATTGCGCGCCCAACTGCCTGAACTGTCGTCAAAGCGCCCAGCTTCTCGCGCGCTGAACGTAGATGTACCTCTACTGTTCTGGATGAGATATTGAGTATATCCCCTACATCTTGTTGAGATTTCCCCGCGGCCACCCATTGCAGCACTTCGCGCTCGCGAATCGATAACTGGGGGCGCGACAGCGGGCCGATCAGCAACCCCGTCCGTATCGCCGCGTCATGCAGATGGACCGCCGCCATTTGCAGTTCGCCGATAATCTCCCGGTTGAGTCGGCGCCAATCCTGTTCGGGCATCGAGGCCGTCACGCTCAATAACCCGCGATCGCCATAGGGCCCGCGAATTGGAACGGTGACGCCCTGCGAAGTGATTCCGAAATCATGGGCGATGCGGAACAGGGAATGAAATCCCTCGTCCCGCTCGAACCGGGTCCAGTCAACCGGGGCCAAGCTCAGCGCGGCGCGGTGGATGGTCGGATCGACCTGTTGAAGCCGGTTCTCGACGTAGAACCGCTTCCACTCGGGCTTGTAGGTCGCATAGCCCTGCGCGACACCTGTCACCGGGTTGACGGTCCCGTAGGATCCGTATTCCACGCCCAGCCGTCGGCATAGCTGGTCGATGAACCCCTCGAAGTTCTCGGTCGTCCCAGGAACCGCCGAAAGGTCGATGATCTCCATGGGCGAGTCCTTTGCCACCGCCTAGCGCAGAAGACCCCTCTGCGACGCGATCGACGCCGCCTGAACCGGTGTTCTCGCGTCCATCCGGGCCATCGCGCTTTTGAGCCTAGCCTTGACTGCACTTTCCGAAATGCCCAGCACGTGTGCAATCTCTTTCAGGCGCATCCCGCGCGAAAGCAGCCTCAGCGCCTCCGTCTGGGCCCGGGTCAGGCTTTCTTCCTCGTCCGGCTCCTGGAAATGTACGGCGCGCAGCGTCGCCTCAAGCTCACCCAGTTCGAGTTGCGACAGTTCCCGGTCTTCCCGCGCAAAGTATCCGAAGGTCCGCCGGGGCCGTTCCTCGTCTGCGGTCACACAAACCACCGCCCCGAAAGGCATCCCGAACCGGGCGTAGGCGGACATGACCGCCATTGGATCAGGCAGGTTCAGCGCGCTCCACCGCGCCGCGCCATGCGACGAATAGATCCACCGCATCAGCGGATCGTACAGCGCCAGCCCGTTCGAGGTGTAGTGGTCGATCCAGTTGGACGGGAAGGTGTTCAATTCCTCCTCGGGAGAAATGAATCCCAGACGCAGCGCGACGTAATGCCCCGCCGGCGCAATGGAGGAAAAAATCTCTTTGCACTCGCCCAGTCTCATGATGGACAGATGGCCCTTTTCAACGTAGTCCTAGTGGCTGTGTCCCGGTTTCTTTTCCATGTGATCGAGTTGAGGCGTCCGTCCAACCCTAGCATGGTTGCTTGTACATGACTCTCCACGAGAAGATAAACTCTCAATTGCAACGTCTGGTTGAGCACGGCGATTGGCGCTTTGCCGTCGGCCTTCGCATCCGGTTCAACCATCCTACCCTCATGTATCAGACCTATCCCGAAGAATGGGTCCTCTACTATGCCAAGAACGGGCTCCTGTTCTCTGACCCGACATTGCTTTGGGGCATGAGCCATTTCGGTACCTGTGACTGGGCCTCTCTGGCGGATCAGGATGCGGCCGGTGTTCTTGAACGTGCCAAGGCATATGGGCTTGTTCATGGCCTGATCGTGTCGGTCGGCGACAGCACCGCCCGGTCGATCGGTTTTTTCACGCACGCAACCCGCCCGATCACGGACGAGGAAAAGGCATTGGGGCAAGACGTCATGGAAAAACTGCACGCCATGTCCGAGAGCGTGCCCGAAATGACGCCGGAAGAGCTTGCTCCCTTCCATGCCATCGCGGACAAGCTGCGTGCATCGCTGCGCTAGGGCGGTCTTCATGATCGTGCGCCTCGGCCCTCAGTGATCCTGTTGGCCAGCATTTGCGCCATCGTCACCGCCAGAACGATGCGGGCCACGTGGTGCGCGCTGACGTAGACCACGCTCATCTGCAGGCTCAGCGCGACAAGGCTCATCTCTGCCAACCCTCCCGGCGCGAAGGCCAGAAAGATCGCCGCAAGGGGTTCGTCCAGAAACCGCGCCAGACCAAGGGCAAACAGCATCGCCAGTGTCAGTGCGATCACCGCGTTCAGCAGCGCCAGCCACAGGGCCCGGCCAAGCAGGCCCTGCGGCAATCCGGCAAAGCGCGCGCCCAGGCTGGTTCCCACCACCAACTGCGTCGCCTGGACAGCCCACGCCGGCGGGCTCGTCTGGGTCAGTCCCGTCAGATGCGCCACGGCCGACAGCAGGATCGGCCCGGTCATGATCGCGGCCGGCAGCCGCAACCGTCGCGCCAGCCACACCCCCGCAACCGCCGCCCCCACCAGGATCGCCACATCTGCCAGGCCAAGCGGTGCGTCCGCACCCGTCATCTCCACCCCCGCGGCGCTGCCCACCGCATGACCCGTGGCCAGCGTGAAACCGATCGGCACCAGGAGGATGCACAGGATCAGCCGCAGGAACTGCAACAGCGTCACCATCCGCCCATCCGCGCCCGCGGCCTCGCCCAGCAGCACCGTCTCGACCAGCCCGCCCGGCACCGCGCCGAAAAAAGCCGTCACCTTCGGCACCCCGCCCAGACGGGTATACACCAGATAGCCCGTCCCCAGCGCCAGCGGCAGATAGATCAGCAGCGCCAGCAGGCTGGGCCACCAACCCGCCGCCTCACGCAGCACCTGCGGCGTGAACGCCCCGCCGATCGACACCCCGATCACCGGCACGAAGAAAAAGCGCAAGGGCTCGGGAACCGCGATCGTCATCCCCAGCGGCCGCCATCCGGCCCACGCCGCCGTGCCCACCCCCAGCAGCGAGCCCAGCAGCATCCCCAGCGGCAGGCCCAGCCACTGCGCAATGCCGCCTCCAATGGCCCCAAGCGCCAGGCTCATGCCAAGGCCGGGCAGATCCACGTCGGTCTTTCCGATACGAAGGGGCGTCATTGCCGGCAGATCACCACCGCACAGCGCGAAGTGCAACCCCCGCTTTCTACCAGTGCGGTGGTCGCTGGTCGGCCAGCGCGATCGCCCCACCGTCGGACTCGCGCTCGGCTTCCCGCTCCAGCAGAAGCCCGACGCGCCGCGACAGCCGTTCAATCTCCAGCGCCTGCTTCGCCACGATTTCGGAAAGATCCTCGACCGTCCGCGTCAGATGCGCGATGCGTTCCTCCAGCCCGATCATGTCCGCCATCCGCCACCTCCTTCGATCCCTGTCCGTCCAAGCCGCCGCCTTGCCCCGCCGCCCGCCTTCCGATAGACGACGCGCGACACCGACCAGAGGTCAGGAACGATGGCAAAGGACAAGGCCCCCCGCCGCCCAAAGGCCGAAACGCCCAAGGGCTTCCGGGACTATTTCGGTGCGGACGTGGCCGAACGCAAGGCCATGCTCGATACCATCGCCGCCGTTTATGAACGCCACGGCTTTGATCCGCTGGAAACCTCGGCCGTCGAAACCGTCGAGGCGCTGGGCAAGTTCCTGCCCGATGTCGATCGTCCCAACGAAGGCGTCTTCGCCTGGCAGGACGAAGACAAGGACTGGCTCGCGCTGCGCTACGACCTGACGGCCCCGCTGGCCCGCGTCGCCGCCCAGTTCCGCAATGACCTGCCCAGCCCCTACCGCCGCTACGCCATGGGCCCGGTCTGGCGCAACGAAAAGCCGGGGCCAGGCCGGTTCCGCCAGTTCTATCAATGCGATGCCGATACCGTCGGCACCCCCACCGTCGCCGCCGACGCCGAGATCTGCGCCATGCTGGCCGACACGCTGGAAGCCGTCGGCATCCCGCGCGGCGACTACATCGTGCGGGTGAACAACCGCAAGGTGCTGAACGGCGTGATGGAAGTCGCGGGCGTGCTCGACCCGTCCGACCCCGAGAAGTTCGCCCACGAACGCGGCATCGTCCTGCGCGCCATCGACAAGATGGATCGGTTGGGCGAGGCGGGCGTGCGCGCCTTGCTCGGCGAGGGGCGGAAGGACGAAAGCGGGGATTTCACCAAAGGTGCGGGACTTTCGGCCGGCGCGGCGGACGCAATTATGGCGTTCGCTTCGGCGACCTACATCATAGAGAACCGCAACTATCCTATGCGCGGCGAGCAGCCTAGTGGCGGCAAGAAAGACCAGTATGCGGATCGGAACGAAAGGACCTTGGAGTATCTGGCGGAGATAGTTGGCAGCTCTACCATTGGGGCTGAAGGCGTCGACGAACTCGAAACCATCGCTTCCCTTCTCGCCGCCCAAGGCTACGGCCCCGACCGCATCGTCATCGACCCTTCCGTCGTGCGTGGCCTCGGCTACTACACCGGCCCCGTGTTCGAGGCTGAACTGACCTTCACGATCCTCGATGAAAAGGGCCGCCCGCGCCAATTCGGCTCGGTCGCGGGCGGCGGGCGCTACGATGATCTGGTGAAACGCTTCACCGGCCAGTCCGTCCCGGCCACCGGCGTCTCGATCGGCGTCGATCGCCTGCTGGCTGCGTTGCGCGCCAAGGGTAGGGCAGGCGGCGCGGCCCCCGGCCCCGT
>JBGSQL010000197.1:0-21171 GCA_041738105.1 Rhodobacter sp. | reverse complement strand
GGATCGACCCGGCCGAGACGAGGTGCCAGGCCGCGACCCACTGGCCGTTCAGCGATGACAATCCGGCGGTGATCGGCTGGGTCGAGGGGCTGGTGGTCAGCACGGTGGCCCAGAAGAAATCGTTCCAGATGAAGGTGAAGACCAGGACCGACAGCGCCGCGATGGCGGGGCGCATGAGGGGCAGCACGATGAACCAGAAGATGCGCACTTCGCTGACGCCTTCGACCCGCGCCGCCTCGATCAGCTCGAACGGCAGGGCCTTGATGAAGTTGCGCATGAACAGCGTGCAGAACCCGGTCTGGAACGCGATGTGGAACAGGATCAGCCCGAGGTAGGTGTTGTAGATGCCAAGCGACAGCGTCAGGTCGCGCACCGGGACCATCAGGATCTGGAAGGGCACGAAGTTGCCGGCGACGAACAGGAAGAAGATGATCAGGTTCGACCGGAACCGGTAGATCGCCAGCGCAAAGCCGGTCATCAGCGACAGGCCGACCGCGCCGATCACCGTGGGGATGGTGACGGCAAAGGAGTTCAGGATGTAGCGGCCCATCGGCGTGTTGCGGAACACGTCACCATAGTTTTCAAAGGCAATGCGCGACGGGATGCCGAAGTAATTGCCTTGCGCCAGATCCGATGCCGGGCGCAGCGAGGTGATGGCCACCCCGATCAGCGGCAGAAGCCACAGCACCAGCGCCACCGGCAGGGCGATGCTGTACATCCACTGATGCGCGGCGGGGGCTTGCTGGATCGGTCTGGGGAACATCGCCTAGCGCTCCGTCTCGTCGCGCCACATCTTCCAGATGAAGCCCGAGATGAAGATCATCATGATGGCGAACAGCACCACGGCGATGGCGGCCCCGTAGCCCATCCGGTAGCCGTATTCCGACAGCGCCGTTTCATACATGTAATAGGACAGCACGCGCGACGATCCGAACGGGCCGCCATTGGTCATGATCGACACCAGGTCAAAACTGCGCAGCGCGCCGATCACGGTCACCACCACCGCGATGAAGGTCGCGGGGCGCAGTTGCGGCAGGATCACGTACCACAGCATCCGAAAGCCCTTGGCCCCGTCCAGCCGCGCCGCCTCGACCTGATCGGGAGCCACGTTGTTCAGCCCGGTCAGGTACAGGATCATCACATAGGCGATCTGCGGCCAAAGCCCGGCGGCGATGATGCCGTAGGTCACAAGGTCGGGGTCGGCCAGGATCGCGATACCCTCGCCGGTGACACTTTCGATCAGCTGATAGAGCAGACCGAAGCCGGGCGCGTAGAACCACGAGAAGATCAGCCCCACGACGACCTGGCTGATGACGAAGGGAAAGAAGAACAGCGACTTGTACAGCCGGATGCCCTTGATCGTCTGGTTCAGGAAGATCGCGATGAACAACCCGGCGGGCAGGGCCAGCATGTACAGCACAAGCCAGAGGATGTTGTTGCGAAATGCGGTGACCATGTTCGGATCACTGCTCATCTCGGCATAGTTCGCGGTGCCGATCCAGACCGGATCGCCCAGACCGTCCCAGTCGTAAAGGCTGATCCACATGCTCTGGAAGATCGGGATGATCACGTAGATGAGGAACATCGCCATGCCGGGCGCAAGGAACATCCAGGGGGCTAGCCGCCGCTGGTTCGCTTTCCAGTATGCCTGCATCAGATCCCCCGCCGCTGCCGGTCTTGCCCGGTTCGTTCTTGCCCGCAGGGCGATCGGCCGCCCGCACCGATGGTGTTCCGGGCGGCGATGCTAACCGCCGCCCGGATCAAGGTGATGTCAGTAGGCCTTCTGGCGCACCTGCTCCAGCCGGTCGAGGATCGCGTCAAGCTGCTCGGGCTGAACCATGAACTGCTGAAAGCCTTCCATCCCGGCCTTGGCCATCTCGGCGGGCGCGTCGCGGTCAAAGAACTGCGCCAGCGCATAGGCGGTGGACAGCGTTTCGAACCCGGCCACAAGGAACGGGTCGGACTGGTCGACGGTCGCGTTCTTGTTGACCGGAAGCTGACCGACCGCACCGCTGTTGTACTTGGTCTGCGGATCGGCCGAAGCGACAAAGGCGAGGAACGTCTTCGCATCCTCGACGTTCTGGGCGCCGGCCGGGATGTGGATCGTGTCGGTCGGGGCCTCTTCGGCGCGCGGAATGCCGGGGGTGATCTCCGGGAAGACCATGAAGCCGAGGTTGTCGTTCGTCATGCCGCCCTGCTTGAAGACGCCGACGGCAAAGTTGCCCATCACGTAGTTTGCGGCCTTGCCCTGCACCATCAGGGCGGCGGCATCCTGCCAGTCGATGGCCGCGTGGTTCTTGGTGATGTAGGGCTGGATCCGGGCGAACTGCGCAAAGACATCGCGCACCTTCTGATCCGTCCAGGCGATCTTGCCGGCGGTCAGATCCATGTGCCATTCGTAGCCGTTGGTGCGCAGCGACAGGTAGTCGAAGATCCCGGCGGCAGGCCACAGCGCCGAGGTGCCGGTGGTGATGCAGTCGATCCCGGCCGCCGCGAACTTTTCGCAGTTGGACACGAACTCGTCCCAGGTTGTCGGCACTTCGACACCGGCGGCCTTGTAGGCGTCCTTGTTGAAGTAGATGCCCCACTGATAATAGGTGTAGGGCACGCCCCACTGCTTGTCGTCGATGGTCATCGACGCCTTGGCCGAGGCCAGCGATTCGCTCAGGCCATGCGCTTCCCAGACATCCGACACGTCCATGAACTGGCCCGCGTTGACGAAGGGCGCCATCCGGTTCCCGGCATACCAGTTCGCCAGATCGGGCGAATCGGCGGTCAGGAAGTTGCGGATCGCGGTCTTGTAGCCTTCGTGGTCGAAATTGTTGATCTGCACGTCGATGTCGGGGTTCGCGGCCTCGAAATCGGCGATCAGCGCCTCCATCGCCGCCAGCGGGATGGGGTCGTAGTCGGTGTTGTACCTCAGCACGCGCTTGTCCTGCGCCAGTGCCGATGTGGACAGCAGCAGCGCCGCGACAAGGGCCAGCGTACCCGCTTTGCGATGGACCATGGTTTTCCTCCCCTTTGGTTCCATTATGTGAAACTTAGTCTTGAATATTGAAAACTATGCGGCGTATCGTCTATCCTGTCAACAGGGTGAAGAAGGATCGGGCCGATGGGCGCGGAGGGCGGAGGGGACGGCACGGTCGGCAAGGCGCTTGCCGTGCTCGACAGGGTGGCAGAGTTCGGCCGCCCCGTCCGCTTTTCCGAACTGCTGGCGGATGGGCGCTATCCCAAGGCCACGCTCTACCGGTTCCTGCAGACGCTGACGCATCAGGGGATGCTGGCCTATGACCCCGACCGGCAGACCTACGCCCCCGGCGTGCGGCTGGTGCGGCTGGCCCATGCGGCCTGGGCCCAAAGCTCGCTTGCGCCATTGGCGCGGCCCTTTCTTGACCGGCTGTCACTGGAGACGGGCGAGACGATCCATCTGGCGCAGATGGACCTTGGGCAGGTCCTGTATGTCGACAAGCGCAATGCCGCGCGGCCCGTCGAGATGTTCAGCCAGGCCGGAAAGGTCGGCCCCGCCTATTGCACCGGGGTCGGCAAGGCGATGCTGGCCCATCTGGCGCCCGAGGCGCTGGAGCAGGCGCTGGACCGTCAGTCGTTCCACCACTTTACCCCGCAGACGCTGGACAGCCGCGACAAGCTGCTGGCCGAACTGGCGGTGATTCGCGACCGCGGCTTTTCCTTCGACGACGAGGAACACGAACCGGGCATCATCTGCATCGCGCTGCCGATCCTGACGCGGGGGGGGCGGGTGATGGGGGCGCTGTCGGTCACCTCGACCACGACGCGCACCACGAAACAGGCTCTGGCGCAACTGGCGCCGCAGATCAGGGAAACGGCGGCGCAGATCGCGGCCGAGGCGGAAAGCTGGCGCTTTCCGGAACAGAATACGGCCTGAGCAAAGGCAAAGGGGGGGAAATCATGTCTGGGGTAACACTGGAGCGCGTGATCAAGCGCTATGGCGACGTGCAGGTGATCCACGGGGTCGACCTGAAGGTCGAGGATGGCGAGTTCTGCGTCTTCGTCGGCCCGTCGGGCTGCGGCAAGTCCACGCTTCTGCGGATGGTTGCGGGGCTGGAGGAAACCAGCGAGGGCCGCATCAACATCGGCGCGCGGGATGTGACCCGGTCGGACCCGTCGGAACGCGGCGTGGCGATGGTGTTCCAGACCTATGCGCTTTACCCCCACATGACAGTGGCCGAGAACATGGGCTTCGGGCTGAAGATGACCGGCCATCCGAGGGCCGAGATCGACAGCAAGGTCAGGGAGGCCAGCCGCATCCTGAAGCTGGACGACTACCTTGCGCGCAAGCCCAAGGCCCTGTCGGGCGGCCAGCGCCAGCGCGTCGCCATCGGGCGGGCCATCGTGCGCGGGCCGGAAGTGTTCCTGTTCGACGAACCGCTGTCGAACCTCGATGCCGAGTTGCGGGTGGAGATGCGGGTGGAGATTGCCCGCCTGCACCGCGAGATCGGGGCGACGATGATCTATGTCACCCACGATCAGGTCGAGGCGATGACGCTGGCCGACCGTATCGTGGTGATGAAGGACGGGCACATCGAACAGGTCGGCACCCCGATGGACGTGTTCAACCACCCGATCACCACCTTCGTCGCCACCTTCATCGGCAGCCCGCCGATGAACCTTCTTCCCGGCATCATCGAGGGCGCGACCGTGCGCCTGGCCGATGGCACCGGCGTTCCCGTCCCCGACCGGCTGAAGGAGTTCGTGCGCAACGGCATGGCGGTGCAACTGGGTATCCGGCCCGATGACATCTCGCCCGTTGGTCACGGGCTTTCACAGGATGGCCCGGGTGCCGAAGTGCAGCTGACCGTGGATCTGGCGGAACCGCTGGGGATGGAAAGCCTGATCTACACCCGGCTTGCGGGGCAGGAAGTGCAGGCCAAGCTTTACGGCCCCCGTATCGTCGCCCCGGGCGAGGTGCTGACCTTCCGGCTGGCGCTGGACCGCGCGCATCTCTTTGATGCGGAAACTGGCAAGTCGGTGAAGGTGGTCTGAATGGCACGGATCACCCACGTCGAGATCCGGATGGTCGACCTGGTGCCGATGGTCAGGCGCACCGATGCGATCCAGTCCTTCGTCAGCCAGGAAACCCCCTTCGTCACCATCACCGATGCCGACGGGGCTGTCGGGACAGGCTACAGCTATACCATCGGCACCGGCGGACCTGCCACGATCAGCCTTCTGCGAGAAACCCTGGTGCCCCGCCTGATCGGGCGCGAGGCGGAGGAAATCGAGGCGATCTGGCGCGACCTCCTGTTCGTAACCCATGCCACGGCGGTCGGGGCGATCACTTCACTGGCGCTGGCGGCCATCGACACCGCCTTGTGGGACTTGCGCTGCAAGCGGACGGGCCTTCCGTTGTGGCGTATGGCGGGTGGCGCGAAACCGGCGATCCCGCTTTATTCCACCGAGGGCGGTTGGCTGCACATCGCGCCCGAAGCCTTGGTCGAGGATGCGATCCGGGTGAAGGAACAGGGCTTTGCCGGGTCCAAGGTCAAGGTCGGCAAACCGCATCTGGCGCAGGACCGCGCGCGCCTTTCTGCCGTTCGCGCGGCGGTGGGCGACGATTTCCGCCTGATGGTCGATGCCAACCAGGCCTTTCAATTCCATGAGGCTCTTCTGCGCGCCCATATGCTGGCCGATGTCGGTATCACCTGGTTCGAGGAACCGATGCCAGCCGATGATCTGGCGGGCCATGTCCGTCTTGCCGCGCAAAGCCGGGTGCCGATCGCGGTGGGCGAAAGCCTCTATTCGGCCGGGCAGTTCGCCGACTACCTGCGCGCCGGGGCCTGCAGCATAGTGCAGGTCGATGTCGCCCGGGTGGGCGGCATCACCCCATGGCTGAAGGTCGCGCATATGGCCGAGGCGATGAACATCGCCGTCTGCCCGCATTTCCTGATGGAACTGCACGTGAGCCTTGTCTGTGCCATCTCGAACTCATGGATGCTGGAATACATCCCGCAACTGGACGCGATCACCACCTCGCGGCTGGATATCCGCGCGGGGCTGGCCCATCCGCCTGAAACTGCCGGACTGGGCATCGACTGGGACCATCAGGCGATCACGGCGCAAACCATCGCCGGCAGCCATTCCGATCACAGGGGGTAAATGATGCAACGCATGGGTATGGTGACCGGCTTAAGGCCGGACAAGATCGAGGCCTATAAACGCCTGCACGCCGCCGTCTGGCCCGAAATCTTGGCTCAGATCAGCGCCTGTAACATTACCAACTATTCGATTTTTCTGCGCGAGCCGGAAAACCTGCTGTTTGGCTATTGGGAGTACACCGGCACCGACTTTGCCACCGATGCCGCGAAAATGGCGGCTGACCCAAAGACGCAGGAATGGTGGGCGGTCTGCATGCCCTGTCAGGACCCGCTTTCCACCCGCAAGGAGGGGGAGTGGTGGGCCCCGATGGACGAGGTGTTTCACCATGACTGATCCGCTGGCTGCCTTGCAGGTGTGCTATACCTCGGTCGTGCATGACGTAATGCGCGCAATGGGGCGGCGCAATTTCACCCTGCCGCAACGTCTGCGCCCGCTGAACCCCGACGGCGTGCTGACCGGCCCTGCCTTTACCATCGAAGGAAGGATGGACGAGACGGCAGATGCCCATCAGACCCTGCTCGCCTGGACCGGGCTTCTGTCCAAGGCGCCAGCCGGCCATATCTGGACAAGCCAACCGCACAACCACATCGTGGCGCAGATGGGCGAGCTTTCGGCCGAAACCCTGCACCGAAAGGGCGTGCTGGGCTGCGTAACCGATGGCGGCCTGCGCGACACCAACTTTGTCCTGCGGCTGGGGTTTCCCTGCTGGGGCGTCTTTCACACCCCGCGCGACGTGGTGGGATGCTGGTTGCCAACGGCAACGGATGTGCCCATCCTGATCGACGATGTGCTGATACGCCCCGGCGACTGGCTGCATGGCGACCGCGACGGGATGGTCTGCATCCCCGCCGAAATCCTGGACGAGGTTGCAGCGAAATCGGGCGCCGCCATGGCCACCGAAAGCCTGGTCCGCCGCGCAATCCTTGCCGGGATGGACCCGCAGGATGCCTACCTCAAGCACGGGAAGTTCTGATGCAGATCACCGCGCTTTCCATCCGCGCCTGCCGACTACCCGAGGGCCTGCCCGGGCCGGGGTCGTTGCGCGGTGGGGCCGATGGCATGGAATGTGTCGTCTACACCTTGGAAACGGCCTGTGGACAGCAGGCTGCGATGCTGGGCTTTGCCGGTCGTTCGGCCAAGGGTGCGGCGGCCAGTTCTGCCGCCTCGTTGCGCCCCTTCATCGTTGGGCGGAACGCGCTTGACCGAGAGGGGGCCTGGGCCGACTGGCGCCGCGCGGACCGCTGGTGGCACCATCTGCCCGCCCATGCCTATGGCCCGCTGGATTGCTGCCTGTGGCTTTTGGGCGCGCAGGCGGCGGGCCAGCCACTTTGGCGCTACATCGGGGGCGCGCGCGACCGCGTGCCGGTCTATGCCTCGTCGCTGGTGCTGGAGGATCCTGCTGCCTATGCGGATGAGGCGCGGGCCGTGCAGGCCGCGGGCTTGCGCGGGTACAAGATCCACCCGCCAGGGCGGTCATTGGGCGAGGATATCGCCATCCACCGCGCCGTGCGGGATGCTGTCGGACCCGACTTCGCGCTGATGTCCGATCCCGTGCAACCCTATACCTATGACGAGGCCCTGCGCCTTGGCCGCGCGCTGGAAGGAATGGGCTATCTCTGGCTTGAGGAACCCCTGCCCGACGAGGCGCCCGGCGCGCTGGCCGAACTGACCCGCACGCTCGACATTGCGGTGATCGGCGGCGAGGTATTGGCCAAGCGGCCCTATGCGCTGGCCGACTATTGCGCCCGCCGCGTCGTCGATGGGGTCCGCGCCGATGTCAGCTGGTCAGGCGGTGTCACTGGCACCCTGAAAACCGCCCATCTGGCCGAGGCGTTTCACATGCCCTGCGAAATCCATACCGCCATCTTTCACCCGCTGGAGATGGTGAACCTGCATGTCTGCGGCGCCATCCGCAATTCCGCCTGGTTCGAGGTGTTGTGGCCGATGGACCGCTTTTCCTTTGCCTTGCCGGGCGGCCTGCCCATCACGGACGGTTGGGCGATCCTGCCCCAGACCCCCGGCTTGGGCGCCCCGCTTGACCTTGACATGATCGAGAACGCAACGCTGGAGATGTTTTGAAATGGCCGGACTGACCGACCCACGCCTGATGCTGCTGTCGGCCGGTGACACGGTCTATGTCCTGCGCGACCAGATCGCGGCCGGCGAGGCTGTCATGGTAGGCGGCGTCGCCGTCGCCTTTGCCCAGCCGCTGGGTCTGGGCCACAAGATCGCCCGGCTGGCCGTGCCTGCGGGTGAAAAGGTGATCAAGTACGGCGCACCAATCGGGCGCGCGAGCCGGGCGATTGCCCCCGGTGACCATGTGCATCTGCACAACCTTGTCTCTGACTATACCCCTACCTATGCCCTGAACGGAGGTGCCTGATGCGTGGCTGGCTGCGGTCTGACGGTCGCAAGGGCATCCGCAACGTGGTGGCGGTGGCCTACCTTGTGGAATGCGCCCACCACGTCGCCCGCGAGGTGGCGGCGGTGGACCGCGAGAATGCCCATGTCATCGGCTTTCCCGGCTGCTTTCCGAACCCCTATGCGCAAAAGATGATGGAGCGGCTTTGCACCCACCCGAACGTGGGCGCGGTGCTGCTGGTCAGCCTTGGCTGCGAAAGCTTCAACCGCCATCAGGTCGAGGCGGTGGTCAGGGCCACGGGTCGGCCGGTGAAGGTGCTGGTGATCCAGAACTCGGGCGGCACGCGGTCCACCATCGCGGCGGGGCGGGCCTGGGTGGCCGAACAGGTGGCCGCTTTGGCCGAGATGCAGACCGTTCCGATGGATGTGTCGGAACTGATCGTCGGCACCGTCTGCGGCGGGTCGGACGGTACATCCGGCATCACCGGCAATCCGGCCGCCGGCATCGCCTTTGACAAGCTGGTGGCCGCCGGGGCTGCCTGCATCTTTGAAGAAACCGGCGAGCTGATCGGCTGCGAAGCGATCATGGAATCCCGGGCCGCCACCCCCGCCCTTGCCGCCGAGCTGCGCGCCTCGGTGGAAAAGGCCGCTCGCTATTACGCCACCCTGGGCTACGGCAGCTTTGCCAGCGGCAATGCCGATGGTGGCCTGACGACCATCGAGGAAAAGTCACTGGGCGCCTACATGAAGTCCGGCCAGTCTGTGATCTCGGGCCTGATCAAGCCGGGCGACATCCCCCCGAAGGGCGGGCTTTACCTGATGGACGTGGTGCCCGACGGCGAAGTGCGCTTCGGCTTTCCCAACATCTCGGACAATGCCGAGATCGTCGAGATGATGGCCTCGGGCGCCCATTGCACCCTCTTCATAACCGGGCGCGGGTCTGTCGTCGGCTCTGCCTTGGCCCCGGTCATCAAGATCGCCGCCAACCCGCACATGTACGCGCGCCTGTCCGAAGACATGGATGTGAATGCCGGGCGGGTGCTTGAGGGTGCCGCCACGTTGGAAGAGGTGGGGCAAGAGATCTTCGATCTTGTCGTCAGCCTTGCCTCCGGTCAGCGCAGCAAGTCCGAGGACCTTGGCCATCAGGAATTCATCCTGACCTACAAGAGCTTTGAACCAATCGGCCCGGCGTGTCTGCCGGTCTGACATCACGACGATCTACTGGGAAGGCAAGGCCACCATGGGACGATTGACAGGCAAGACCGCACTCCTGACCGCGGCGGGGCAAGGCATCGGGCGGGCCGCGGCCCTGGCCATGGCACGCGAGGGCGCGAAGGTCATCGCGACCGATGTGAACGAGGCCGCATTGGCAGAACTCTCGGCAGCCGGGCTTCAGACCCGGCGGCTGGACGTGCGCGACCCGACCTCGATTGCGGCGGCTGTCACGGCGACGGGGCCGATTGACGTCCTTTTCAACTGCGCGGGATTTGTCGCAGCGGGCACCATCCTTGACTGTGATGAGGATCAGTGGGCCTTCAGCCTGGATCTGAACATGACGGCCATGTATCGGATGTGCCGGGCCTTCCTGCCGGGCATGCTCGCGCAGCGCAGCGGGTCGATCATCAACATGGCCTCGGTCGCGGGGTCGGTCATCGCCGCCCCCAACCGCTTTGTCTATGGCGCAACCAAGGCCGGGGTGATCGGGATGACAAAGGCCATCGCCGCCGATTTCGTGACCCGAGGCATCCGCTGCAATGCCATCTGCCCCGGCACCGTCGAGAGCCCCTCGCTGGAGCAGCGTCTGCGCGACACGGGCGACTATGACGCCGCCCGCGCCGCCTTCATCGCCCGCCAGCCCATCGGCCGCATTGGCAAACCCCAAGAGATTGCCGCCCTGGTGGTCTATCTGGCCAGCGACGAAAGTGCCTACACCACCGGCGTCGCACATGTGATTGATGGCGGCTGGTCGAACACCTGACGCTGCCCCAGAACCGGCCTTGCCGCACAGGAGAACGGACATGGATTTCATCGACACCCATCTGCACCTGATCGCCCGCGACAAGCTGGGCTACGCGTGGACCGCCGGCATTCCTGCCTTGGCCGAAGTGAATTTCACCCTGGCCGACTACACCGCGCTGACGGCAGGGCGTGGAGTGACGGGTGCGCTTTTCATGGAGACCGGGGTCGATGATGCCGACTATCAGGCCGAGGCGCGTCTGGTGGCCGGTATGGTCGGTCAAGGCGGGCTTCTGGGTCAGGTCGCCTCTTGCCGGCCCGAGGAGGACGCAGGTTTCGAGACCTGGCTTGAGGAATGCGAAAGCCTGCACGTCCACGGCTTTCGCCGCATCCTGCACGTGATGCCGGATGAGCTTTCGCAGACCCCGACCTTCCGGCGCAACCTTGCGAGGATCGGGGCGCGCGGCTGGGCCTTCGACATCTGCGTTCTGGCCCGCCAACTGCCGATTGCGCTTGAACTGGCAAGGGCCTGCCCGGACCAGCCGCTGATCCTGGATCATTGCGGCGTCCCGGACATTGCCGGCAACGTCTTCGCGGATTGGGCGAAGGGGATGACCGCCCTTGCCGCCCTCCCCCATGTGCACGTGAAGCTGTCCGGGATCACCGCCTATTGCGCGCCGGGCACGGCAACGCAGGCAACACTGCAGCCCTGGGTCGACCACGTTCTGAATGCCTTCAGCCCCGCGCGGGTGCTTTGGGGCGGGGACTGGCCGGTCGTTAACCTGGGCATCGGCCTTCCAGACTGGATCGCCCTGACCCGAGACCTCCTCCAGGGCCTCTCGCCGACCGAGCAGGATCAAATCGGCCATGGCACCGCACGGCGCGTCTACCGTCTGTAACGCCATGCAGAACGGGAAGTGCAATACTCGTGCGGCAGCGGCTCGAGTTGTCCAGAACCCTGCTGGAGACGAGCGGCGCCCCCATCGGGAAGATCGCGCTCGACTGCGGTTTCGCGTCGCCGCAGGCCTTCTCCCGGGCATTCTCAAATGCTTTTGGACAAGCGCCTTCGGTGTTTCGGGCTGGGTCTTCTGGCTACCAAGCCACCGCTGAACATCACGCCGCGGCGTCGGCCTTGGTGTAGTTTGTCCGCGAAGCGAACGTCCGGTTTTGATTCCGGCCCGATTGCCCAGATTCAACGACCGCATGTGGGCAGGCGTACTGCACGGCCGCGCGGCACACGTTGGCTCTTTTGTGCTGCCGATACGGATGTCGCTGCACCAGCATCGGTCCGCTTTGTCCGCAAGCCGTCACATGCGGCGCGAGATGCTGCAGCACCGACCAACGTCTGCTTCGGGTGATGCGGCCATGCAGCATCGGGCAAGGTCGACCCGCCGGTATGGGCCGAGGCTGCCCTCACTCCCTCGGGGTGGCGTCCTTCACCCTGGCCGGGATGCCAGACATTCTCGGCAGCCGCCGCATGGCGATCCGCGTGGCAGAACTGGCGCGCCGGGGCTGACCCCGGACTGGATGCCCTGGGGCCGACCACGCAGCAGATCGCGGCGGCGCGGCGGGCCCATTGCGAGTGGTGGGCCGCGCTGGGCTGGGTGAGGGAGGGGCTCATCTCAGGAGGGATGCTGAGGAAGGTGGAGGTGGCAGAGGCGATGCCGAGTGTAACGCCGTGGGGGAAAGGGCGAATGAACAAGGAGGAGCTGAGGCTAGGTAGGCTTCCAAAAAGAGACTCTGGTCAGCTTTGTCCGATATCGATCGGTCGAAGCGAGTGGACTTCTCCGACTCCAACCCGACGCGCCCTCTACCAAAGCCCACCACATGATCATCAGCACCAAGGTCGCATGACGAAGAGAGCCCTCTCAGTACGGATACTCTAGACCTCATTGACGAACGCGATGGTACGACGGGGCAACATCCCTCCGAATTGCCAAATGATATCAACCGAGTTTCCGCGTGCTCTGATAACGGTGCCTCAAGGCGAACGCCGCTGTCGACCCCTGCTGTGACCGGCTCTTCCTTGATCCCGCTATCTGAATCCTTGACGATGTGCTGCGTGAGCGGCCTAAGTGCGGCCTGCGGATCGTCGATGGCGTGGTTTCCGGACCAAACGGTCATTTTGCCGTAGGGGCAGCCACGAAACCCGCCCTGCCATATTGGGGAGACCCGAAAATTGTCTTCAACAAAAACGACGGAAACGGCGCGGCAACTCAGGGCAGCGCAACTCGTGGAATGCTTTAACCACGACTATCCTGCTTATCAGTACGCGCTGGTTGAGTTCTTTGTCGAGCATTTGACTGATGTCAGCCGAAGCCTTGGTGGTGATCTGGAGCAGGTGATGGTCCTCGCCATTCTTGGCCAGCGACGCCTCAATGTGTTTCGCAATGCCGAGCAAAGGGACACGTCAGCGACGGAAGGTATGTCGATCAGTGCGTCCCGGTTGGCTGACGCCACGGGGATCCCGCGCGAGACCGTGCGCCGGAAGCTCGCGCTTCTCAAGGATCGCGGTTGGGTGGTGCAGGTCGCTGATGGATCATGGGCGCTGGCGCCAGAAGGGGATGCGGACAAGACGCCTGCGCGGCGTGATCTTTCCGCGCTGGACCTGCGGGGACGCCAGCGGGTCGCGCGCCTTGTCGCCGCCCTGGAAAGCATGGGACCCCGACCGCGGAAAAGATAACTGAAGGTCGGCGCAAGCGCTCTCGTTCCCTTTGGCGTTCTGCCTATTTTAGGCGGCCCGTACTCGATATTGGCCTGTCGCTTCCCGGACATGTCGCGCTGTGGGTGTCTGCCCATTTCGGGCAGCAACCCTCTTGTTGGGTTGCCCGAGCCGGCTACTCTCCCGCTGGCAAGGTCTTGCCACAGGGAGGCAATGGATGTTCGACGCTAGGAACTTCAGACTCGACGGACAGGTCGCGCTTGTCACGGGGGCAGGCGCGGGGATCGGTCGGGCCATCGCCGAAATGTTCGCAGGAGCTGGGGCGGCAGTAGTGGTCAGCGATCTGAAGCAGGACGCGGCGGTTTCGGTGGCAGATGCCATCGTCAAGGCCGGCGGCAAGGCCTTGGGTGTCGCGTGCAACGTCACGAAGGAGGCTGACCTGGCAGGCGCGGTCGACGCCGCGGTCGAGGCGTTCGGCAAGCTGACCATCCTCGTGAACAACGCAGGCGGCGGCGGGCCGAAACCGTTCGACATGCCGATGGAGGATTTCCGTTGGGCCTATGAACTCAACGTGTTCTCGGTGTTTCGCCTTTGCCAGCTTGCTGCCCCGCACATGAACAAGGCGGGCGGCGGCGCGATCCTTAACATCACCTCGATGTCGGGCGACAACAAGAACCAGCGCATGGCCTCTTACGGCTCATCCAAGGCGGCCGAAAGCCATCTCACGCGCAACATCGCCTTCGATCTTGGCCCGATGAACATCCGCGTGAATGCCATCGCCCCCGGCGCGACGCGAACAGCCGCCCTGGAAAGCGTTCTGACGCCCGAGATCGAGGCGACGATGCTCAAGCACACGCCGCTGAAGCGGCTCGGCGAACCCGCAGACATGGCGAACGCCGCGCTGTTCCTGTGCGCGCCGGCAGCCACCTGGATCAGCGGGCAGGTGCTCACAGTCTCGGGCGGCGGGCTGCAGGAACTGGACTGAGCCGGGCGTTGCCACGGCAATGCAGATGACCCAAGGAGAATTGACATGAGCTTCGATGCTTTTGCGGAATTCCGCATGGACGGCCATAATGTGATCATCACCGGCGGCGCCCAGAACATCGGCGCCGGCATTGCGAAGACGCTTTCGGGTGCCGGGGCCAAGGTCATGATCGCCGACTTGAATGGCGACAAGGCCGCCGAGACCGCTGCCAGCATCGCCAAGGAAACGGGCAATGACTGTCGCGGCATAGCCTGTGACGTGACGGACAAGGCCGCGATCGACGCCGTGGTCGCCGCCACCGTCAAGGCCTTCGGGGGGATCTCGACGCTCGTGAACAACGTTGGCTGGGGTGGTCGGCAAAAGGATCCGGCTGCGATTCCGGAAGAAGAATTCCTGAACTCGTACAAGCTGAACACGATCAGCGCCTACCGGATGAGCATGGCCTGCCTGCCATACCTGCAGAAAGCCAAGAACGCGTCGATCACCAACTCGGGCTCGTTCTCCTCCGCGGTGCCCGCCTATGACATCCTGCCCTACGCGACTGCAAAGGCCGCGCTGAACCAGATGATGGTGTCGCTGGCCCACATGCTGAACAAGAAGGTGCGCGTGAACTCGATCCTGATCGGCACGGTGATTACCGAAGGGTATGGCAGTGCGGGGATCACGCCCGAGATGCAGGAACGGATGATGCACCCCGACAACCTGATCGGACATCCGGGCCGCCCGCAGGACATCGCGAATGCGATGCTCTGGCTCTGCTCGCCCGCAGCGGGATGGGTCAGCGGACAGACCATCAATGTCCATGGCGGCGGAAACGTCGTGCGCATCTTCGGCGAGTGAAGTTTCCGGGTCATGAGGACCCTTGCCGTCGGAAAGCAGAGAAACCGGCCGGGACGGCAGCGCGCCTGTCCCGGCCCCTAACGTGAAGGGAGCATCGGCATGAGACGGATCTTGCATCTGATGACCGCGCTGGCGGCGCTGAGTTTGGCGTTTCCTGTAGCCCTTCGGGCAGAAGGCGCGCCGCTGACCGATCATCAGGCGCTGCGGCTCTATTTCGCCGATACTGGCCGGTCGTTCGGCTATCAGGTGATGATCGCACGCATCCAGGTCGATACCGTCAAGGCTGAGCTTGCGCGGGACGAGGCGATCCTGAAGCAGAACGAGGAACTGCATGCCCGCAACGCCGTTCCCCTGATCGACCTGCAGGTGTCACAGCTCAAGGACGCCTGGAACCGCAAGCAACTGGTTGTAGCCGAGAAGAACCTGGAGTTCCTTGGCGCCGAATACGCGGCGATGACCCGGCTCTCGGAGCATTACTCGGGGGAAGCGGTGACGGTGGAGGAGCTCTATGCGATCTTCCGCCGCGGCTGGGAGGCGGGCTGTGCCAAGGGCCCGGACGAGGTGGTGGCCTATCAGGCCTGGGCGGCCTATGTGGAGAAGTCGCTGGAGCGGGCGAGACAACTGAACCAGCGCGGCAGCCTGTCCGACAGCGAGGTGCTGGAGCGTGAGGCGCAACTGGCCATCGCGACCTCGAACTACCAGAACCGGCAGGGTGGGCTCGACCGCTGCAAGACCGTGCTGTTTCCCAGTCTGGAACAGGTGCTGAACCCCGCCCCCTGAGGTCCTCGTCACAAGAATGATCAGGAGATGATCGTGTCCAGATCCACAGCTGCCCCCGACGGGCCTGAAATCCTGAAAGGCGCCGCCCTGTCGGGGGTCATAAACGCAGTGATCAATGGGGCAATACAGTTCTTCATGCTGCGGGGCAGCGAGAGCATTCCGCTTTCGGTCGACTCGATCAGCGCAGGCACCCATACCGTGCTGGGATCGGCGGTTCTTCCTTGGCCATGATTCTGACGGCTATCGCGCACTGGACGCTGAAGGGTCCGAAGAAGCCGTTCATCCCGACCACGCTCTGGCTGGTCGTCAAGCACGGCTTGTTCGCCTTCGGCGCCGTGGTTGCAGGCGCCGTCCTCTGGCAGCGCATGGCCGGAACAGTCGAGGTCGGCCTGCTGACCGCCGTGGTGCTGCTGGGTGCGGTCGCAGGGCTTGTTTCCGCCGTCGTGAACTACATGACCATTTCGGAAGTCGTTGGGGACGCATGACAGACACAATGCCCTGGGGGCAGGTTTTCGGCCTGCTGTTCATGACCATAGGGCCTATCCGGGCCATCGCGATATTCGGAACCTTCGGCGACAGTGATAGCGCCCCCGGAGTGGCGGCGCTCGCCAACCGGTCTGCGGCGCTGGTCGCCGCGGCCTATGCGGTCGCGGTCCTGATGGGCAACGGCGCCCTGACGGCTTGGGGCGTTTCTTTTCCCGTGTTGATCGGCGCGGCCGGCTTCGCGCTTTTCGCGCTGTCGCTTCAGGGCCTGCTGAACCCGTCGGCACCCTCTTCCGGCGCCCGTGACGCCAAGAAGACTCCGGCCGCGGCGGTGGCCTTTCCAGGCCTCTTCCCGCCTATTGCGGTGACGATCCCGCTCATCTTCTCGGTCCCCTTTCCCGGTGCGGCGAACATGGCCGGTCTGATCGCGCTCGGGCTTGGGCTGATCACGCTGAACTGGCTGCTTATGCGCCGGTCGAAAGCCATCCTCAAGGCTGTCGGACCGGTTCCCTTGCAGCTCTTCAGTGCCGTGTTCGGTGTCCTGCAACTCGCGCTCGGCTTGCAGTTTATGCTGGATGCGGTCTTGATGATGATTGAAGGTGGATGAAGTAGCCGGTCCTTGGCATAACCCGTGTCTCGAAGTTGCGCACCTTGGCGCAAAGCACACGGCGCGTGATCGGGTGGTCCCTGTCCCCCGCAACACCTGTCACCACCCCGTCCTCGACCGTGGCAATCCAAGCGCAGCTGTCCTGGCAATCGAGCGGGCAGCACCTGCTCACCTCTATGGCCGCGTCGTTCATTGGCAGGGTGCTCACAGGCATTCACCTCCATCGATGACAAAGACCGAAACTGTCATGCAAGACGACCGGTCGGAAGCCAGAGACACGATGTCGCCCGCGATTTTCTCTGTCGTGCCCCAGCGGCCCATCAGGTGCTGTCAATGGGCTCGAGGCTGGTTGTCCGTCTTTCTGCTTCTCTAGGTTCTGATGATGTGACGGTCCCCACGATTGATCCTCAGAGACCCTCCATGGCGCAGCGACGCCGTCGGGGCGCGGTCACATCAGGGTAGGTCTGGGCATCACGACTTCGACCAGTGTCACGCGCGCCAGACCCGCTCGACAAGCCATTCCCGCGTGCGTCCAACTCCTTCAAGGTTCGGCCGAGGCGCTACCCTGCTGGTGGCCTCGACAGAGCCGCTGGATCAACGGCCGGTCCTGATCCTTCCCGGTTCGATCACGGTGCGCCTGCAACTTTCAGCCGCCCGCTTGGTTGCCCAGGCTCCGCGTAGGCCCGGTCGGGGCCCGCCTTCGATCCAAAAAGGTGTCACGCAGGCAACGCTCCATCCGCCCCTGCGGGAGTCGCCATTCCTGCAACATTCCGGGCGGCGCCGCGCCGCGCGGCGGGCCACTCGCCAGGCACAGCAGCGTGCCCGCGAGGCTTTCAATCCGGCAGCCGAACCGCTATCGGACAGGGCGACGTTCTTTGACGGGGCAAGGTCTTGGCGGGGCAATGATGCGCAGGCTTGTAAGATTGATTGTCATTCTGACGCTCGTTTCGGGTATTGCCGTCCTCAGCCTCGGCACCGCTTTTCTGCGCGAAACGCCGGCGCTGGCCGAAATGGCAGCGCCTACACCCAAGGATGTAAAGGCGACCCGCGCTTTTGTGCGTGAGGTGCGGCACGCCACCGAAACGGCGACAGCCGAGGGTCGAATTGTCACAGTGCCAGTGGGCGACCTGCAAGGCATCTTGCGCCTTGGCGCGCGCTTTCTGCCCGAACTGCGGACGCGCGCGGTGGTCGACGATGGCGTCGTGCGCCTGACGGCCGCGCTTCCCGTGCCATGGCCGACGGGGCAAAAATGGCTGAACCTCAGCGCGAGCGTCCCCCCTTTCGACGGCCAGTTCAGCCTTGCCACCGTCGAGGTTGGCGGGCGCTTCGTCTCGCCGGGACTTGCGCTCGGCCTGGGGCGGATCGGCGCAAACCTGATCCTTGGCGGCGGCACCGGGGACAAGATCCTGAACAGCGCCTCGGCGATGCACATAGAGCAGGACGCACTTGTCTTTGCACTGCGCCTGGGCAGCGAAGAGCGTGGCGATGTCGTGTCTGGCCTGTTCGGTGCGTTGCGAGGCAGCGACATGCCACCACCTGAACAGATCGAGGCCTATTACACAAAGTTGCGTCAGGCCATGGACGACGGCACCTTGCCGGCAAAGGGCAGTGTCCTGCCCCATCTGGTTTTCCTGCTGCAATCGGCATTGGCGGACAGCACCGCCGAAACACTGCCGAATGCCTATACCGCCGCCCTGTTCGCACTGACAAAGGCCTGCGGCGCCAAGGATTTCACCCTGGTCGTGGGTCGTCTTGCCGGCGACGATCTGGACAGCTTCGGCGCGTGGAAGACCAACTGCAACAAGCTGACCCTTGCCCAGCGCGTGGACAGCAAGCTTCACTTCATCACGGCGGCGGCCATCAAGGCCGCCAGCAACCGCGGCTTTGCGATCTCGATGGGCGAATTCAAGGAGTTGCACGATACCATCTCGGGGGGCAGCGGGTTCGACTTCACCGATATCGCAGCCAACAACTCGGGTATCCGGATGTCGGATCTGTTCATGTCGCAACCACCCGAAGTCTGGCCCGACCTGCTGTCCCGGATGCAGGCCGATGGAGACGTGATCGCCAGTTTCAAAGACATCCCGGGGGCGATGCCCGAGGCTGACTTCAAGGCCCGCTACGGCGACATCGACAGCCCCGCCTACAAGCGGATGCTTCAGGCAATCGAGGCGACAATCGACCAGACAGCACTGCACGCAAGCCCGCCTCGCGGTTGACCCCCCGCTCGACTGGAAACGCTGGACAAATCGGCGTCGACCCGGCACGCCTGTTGCGCCGCAATCGCGTCTGTGCCGCTTGCACAGAACCTGACAAGAGGGCAGCACCATGACACACCCGGCTCCGCTTCAGCCATACTGGCCCGCACAGGGCGGCCCGGATTTCGTGCGGCGCCCGCTGCATCGCGCCTGGCTGCTTGATCAGGCGCGCCGGCTGTTCGCCCTCTTTCAGACAACAATGCTGCCGACAGGCGGCTTCGCGGCTTTGGATGACAAGGGCCGGCCCTGCCCCGCAGCCACGCCGCAGGGGCCCCTGCGCCACCTGCACGAAACCACCCGCATGATCCATTGCTTCGCGATGGCGCACCAGCTTGGCCTGCCCGGCGCGGACCGGGTGATCGACCACGGCATGGCGTTTCTGCGCGCTCGCCACCACGACCCCGTGCAGGGCGGCTATTTCTGGAGCGTGAATGACACCGGCCCCGTGAACGACACCAAACAGGCCTACGGGCACGCCTTCGTTCTGCTTGCAGCCTCGTCGGCCAAAGTCGTGGGCCACCCGGACGCCGACCGACTGCTGGCAGAGGTGTCCGAGGTGCTGATGGGCCGCTTCTGGGACGCGGATGCAGGCGCCACGACCGAGGAATATACCCGCGACTGGCAGCCGCTTGGCCCCTATCGCGGCCAGAACTCGAACATGCATCTGACCGAGGCGCTGATGGCCGCGTTCGAGGCCACAGGCGACGAAACCTGGCTGACCATGGCGGAACGCATCGCAGCGCTGATCATCAATTGTCACGCGCGCGCCGAGGGCTGGCGTGTGGCCGAACACTTCCATCCCGACTGGACGGTCGATCGCGCCTATGCCGGGGATCCGATGTTCCGCCCCGCCGGCACCACACCGGGCCACGCCCTGGAATGGAGCCGCCTGCTGGTGCAACTGTGGGAACTGGGTGGGCGCCGCCACGGCTGGATGGCCGAGGCGGCGCAGGCGCTGTTTCTGCACACCTGCGACATCGCGTGGGATCAGGCCATCGGCGGGTTCTACTACACGCTCGACTGGGCCGACCGCCCCGACCGGCGCGACCGATACTGGTGGCCCTGCGCCGAAGGCATCGCCGCCGCGTCAGTGCTGCGCCAGATCAGCGACGATCCCCGGTTTGAAGCCTGGTATCGCCGGATCTGGAGCTTTGTCGCGACCCATGTGATCGACCAGGATCATGGTGGCTGGTGGCCCGAACTTGATGATGATCTGCGCCCCGTCGCGCGCGTCTTCACCGGCAAGCCGGATCTCTATCACGCCGTCCAAGCCTGTCTGATCCCGCTCTTGCCCGCGACCGGCAGCGCGACGCGCGGGCTGGCCGGTGCAGCGGGCCTCGCACTGCTGACGGGCTAAGGCGCCCGCGCCGTAGGCTTCTTCTCGGCCAAATACCCTCGGCGCAGCCGCACCCGAGGGCATCGCACCCTGCGATGCCCGAGATAAAGGGCTTGGCCCGGAACGGGCCTCCGCCTGGCTACCGCCGGTCAAGGGCCTAGTCAGCCGATCACCTCGAAGCGGTCGACATCCACCATCCCGTGATCGGTGATCTTCAGGTGCGGGATTACCGGCAGACACAGAAAAGCCAGCTGCAGGAACGGCTCTTCCAGCGTCACGCCCAGGGAACGTGCGGCGGCCCGCAGCGCGATCAGACCGTCGCGCACCACCTCGAACGGCTCAAGGCTCATCAGCCCCGCCACCGGCAACGCCAGTTCGGCCAGCACCCGACCGCCCTCGACCACCACAAATCCGCCTTCGATCTGCCCCAGCCGGTTCGCGGCCAGCGCCATGTCGGCGGGATCCGCCCCCACGACCGCGATGTTGTGATGATCATGGCACACGGTCGAGGCGATGGCGCCCCGGCGCAGCCCGAACCCCTGGACAAAGCCGGTCGCGATGTTGCCGTTCACACCATGGCGCTCGATCACCGCGATCTTGACCAGATCGCGCGCAATGTCAGGGCGTTTGTCGCCATCCACCGGCACGATGGTTTCGGTCAGATGCCGGGTGATGATCTTGCCCGGAATGATACCGATCACGGGGGTTTCGGCCCGGTTTCCGGCGGCGCGGAAGTCTGCGGCCTCGACCGGCCGCGCGCGCACCGAC
>JBGSQL010000162.1:0-1679 GCA_041738105.1 Rhodobacter sp. | reverse complement strand
GGCGCGCCAGCATCCGGCGCGCCTCGGCCGCCTCGGCGGTGCTCATCTGCTCGAAGTCGAGCGTCCGAAGCCGTTCTTGCGACGACATCGTGCGACTGGCATCAATCTCGATCTCGGCGTCCGCGTCGTCTTCTGTCGGCGCCTCGGGCAGATCGCGCAGCGCGCCGTCGAGCAGCGACTCGGCCGCCCGCTTTTCAGCAGGCTTTGCGATTTCCTCGGCGTGCGTGCCGCGCACCGCCGGCAACAGCAGGCTCATCATCTGTTCCAGATAGCGCGGGTCGCGCCAGAACAGCCGGAACACCTGGGCGAAGACGGGGCGATGTTCGGGCCGGCTGACAAAGCAGGCGTGCAGCGTCCAGTAGAAATCCGTGCGTCCGGTAAACCCCGCCGCCTCGACCGCGCGCACCGCGTCAAGCACCCGCCCGACGCCGATCGGCAAGCCGGCCTTGCGCAGCGCCCGCGCGAAATGGGTGATATTGACGGCAAGCTTGCCGTCCGACGGCAGCGTGTCTGCGGGGGAAGTCTGTGCAGCAAGATCCGACATGATGCGCCTGGTCCGGAGCGCCGGGGGGTTTCACACCCCCCGGACCCCCCGTGGGATATTTGGGAACAGAAGAAGATCGGGCGGCGTCATGCCGGCACAAGGCCCGCACGGGCCTCGTCGAGCAGACGCCGCGTCTCGGATCCCTGCAACCGCTGGATATCATCCTGATATTTCAGGATCGCCCCCAGCGTATCGGCGATGACCTCGGGCGAGAGTGCGATCACATCAAGCGCGAGCAGGCATTTTGCCCAGTCGATCGTTTCGGCCACGCCCGGCTTCTTGTAGAGATCCTCGTGCCGCAGGCGCTGGACGAAGGCCACCACCTCGGCGCTGAGGCTTTCGGTGGCCTCGGGGGCGCGGGCGTGCAGGATCTCGAGTTCGCGGGCAAAATCCGGGTAATCGACCCAGTGATAGAGGCACCGACGCTTGAGCGCGTCATGCACTTCGCGCGTGCGGTTCGAGGTGACGATCACGATCGGCGGTTCCGGCGCGACGATGGTGCCCAGTTCCGGGATCGTCACCTGGAAATCCGAAAGCGCCTCGAGCAGGAAGGCCTCGAACGGCTCGTCGGTGCGGTCGATCTCGTCGATCAACAGCACGGGGGCGCCGCCGGACTGCGGCCGCATGGCCTGCAGCAACGGCCGCTCGATCAGATAGTCCTGGGTGAAAAGCTCGGTCCGCAGCAGATCCCGGTCGGCGCCGCCGCCCGCCTCGGCGGTGCGGATCGCGATCATCTGGGCGGTGAAGTTCCATTCATAGACCGCGCTCGCGGCATCGAGCCCCTCATAGCATTGCAGCCGGATCAGGCGGCGGCCAAGGCCCGTGGCGATCGCCTTGGCGATCTCGGTCTTGCCGACGCCGGCCTCGCCTTCCAGGAACAACGGCCGGCCGAGGCGCAGAGCCAGAAAGACCACGGTGGCCAGCGCACGCCCGCAGACATAGCGCTGTTCGGCCAGCATCCGCTGCACCTCGTCGATCGACGCCATCTTGTGGTTCACCGGATCCCCCCTTGCGTAGGCCGCGCGATCGTGGCCGCCCCGGATCGGAGGGTCAAGCCATCGCGCGCCCGTCTGCGACCAAGGAAGGGGGTCAGAGCGCCTGCAAGGCGCGGCGGATCTGGCGGTTGTCGCCCCGC
>JBGSQL010000125.1:0-8560 GCA_041738105.1 Rhodobacter sp. | reverse complement strand
GGCGAGGGCGCGGGCCACCCGCGAGGCCCCGAGGCCATAGGCATCGGCCTTCACGACCGCCGCAGTCTGGGTTTCAGTCGCTGACAGCCGGTCGAGCGCCCGCCAGTTGGCCGCGATCGCGTCAAGGTCGATGGAAAGGGTCGCGGATGCCATGTTGCCCGTGTTCCTGCCGGCCGCCGTGCCGTCAGCGGCGTTTCTGACAGGCGCGCGCGTGAGGTCAAGCGGAAACCCGTGCCCGGGGGGCCGACCTTGGGGGCATCGAGCCCCCGCGGGCGGCGCTGCCGCAGGCCCGGACTTCGGGCGGATGCGCCGGGGGTGAGTTCGGATGCCTCCGGCGGGGATATTGTATCAAGCAAGTAGTTTTTTAATAGTTTGATATTACACACTTTTTACTATAGTCTGATACCGTTTTTCCATGGCCTTACCCATGATTTGCACACCTATTGCACACGGGTGCATTTGCCCTGTAATCTCCTTGCATCTCGAATGCACAGGGTTTGCACATGGCGACCATCTCCAAGCTCCCGTCGGGCAAGTTCCGTGCGCAGATCCGGCGGCAGGGAATCTACAAGGCGCGCACCTTTTCGCGGAAGCTTGATGCCCAAGTTTGGTCGTCGCAACTTGAGAAATCAATAGAAAGCGGCCGCGGCGTCGGTGTCATGCAGGCTCCGACCGGTATGACACTGGCGGACCTGATCGATGCTTATCTGAACCAAGTCCGCGTGACCTATGTAACGGATAAGGCTCTGCAAGCTTTCTCACGCGCGAGCGGCGGGGTCGCGGTCCGGCAACTGACGTCTTTTCATATCCAGCAGTGGATCGACCATCGTCGTCGCGAAGGCGTGAGCGGAGCCACGATCGCACGCAATCTTGGCTTGATATCCAGCATGTTGCGATGGGCCAAGTTCGTCAAGCACATCGACATCGACGAAGACCTCGCGCGCAATGCCAGACGGGCGCTCGCTGTATCGGGCATATCGGTCACGGGACACGAGCGTGACCGCCTGCCAACCGCCACCGAGATCGCGCGTCTGCGGATCCACTTCCGAGAGGAAGCGAAAACATCCTTCCCGATGGAGACGCTGATGGACTTTGCGATCGCAAGTGCAATGCGCGTTGGAGAGATATGCTCCATCACCTTCGAGGATGTTCGGTGGGACGAGATGTCGGTGATGATCCGCGACCGCAAGGACCCCAAGCAGAAGATTGGCAACAACCAGGTCGTGCCGCTTCTGCCTGACGCGATGAAAATCGTTCTTGACCGTCGCGAACTCTTGGGAGGCACCGGTCGCATCTTCCCCTATCGCTCGGCCGCTGTGTCGGAGCGCTGGTTCCACTCCTGCAAGGCCTGCGGGATCGAGGATCTGCATTTCCACGACCTGCGGCATGCCGCCATCACGAACCTCTTCAAGTTTGGTCTGGGCATACCCGAGGTGGCATTGATCAGTGGCCACCGGTCTTGGCGGCAGTTGAAGCGCTATACGCAGCTTGGCGCCGGCGATGTGCTGGCGCGGTTCCAGGTTCTGCAGGGAGGGTGAGGCATGTACTACCCGAACGATGAGTGGATTCCTCTGCGGGACATCGCCGACATGGTCGACAGGGTGTGGCGCGACTTGGGCGAAACGGATGCCGCGGTCCTACCCGACGAGGAGTCGTCCCCAAGAGTAGGAGAAGGGCACCTCGAGCGGGCGGACGAAGAGGATCGACAGTTGGTGTCGCTGGTTTGGCGCGTATGCGATGCTTGCCAGGCTGCGACACTCACCAAGAAAGGGAAGCTGATCTTTCTGTCGAAGTCACTGTTCACGCGCAGATCGAACGCCAGCGTATACGGCGACTTTGTCAAAATCGATCTCGGTCAGATCGGATCAGGTCAATGGATCTCGTCGCAGGATGAGTTCGAAGACGACAAACGGAAAAACGTCATTCCGCCAGTGGAGCTGGAGATGCTTCTGTACCCCTTCTACCAGCATCACATTCTGATCCGACGGACGGATCTTGAGGCCTTTATGAATGAACTCAGAGCGGTTGAGCAAACGGCTACGGTCGAAAAGAGAAAACCTGGCCGCCCCGCGATGCGATACGGGTTCATGGAGTACTACAAGGAGAAATATCCAAACGGGCACATCGGCGTTCCGATCAACAAAGTGATTCGAGACGTGCACGAAGCGGGTGGTCCAAAGATCGGCTTGTCTACATTCCATGACATCTTCCGGGTGAACAGAAATCAGAAAGCCAAGTCTCCAGAATAGGCGTCTGTGCTCCAGAAATTCCCCATCACTCTCCAGATATTTGTCCAGGAATGATTTCTGGCGCGATGTATTCTTGTTCATTGCAACAATATGTAATTGCAAGATAAAAACTGGGTCGGCGGTACAATCCGGAGGCCCACATGCGTCGCAGCGACATCAAGATCGAGCCTCTCGTCGTCAGTGGCGAAACGGTGCCCGTGCTTCATGCATTTCTGTCGGCCGAGCGCATCATGCCTTCGGAAGCCTTCGCACAGCTCCTCGGGATCAAGCCTGAGACCGAGGCGCAGATGCGGGCGCGACGGCAGTCACCGCCGTTCTTCCGAGCAGGCTCCAGCACCTTCTACCGCTTCGAGGACGTCGCCGACTGGCTCACGCGCAACCGCGTTGAGTGCGACGCGCAGGAAGCAGCACGCAGTGCCGCAACGCGGGATTTGCTCAAATGACCCAACTTGCGCACGCGGCTCCATGGCTCAGAATCGACGCTGACGGCCCCAACGAGCAGAAGGGCCGTTCGCGCTCACTACGCGAAGCTAAGAGCGACAGGGCGAACCTCGTGCCCGCAGCTATCGTGGAGCCATGCCCGCAGCCTGCGGAGCCAGGAAGGATGCCTCGTCCACCGCCTCGCTACACGACCAGCTCGCGCCGAGTGCTCTTTGAGCATTGGCGGCGCTACCACCTGGACGGAAAAACAGCGCGGCTGCACGTCCGAGATAACAACCCCAAGACGAGGAGGCAAAGCCTTGGATATGCACAAGCCCGAACTCGAGTGTGCGACGGTCGTTGGACCAGCACGCTTCACCATCGTCACCTCAACCTTCCCAGAGGTCCTGACGAAGCGCTTTTCGCTTTCGGAGGGGAAGCTGAAGAAGGAGGGCGGCGGGGTGCTCGTCGCTGGCTCTGCCGAAGTTCGCGAGGCCTCATCGCTCAGCGACTTCGCGGCGCTGCTGCCGACGCTCGAGCCTGACCAGGCCCTCATCTATGGCGTGCCTCCGGTGAACGCGACCGCGATTGTCACCAGCGCCGTCTGGGAAGCGGAGGGGCGCCCGGAGGGCAAGTTGCCACGGACCAACGAGACGTTCGCTTGGCCGACGGGACCCGCTATTCTGATGATCGACTACGATCCGGAGAACGGTTCCGCTGCGCTCTCGCGGGAGGCACTTGTTGAGGCGATCTGCAGCGCGGTTCCGGCGCTTCGAGATGTCGAGATGCTGTGGTGGCCGTCCGCTTCCTCACACATCCACGACACCTCGTCAGGTGAAGATCTGACAGGCCTGCGTGGGCAGCGGCTCTATATCGTGGTGATGGATGGGCGGGACATCCCTCGGGCGGGCAAGGTCATTGCCGATCGACTTTGGCTGGCGGGCCATGGTTATGTGAAGGTGAGCGCCTCGGGTAGCCTTCTGCCGCGAACGCTTGTGGACACCTCGGTCTGGCAAACGAGCCGTCTTGATTTCGCTGCTGGCGCTCAGTGCGAAGGGCCCCTGGTTCAGGACCGGGGCGAGCCCACGCTGATTGCCAGCGCGACCAAGTTGCTCGATACGCAGACCGCTCTGCCGGACCTTACGGGCGAGGAGAAGGAGGAGTTGGAGAGCCTCATCAAGCATGCCAAGTCCGCGAAGTCTCACGAAGCTGCCCTTGTCCGACAGGCTTGGCTGGCGCGGCGCGCGCATGACATTGCGGGCCCGGATGCTACAGACAGCGAGGTGGAACAGGCGAAGCGCATCGCCCTACGCGCGCTGGAAACAGGTCGGCTTGCGAGCGAATTTGTCATCCAAGTCATCGAGAATGGGAAGATCGTCGCGCTGACCGTTGCAGACATCCTCGGTGAACCAGCGCGCTACCATCGCGCGAAAACGCTGGATCCGATCGAGCCAGACTATGACAATGGTCGAGCTGTTGGGATGCTCTTCCTCGACGGACCGGCAAAGACGCTGCACAGTTTCGCGCGCGGGGGTACAACCTACTCCCTCACACGTAACATCGCCGAAATCTTCATACCAAGTGGCAAACTGGCGGATGTCGTCGACGAAACGCTCGCGCATATGCGCGAACATCCTGCTCTATTCGACTTCGGGGACGAAGTGGTTCTGCAGGACGGCGGTCGACCTCATGTCCTTCAGGAACATGGTCTGAACCAGCTCCTTGGATCGATGATCCAGTACTGGAGGTTGAATAAGTATGGCAATCCCGTGAACTGCGACCCACCCGCAAATCTTGCCAAGCGCATTATCGCTCTCCAATCGCGCCGAAAGCTGAAACGGCTTACTGGGGTCATTACAGCACCCACGCTTCGCCTCGACGGCAGCGTCCTTGATCGTCCCGGGTACGACGAAAAGACAGGCCTCTTCCTCTACCGAGACCGGGAGGCAGGGAAGATTGATGTTCCGCTCTCCCCGTCACATCATGAGGTGAAAGCGGCGTTGGACAGGCTTTGGTCCCCATTCGAGGAGTTCCCGTTTGTCGACGCCGTCGACAAGGGAGGCATGCTCGCGGCGCTGATCACGGCAGTGCTTCGGCCAGTGTTGCCGACGGCCCCGGCCTTCGGCTTTGACGCACCCGTCCAAGGCTCTGGAAAGACGCTGCTAGCGTCTTGCGTGGTTGCGCTGGCTGGTGTCGAGCGCCCAAGCGTCTACCCCCATACGACAGAGGAACCGGAAGTTCGCAAGCGCCTGCTGTCCGCTCTGCTGGCAGGGACCACTGGTCTCATCTGGGACAACGTCCTCGGCACGTTTGACTCGCCGTCGCTCGCGGCGTTTCTCACAAGCAGCACCTACTCGGACCGCATCCTCGGCGTCTCGCGCGCGGCTACTCTGCCGAACCGGGCATTGCTGGCGATCACGGGGAACAACCTGACCCCGGCAGGTGACATGGTCCGACGCATTCTCGCAGTGAGAATAGATCCGGGAACGGATACCCCTCACGCCCGAGAATTCGATCTCGACCCGCTTGCCTTTGTCGCCGAGCACCGTGACGATCTCGTCTTGGCGGCGCTTACCCTGGTGCGCGGGTGGCTCACCAGCGGAGCACCGCCAGCGACCGGAAGGATGGCCTCCTTCGAGGACTGGAACGATCTTGTGCGGAATACCGTCGCTTGGGTCGCTCGCGTGATCGCTCCGGGTGCCTACGCAGACCCGATGGACGCCGTGACGCGCGCCCTCGCAAACGACCCCGAACTTGAAGCGCTGTCCGAACTCTTGCAGGCGCTGGAAGCCAAGTACGGCCATGCCCCCTTCACGTCTGCAGATGTGATGAAGGCAGTCATGCCCTACAAGGAGTCGACGTCGAGACGCCACGAGGCAGAAAAGCCGGAGTTCCGTCTTTACGAGGCCCTGATTACGATCAACCCGGCGGCCGTCGCGACGACGGCCAGCCTGGGTCGGACGCTTGGCTACCGGAAGGACCGCATCGTTGACGGGCGGGTTCTTCGGCAAACAAAGGACCCGCACAGCAAGTCGAGCCAGTGGTGGGTTGCGATGGTGGCGTAGTCAGCGTTGTGGGCGATCTCGTTGGTGAACCGCTCACGGTTGCATGGCAACTGCCGATGAAACCACGAGTTTCGTCCGCCAGCACTTACTGGCGGACGATTTGTCTTTCTAGTGTTCTACCCCTGACAAGAGGTTGCCTTGTGCCTTGGGCGCCCAGCAGTAGGCAAGGTTCAGTATGCGGGACCTTCCCCGAAGTTCGCTGCAGTTGCTCGGTTTCTGCTCGCAGTTGCGGCAAGTCCCAACGCGAAGGGCGGAAAGCGGTCGATCGCAAATGCAGCATAACTCAAAGGCGGTTTTCGCTAAGCAGTCATTGGGCAAGGGCTGGAGCCAAGGTCAGTTGAACCAGCCGCACCAATCTCCGTTTGGACCAGAACATGCTTGATCGTGAACCCGAAATTGCCGTTCCGCGGCCTCCGCGTCAGGGCTTGAGCGGGTCGGCCGCCAAGGCGTTGTTCCGGTGCCGAAACAACTGGATCGCGATCATCGCGAAAGCAAGGCCTATGAGTACGCCGACAATGCGGATGCCAAGCCGTTCACCGGTATTCTCGAACAGCGGTGAAAAGCCCTCGCCGACAAGGATTCCCAATGCGTAAATCGACTTGATCGCCGCGCCTTGCTTTTGGCCCGGTTGCACCGCCCGCAGCGCCAGAGGCCAGCACAGCAGCAGCAAGATGAGAAACAGCGTTGGCAGCACCGGGGCCAGACCCATGACGGTGGCCGCCACTACTGCCAGAACCCCGCCAACTAGCGCCCCGACCACCCGATCCCGTGCCACATCGAACCCCGGATGCAGATCCGCGCGCAGCGTGATGATCATGCCGATCAGCACCGCCCCCGGGGCAGGCGGTTCGAAAATCCAGACCAGATAAGCCCCGAACGTCAGAGCCAACGCCGCCACCAGCGGCGGCAGCACCTCGGCGCGCGGGCCGGGCACTTCGCCCGCCTTCGGACCGGGCAGGAACAGGCCAATTGCAAAGGCAACCGCCACCCCGACCAACACATTCCAGACCAGATCGTCCACGACCTCTCCGGTCAGTTCGGGATAGGCCAGCAGGCGGAGGGGCACGATGCAGCAGACGACAAGGATCATCAGGCCGATGATGTTCATCCGGTCGCTCTGCGCCGACAGCCGGAAGCCGAGAAAGAGGCTCGCGATCGTTGCCAGCAGAAAGATTGGGGGCAAGCTGACAGCAAAGGCTTCCACCAACAGCACTGCGGCGGTGACCAGCACCCAGGCCAGAGGCGGCAGCACGATCAGCGACAAGGGCGACAGCGCTGGTCCAAGGGCTAGAGTAGCCCCCACCAATGCCGAGACGAAGCTAAACTCCAAATCAAACCCCTCGGCCACGCTCAGGGCTGCGGCAAAGGCCAGCGCCACCCGCAGCGCCAGAACCTGAGGCAACGGATCAGAACGCAAAGCGGACATAGGCCACCGTCCGCATCCAGGCCCGGGCGATCGGACCGATGAAACCGGCGTCTTCGGTGAAGATGGTGATACTTGCCCGGGCGCCCGCCCGAATGGCGATACTGGGGTCCAGCCCTACGAAGTCGATCCGTACCGGAATGCGCTGCACATCGCGCAGCCAGACGCGGCGGTTGACCACCGACGGCAAATCTCCCTGCAAGCCGGGGGCGATCACCTGCTCAACTCCCGATCCGGTGCTTTCGACCCTGCCCGCAAAGATCCTGCCTGGGGCCACATCCAGCACGATTTCCACGAGGTCACCGGGCCGGATGCGGCCAAGCGCGTTCTCGGGGATTTGCGCGACGATCCAGACGCTGGCAGTGTCGATCACCGTGGCCACATGCTGCCCGGCGCCCACGAACTGGCCCACCGACAGCACGGTGTTGGTGATCGCTCCGTCGACCGGGGCCACGACGCGGGCATGCATCAGGTCGATCTGCGCCTTCTCGCGCTGCGCCAGTGCTGCCTGAATCTGCGGGTTGTCCTCGCCCTGCGGACCCAGGCGTTCGCGCGATTGCGCAAGCTGCGCCTCTGCGGCGCGCTGGCTGGACTGGGCTGCGGCCAGATTGGCCCGCGCCGTATCGACCGCCGCGCGGGCAACGATGCCCCTATCGAACAGGGTCTCCGCCCGGACGTTCTGCTGTTCCACGTCGGCCAGCCGGGCATTCGCTTGGACGACCGCCGCCTCTGCGGCCCCAAGACCGGTCGTCTCGGCGCCAAGAGTCTGGGTGACATACTGCAACTGAGCCTCGGCAGCTTTCAGCGCCGTCTGAAACAGCGCAGGGTCGATCTGGAACAGGAGATCGCCCGCCTTGACGCGCTGGTTGTCGCGCACGCCGACCTCGATGATGTCGCCCGAAACATTCGCAGCCACCCCGATGACCGGGGCGTTCAACACCGCTTCGGAGGTGTAGGGCGTGCGATGGTTCATGGTGACCAACAGCAGAAGAAAGACGGCAAGCAGCCCTGACAATCCAAGCGTGATCACCCAAGCAACCGCATGCGAAGCTTTCGCCGGAACGGTGTCGGTCAGCGAAAGCTGTGGCCCCGGTCGACTCGCCAAGGGCTCGGCTTGCCCCTCTGTTACAGGATCGACTTCAGGCATCGGAAACCCTCTCCTGCAAAAGGAATGTGACGAGGCAACCCGCACGGCACACGTCATGGATGCACATGTCATACTTGCCGACAGTTGGTAGCTTCACCCGCATAATAAAATCCTTTCAATGAGATACAGACGTCCAAGATGGCAGATCAGGCGTGTTCAGTACTCGTTGAACATCGCCTGAATAGCTGCAGCATCAGTGGTCCTGGTCAGGGCCAGCATGAGCAGCACCCGGGACTTGGACGGGTTCAGCTCACCC
>JBGSQL010000114.1:0-9121 GCA_041738105.1 Rhodobacter sp. | reverse complement strand
GCGCGCAGCGCTTTCCCCGCGACCTGGCCGATGCCGCCGACCGGATGGACGCCAGCGCGCCCGCGCGCCGGATCTGGGGCGATGCCTTCACCGACAACTTCGTGGCCGCCTGCCGCGCCGAATATGCCAGCCTCGCCAAAGCGGTCAGCGCCGAAGAGCGCGCCCGCTACCTCGAGGCTTAAGGATCAACCGGGAGAGAATGACAGTGCTGACCGACACCGATTACCACCGCGACGTCGAGGTGCCCGGACGGGCCGAGATGGTCAAACGCGTGCGCCAGAAGATCGACGCGCTGGGCGTGGATTACATCTACTACCAATACATCTCGATCACCGGCCGGGTGATGGGCAAGGCCGCCCCCGCCCGCCACTGGGAAACCCAGGCCCGCAAGGGGGTGCAGACCTGGATGGGCGGCGTGACCAACGTGCTGCCCGATTTCCGTGGCAACCTGATCGGCTTTGACAGCAACGCGATGGAATGCATCGCGCTGCCCGATCCGGAAACCTTCTGCCAGCTGCCCTGGGACAAGCGCGTGGCGCGTGTGTTCTGCACGCTCTACTACAGCCTCGAGGATCCCAATCATCCGGGCCAAAGCTACGAATACGACACCCGCGGCAACCTCAAGCGGTTCGACCAGCAGTTCCGCCAGGATCATGGCGGTTTGCACCTGCGGGTCGGGCTGGAGCCGGAAATGCTGTGGCTCAAGCCCAAGGCCGGCGAAGTGCGCCCCTACGAGGGCATCACCGAGGCGCTCGCCTATCACATCGGCCAGTTCGAAAGCGCGCGCGAGGTCTGGATGCAGGTCTCGGACTACGCGCTGGCCATGGGGCTGGACATGATCCAGGGCGATTGCGAGGATGCGCCCGGCCAGATCGAGCTGAACTACCAGTTCGACGATGCCCTGCCCACCTGCGACCGGATGACGACCTACCGCCAGATCTGTGCCGAAGTGGCGCGTCAACGCGGCCTGATCGCCTGCTTCATGGCAAAACCGTTCATGGGCTATGCCGCGAACGGTTGCCATCACAACTGTTCGGTCTGGACCGGCGGCTCGCGTGAGATGCAGCAGCTGGTTCCGGGCGAAGTGCCGGGGATGGAAGAGCTGTTCCACTACTCCAAGGGCGGCGTGAACGAGTTCGAGAACACCGACGGCGGCTGGATCCCGACCGAACTCGGCCACCACATCCTGGGCGGCAGCCTGAAACACATCGACGCGCTCACCTGCATTGGCGCCTCGACGGTGAACAGCTACCGGCGCTTCAACGACTATGGCCTCTGGGCGCCGATCGGCGCCAACTGGGGCCTGCAGAACCGCAGCTGCACGATCCGCATCAGCTCGCCCGACCGATTCGAGTTTCGCGCCGTGGACAGCATGGTAAACCCGCACCTGTTCTGTGGCGCGCTGCTCAAGGCGATGGACGATGGCATCCGCAACAAGATCGACCCCGGCCCGCCCGAATCGCGCAACGTGACCACCCTGTGGCAAAGTGGCGAGCCGGTAAAACTGATCCCGCTGAACTTGCATGATGCATTGGAAGCCCTGAAAAAGGACGAGGTGGTCAAATCAGCGCTTCCCGGCCGGCTTTACGAGGTATTCGATGAATACAAACGCGATGAGTGGACACGCTTCCTTCGCGAAGTGACGAACTGGGATGTAGAGCGTTACCTGCACTGCGTGCCGTAAGGCTTTGCACGGATGAAAGGGAAGAAGAAAGACGTGACGCGGTCGGGGCCCCCCACGCTGTTCAACTCGGGTCGGATGGTCGATGTGCTGTCCGTCGACGGCACCCTTGTGTCGATCGACGCCGCGCAGACCATGCGCCTTGGGGTTCCGGCCGATCAGGTGGGCCTGCCCTGGGCCCGCTTCTACACACTGGAAGCGCGCGAACGCATCACGGCGCAATTCGCGTCGCTCTCGTCAACGCCGCGCGTGTTACCCCTGACCTTGCGTGCGGCCGATGGCTCGCTGGTGCCCACCACTGCGGTCGCCGAACTGTTCGACGATGCCGCCCGTGGCTTGTGCCTGCGCCTGTGCAAATGGCCAGCGGGCGGTGACCTGGACGATGTCGCGACCCTGGCCGAGGCGAATGAGGTGCTGGCCGGCATCGTCGCCGCCTCGGCGGATGCCGGCTGGTGCATGGAATGGGCTGATCCGGTCGATCTGTCAGCCCCTGAACACGAGATCGTGCGCCAGGTGTTCGAGAATGGCCCCCGCTGGCGCTTTTGCAACGACGCGATGGCCCGGCTCTACCGGACCCCGCCGGGTGCAGATTTCAACGCCCGCCCGGTGGCCGAAACCTTCCCCCGCACGCCCGAGAACGAGGATTTCATCCGCCGCCTGATCCGGGCGGATTTCGATGTGAACGGCACGCCGTCGCGCGATCTGCGCTACGACGGGCTGTTCATCGACGTGGAGAACGATGTGCGCGGCCATATCCGGGGCAACCGGCTGTTCCGCATGTGGGGCACCGTGCGCGATGTCTCGAAACACATCCGGCGCGAAAACGAGCTGCGCGGCGAGATTGCCTTTCTCCAGGCCGTTCTGGCCGGGCTGCCCGATCCGGTGCTGGTGGTGGACCGCGCCGGGGGCATCCTGTTTGCCAACATGGCCGCCGAGGCGCTGTTCGAGGCCTCGGTTGATCGGCTCTGCCTGCAGCGCTTCGACAATCTGGTCGAAGGGCCGGCCTCCCTCGACCGGCTTTACTCCGATGCCCGCGTCTCTGTCGGATCCACCGCGCGCGAACCCTTCGTGGCGCAGGTCCGGCTGCCGGGCGGGCGGGTCAAGGTGGAAGGTACGGCGCAGACCTTCGATCTTCGGGGCGATACCATGCTGGCGGTGTGCCTGCGCCATGTGCCCCGCGCGCTGGAACGTGGCGCCCGCCTTGCCGCCGAGGCCGGGGGGCGATGAGGATGTCGCGTCCCCCGCAGACGATCAGCGGTGCCTCCGCCCCCGAGCGTGATCGCGCCCGACTTCTGCTCGCGGCGTTCGACGCCTCGCCCGATGGTGTGATGGTGCTGGACCCGGCCCGCCGCATCGTTCAACTGAACCGCGAGGCGACGGCGATTGCGGGGCTGTCAGGCAAGACCGCCCTGGGCCGTGCCTTGCCCGATGTGGTCGTCGACAGCCCTCTGAACTGGACGCCCGTGCTCGAGATGCTGGACGAGGGCCGCACCGGCGAGGTGATCATCCGGTCCGAAAACATCGGCTCGATCTTTGTCACCCTGCGCCGCATCGCCGAAGTGCCGGGGGCCGTGGCCCTCACCCTGCGTGATCTGGCCGTGTTCGACCACGCCCGCCGCATGGCCAGCGGGCAGCGCGACCCAGCCAGCTTCACCTCGACCGTCGAGCGCCGGCTGCGGCCGGATTTCGCCCGCCAGCGCCAGCTGTCGCCCTACCTTGACCGCATGATCTCGCGGGGGGAACGGGCGCTTTTGCAAGGCGCACGGGTGATCATCACCGGCGAAAGCGGGGTCGGAAAGACCGAGATTGCCCGCCACCTGCACAGCTTCGTGTCCAACGCGGCGGATCCCTTCGTTGCGGTCAATTGCGCCGCCATTCCGGAAAGCCTTTTTGAATCCGAACTGTTCGGCTACGAACGGGGCGCCTTCACCGGCGCGTCGAACGAGGGCAAGAAGGGCCTGATCGAGGCGGCCGACGGCGGCACATTGTTTCTGGACGAAATAGGCGAGATCCCCCTGACCATGCAGGCCAAGCTGCTCAGCTTTCTCGAAGATGGCCAGTTCCTGCGCGTTGGGGCCACCAAGGCGCGCCGGGTGAACGTGCGTTTCATCTCGGCCACCAACCGCGACCTGTTGCAGATGGCTGGCGACAACGCCTTCCGCACCGACCTCTATTATCGTCTTGCGGTGGTGAACATGCCGATCCGGCCGCTGCGCGAGATGCCGGAACTGCTCGACCACCTGATCGAGCGGTTCCTGACCGCGATCAACCAGCGCCGCTCGGCCCCCTTGAAGCTGTCGGCGGACCTGATGGCGCGGCTCAAGCGCTACCGCTATCCCGGCAACATCCGCGAGCTGGCAAACCTGCTGCAACAGATCAGCGTCCTGGGCGACGACGAGGAAGATCTGCCGCGCCGGCTGCAAAACCCCGATCCCGCTCCTGACGCGCCCGGCGGCACCCTGCGCGATCAGGTCGCAGCCTACGAATCCCGCATCATCGCCGCCGCGATCCGTGAACATGGCAGCAAGCGCAAGGCCGCCTCTGCCCTGGGTGTCGACATCGGCACCATCGTCCGCAAGACCACCCGAAAAGAGCCCTGAAAGGGGCCCAACCCTGACCAACATGGAGAGAAAGATGAAAAAGACACTGACTGCAACCCTGGCCCTCACCCTCGCCGCCGGCCCCGCGCTGGCCGAAGGCACCGTCAACGTGCTGACCTGGGAAGGCTACGCCGACGCCTCGTTCATCACCCGGTTCGAAGAGGAAACCGGCTGCAAGGTCAGCGCGACCTATGTCGGATCGAACGACGATTTCGCGCCCAAGCTGATGGCCGGCGGCGGGGTCTATGACCTGATCACACCCTCGATCGACACCACCGCGCTGATGATCGACCTGGGCGTGGTCGAGCCGCTCGACACCGCCGCGATCGCCGGCTGGAACGACATCTATCCCAAGTTCCTGGCCCTCGACGGCATCCAGCGCGACGGCGCCTACTACGGCATGCCCTATGCCTGGGGCGCCATCGCCTTCATGTACCTCAAGGACGCCTTCCCCACGCCGCCCACCTCGATCGCCGATCTGTGGAACCCGGACCTCGCCGGCAAGGTCTCGCTCTGGGATGACAAGAGCGCGATCTACGTCGCCGCCCGCAAGAACGGCGACATGGACATCTACAATCTGACCGACGAGCAGATCGAAAAGGCCAAGGCCACGCTGATCGAGCAAAAACCGCTGGTGCGCAAATACTGGGCCACCGCCGGCGAACTCGTCGATCTCTACAAGGCGGGCGAGGTCGTCATCTCGAACACCTGGGCGGGCTATCAGTCGTCGCTTCTGGCGGCCGAGGGCATCGAGGTGGTCGAGTTCATCCCGACCGAGGGCGCCGAGGGCTGGCTGGACAGCTGGATGGTGGTCAAGGACACGCCGAACCGTGAATGTGCCTACAAGTTCCTGAACATGCAGCTGTCCGAGCAGGGTCAGTGCGGCGTGGCCAACGTCAACGGCTATTCCGCGACCAACGCCGCCGCCGCGAAAAGCTGCATGTCGCCCGAACAGTTCGCCGCCCTGCACCAGGATGATCCCGACTATCTGGACAGCCTGATGATCTGGACCGCCCTGCGTGACCGGTTCGAGGCCTACACCAACGCCTGGAACGCCGTGAAGGCGCAATAACAGAAAAAACGACCGGGCGCGGCGTGCACTCCATGCCTCCGCGCCCCAATTACGGCGAACGGGGAACAGGCCGACATGGCAACGATCATCCAGCTTCGGGGGCTCTCGAAGCACTACTCGAAAACCATCATCGGCGTCGATGACGTCTCTCTGTCCGTCGAGGATGGCGAGTTTGTAACCCTGCTCGGCCCCTCGGGCTGCGGCAAATCCACCCTGCTGCGGATGATCGGCGGGTTCGAGGACCCAACGCACGGCACCATCCACCTGGCCGGGCGCGACGTGACCTGGGAACCGCCCTATCGCCGCGAGGTGAACATGGTGTTCCAGGACTACGCGCTTTTCCCCCACATGACGGTGGGCCAGAACATCGCCTACGGGCTGAAGATGGCGGGGATGGATCGCGCAACCGCCCGCGCCAAGGCCGCCGAGGCGCTTGATCTCGTCGGCCTGCCCGACAAGATCGACCAGCGCCCCGATCAGCTGTCCGGCGGCCAACGCCAGCGCATCGCACTCGCCCGTGCGATCGTGCGGCGCCCGAAGGTGCTGCTGCTGGACGAACCGCTGTCGGCGCTGGATGCCCGGATGCGCGACCAGATGCGGATCGAGTTGAAGCACCTGCACGAAAAGGTCGGCATCACCTTCATCATGGTGACCCACGATCAGGAAGAGGCGCTGACCATGTCCGACAGGATCGTGGTCATGGAACAAGGCCGGGTGGCCCAGGACGGGCGCCCGCAGGACATCTACGATCACCCTGCCTCGCCCTATGTCGCGAACTTCATCGGGACCACCAACTTTCTGGCCGCTACGGCCACCCGGACAGATCCCGGCACCTCGACCTTCGAGTGTGCCGGCGCGCGGCTTGCCGTGCAGACCGACGCACCGCCGCAGACCGGCGCGCGGGTGACGCTGGGCTTCCGTCCGGAAAAGACCCGCCTTCTGGCCGACGGCGACCCCGCGTCGAACCTGCTGGAAGGGCGCGTGTCCGAGGTCATCTATTACGGGCTTGGCCTGCGCACCTCCGTCGAGCTTTCCAGCGGCGAAACCCTGTTCATCGACACCCTTCTTCCCGACACGCTGGTGCGCAGCACGATCCCGAAACCCGGCACCCCGGCCCGCGTGGCGGTAGATCCGCACAACATCTTCGTCTTTCCCGGCGAGGTGCACCTGTGACTGCCTTGCGCCGCCACCTGTCGGGCGCGCTGGTGCTGGGCATCCCGCTGGCCTGGATCGTCATCTTCATGCTGGTGCCCTATGCGATCATCGGCACCTACAGCTTCTGGACCAAGGCCTACCCCACCTTCAAACCCGACTTCCAGTTCGGCAACTACCTGACCCTGTTCACCGATCCGCAATACCTCCAGGTGCTGCTGCGCACGCTCAAGATCAGCGCGCTGGTGTCGATCGCTTCGCTCGCCCTGGCCTATCCCTTCGCCTATTGGCTGGTGTTCCGCTGCCGCTGGCCCTCGATCCGAACCTGGCTCTACATGGCGGTGATCGCGCCCTTGTGGGTCAGCTACCTGCTGCGCGCCTATATCTGGAAAACCATCCTTGGCACCGAAGGCATCCTCAATTCCTTCTTGATGTGGGCCGGCCTGACCGACGCGCCTTCCGCCATTTTCCTTTACAACCAGTTCGCAATGGTCCTGACGCTGACCTACATCTTCATCCCGTTCATGGTGATGCCGATCTACACCGCGCTGGAACGCATCCCCGCGAACCTGTCCGAGGCGTCTGCCGATCTGGGAATGCCGCCCTGGCAGACCTTCCTCAAGATCACTCTGCCATTGTCCACACCCGGCATCGCGGCGGGCTTCACGTTGACCTTCTGCCTGTCGTTCGGCGACTTCATCGCGCCGTTCCTGGTGGGCGGGCCGGATGGCAACCTGATCGCCTCGGTGATCCAGACCCAATTCGGATCGGCGCTGAACTGGCCGCTGGGCTCTGCCCTGTCGGTCGTGATGCTGGTTATCGTGCTGTCCATCGTGTCGCTGTCAGACCGGCTTGAACGGTCAACGCCTGTAGGAGTCGGCTGAGATGCGATCCAGAAACACTCGGGGCATTGTCTCGCGCTATGGCGCCGATACCGCCTTCATGACGTTCGTTGCGCTGCTGATGGCCTTTCTCTACATCCCGATCTGGGTGTTGATCGGCTTCAGCTTTTCGTCGTCGCGGTCACTGACCTGGCCCATTCCCGGCTTCACGCTGGACTGGTATCGCAAGCTTTTCGAGAATGCCGATCTGCAAACGGCCGTCTGGAACAGCTTCTACGTCGCCACGTTCGCGACCCTGCTGTCGCTGATCGTCGGCGTGGCGGCGGCGATGGCCCTTGATCGCTTCGACTTTCCCGGCAAGACACTGTTTCGCCGTCTGATCCTGCTGCCGATCACCCTGCCGGGCATCGTCACCGGGATTTCCATGCTGAACATGTTCAGCCTCTTCGGCTTTCCCCTGTCGCTGGAAACGGTGATCTTCGGCCATGCCACGGCGCTTCTCGGGGTGGTGGTCACGCAGGTCTTTGCCCGTCTGCAACGACTGCCCCGGTCACTGGTCGAGGCGTCGGGCGATCTTGGCGCCACACCGCTGCGGACATTCCTCCATGTCACGCTGCCAAACCTGCGCTCGGCGATCATCGGGGCGGGTCTGTTGTCCTTCGTGCTGTCGTTCGACGAGATTCCCGTCACCTTTTTCCTGACAGGCCGGGACAACACCCTGCCGATGTATATCTATTCCACCATGCGCCGCGGCGTCACGCCCGAGATCAACGCCGTCGGCACGCTGATCGTCCTGGCCTCGCTTGTGCTGATCGTGATCTCGGTCTTCGTGACCCGCGAAAGACGATCCTGAGACCGCCAAACCACGGCACCGGGGGCGCCCGTCTTTGCCCCCGGCGCGCCGCGTGCAGCGGTCGAAAAGGCGCCGAAACCTTAAGATCGCCCTAACGAAAATCGGGAAACCTCGTGATATCAAGCGGTTGGAAAGCGTTACACCTGTGCGACATTCGCCGGTTTCACACCAGCGAGGTGACCCAAAGAATCGTCGCATCTTCTTCCGACAGGCTGATCACATTGTGCCCCATCGTGGCGTCATAATAGGCGCTGTCGCCGCGCCGCAGGTCCACCGGTTCATAGAATTCCGTGTAAAGCCGGGCCACCCCGGTCAGCACATACAGGAACTCCTCGCCGTCGTGGCGCACCCAGCCGTCGAACTCGTCCAGCCCCCGCGCCCGGATCCGCGCCCGGTAGGGCAGCATCTGTTTGCGAGTCAGGCTGGACGCCAGCAGTTCATGCTCATACGTCGCCGTCGCCTGCCCCTGCCCCTCACCCGCCCGCGTGATCGCCCGCCGTCCCGTCACCTGGGCCCGGCTGGGCGGGGTAAACAATTGCGGCACCGAGATCGCCAGCCCCCCCGCCAGCTTGCGCAGCGCCTCATAGGTGGGCGACATCTGCCCATTTTCGATTTTTGACAGGGTGGAGCGTGCCAACCCCGCCTGCCTAGCCGCCTGTTCCAACGTCCAACCCTTGGCCCGGCGCAATTCGCGCACCCTTACCCCAAGGTTCAGAGGCTCGACAGGAGTATCCGCCCCGCTTTCGCGGGCTATGCGGATCAGGGCTGTTGGATCAGTCTGGTTCATGTCATCGGCATTTAGCCAAAGCCCCGCACTCTTGCAACGGTGGTGCGGCGGGAGTAATCGGAAAGCATGTTTTCTGAGATTGATCTGCGCCCCTTTCCCCCCATTCCGCCCAGCTTCAATCTGGCCGCCTATGT
>JBGSQL010000096.1:0-5118 GCA_041738105.1 Rhodobacter sp. | reverse complement strand
GCTCGAGGCGGCCCGGGTTGCCGCCGAACGCGGCCATTCCGTCGTGCTGTTCGAGGCCTCGGACCGGGCAGGGGGCCAGATCAACCTGCTGGTGCAGAACCCGCGGCGGCGCGAAATGATCGGGGTCGTGGACTGGCGGCTGGCGGAACTCGACCGGCTGGGGGTCGAGATCCGCTACAACCTCTATGCCGAGCCAGAGGATGTGCGGGCCGAGGCGCCCGACATGGTGGTGATCGCCACCGGCGGCCTGCCGCAACCGCCCGAGATGCAGGGCGACGCCCTGACCGTGTCCAGTTGGGACATCCTGTCGGGCGCGGTCAAACCCGCAGGCCGTGTGCTGGTCTATGACGACAATGGCGCCCATCCGGGGATGAGCGCGGCCGAGGTGCTGGGGCGCGCCGGCGCCGAGGTGGAACTTGTCAGCCCCGAGCGCTTCTTCGCCCCCGAGATGGGCGGAATGAACCATGTACCCTACATGCGCGCCTTTCACGAGACGGGGGTGCGGGTGACGATCAACACCCGCGTTGTGGCGGTCAGGCGGGACGGCAATGCACTGATCGCCACGCTGGCGTCGGATTATGCGCCCGAATGGCAGGAAGACCGGCGGGTTGATCAAGTGGTGGTCGAACATGGCACGCGACCGCTGGACGAGCTTTACCTGGCGTTGAAGCCGCTCAGCCGCAACCAGGGCGAGGTGGATCACACCGCGCTGATCGGCACGGGTGCGGTGTTCCCCGCGCGGCAGGAAGCGCCGTTCACGCTCTACCGGATCGGCGATGCGATTGCCTCGCGCAACATCCATGCCGGCATCCATGATGCCCTGCGTTATGGGATCAGATGGTAAGCCTTGGCTTGACGGCCGGGGCACGGTCTCTACCCTGCACATGTGTCCGGCCTTATGCGTCAAACGTACCAAGGCGGAAACATAGTGACTATTTGTGAACAAAGTGATCGCGTTGACCGTCGCCTGAAAATCAACCAGACGGGCAAGCGCCGCGTGGTCGTTGTCATGCGCGAGCGCCTTGGCCGCACCCTACCGAAAGTCGCGATGGCCGAAGCCGAAGGCGTGGCGCTGGTGCACGAGAATGTTGACCGCATGGCTACCTTGTCAGCCGAGGAAGCCTCGCACTGGGACATGCTCCACGCGGGCTGGCAGGTTGATCGCGTGAACCATAGCGTCGTCTACAGCGACCACGGCAAGCACACCAACTGGGCCGAAAGCTACTTCTCGCGCTTGCGTCGGATGGTTGTCGGGCAGCATCACCATGTGAGCGCCCAATACCTGCATCAGTACGCCAATCAGGCCGCATGGCTGGAAGATTACCGCCGCAAGGACAACGGCGGGCTTGCGTTCGATCTGGTGCAGAGCGCCATGGGCGCGCCTGTCAGCCGGTCTTGGAAGTGCTACTGGCAGCGTACCACTTGACACTGTTCTACTAGGTTTGGGTGACTCCCCCAACAAAAAGACCGCTCGGATTCGACTCTGGCTAGAAGTTGTGATAGAGAAAAGTTGGGGCGGTCAGGTCACTACACCTGCCGCCCCTAGCTTCGAAACCAGCCGTTGGCAGGCTGGCAATGTGATCACCCCCAAACTATCGCACGGGGTGCGTGCAGGGTCAACCCGCCATCGGCACTATCCCGCCCCAAGGAGGGGCAAAAACCGATGGCAAACTTTGTGTTAAGCTACGATCTGAACGGGCCTACTCCGTCTCACAAGCAGCTGGATGACCTGCTCGCAAAGGTGGGGGCAAAACGCGCCCGGATCCTAGAAACCGTATGGTGGGTGGACTACAGCGGGACTGCCGCTCAGCTTCGTACCCATCTGCAAACCATTCTCCGCAAAGAGGATCGGTTAATGGTGTGCGAGTGTTCTTCGGCTGCATGGCAAAATCTCCTTGTTGACGGTAACGCGCTCGCGCAAGCGTGGCGAGAGGCTGCATAAAGAATAGGCTGGCCCTTCACGGTGCCAGCCGCCACACCCGCACATCCTTCACCACTCCGCCCCCAACTCGCATCTTGTAGAGCGCCCGATACACCCGGACCATGGCGCGCGATCGCGGCACTTCCGGCCTGATCTCCGTAAAGCGCCCGGCGAGGTCCACCGGGGATTTCGACCCGGTCCTGAGAGCGTCAAGGACAAACAGCTTGGCCCCGCCCTGCGGAAGGCAGTCATCCGGTATCTTGCGGCGCACGGCATGGTCGGATGGCTCTATGCCGCGCGTCACCAGCAAGGCTTCAACGTGGTGCAGGCCGTCCAAGTGGTCCCGGATGATCTGCGCCCGAGGTGCCAGCAACGCACTGTTTATTGATTTGTCCAGCATGGGCGGATTCTAGAATGACCGCCCTGAATCTGCTATGAAAAATCATGGTGCGCTTGATATATAAGACGCTTGTGTCTGAACGGGGAGGTTTCGCATGCGTCCTGTCGCCCGTGCCCAGCTGCTGGCCGTTTCGTTGTTGGCCCCCATACTGCCGACCGCCGTGTTGACGGGCCCCATGTTGACGGGCCTCGTGCTGCCGGCCTGGGCGCAAGAGGATCTGTCCGGGCAACCGCCTCCAGCGGGCGACTATCACCTTGAACTCGGCCATGCACGGCTGCTGTTTCGGGTGAATCACCTCGGAATGTCGAACTACACCGCGTTGTTCACGCGGTTCGAGGCCGATCTTGCCTTTGACCCGGATGCGCCCGAGACGATGCAGGTGACCGCGCACGTCGAGACCGCCTCGGTCGAGACGCACTACCCGGACCCGGCCTTCGATTTCAACGCGGTGATCGCGGGCCCCGAGTTTCTCGATGCCGCACAATTTCCCGAAGCGACGTTCCGTTCGACAGAGGTGCGTCAGACGGGGCCGCAAACCGCGCGCGTCACGGGGGATCTCACGTTGCGTGGCGTGACGCACCCGATCACCTTCGAGACCACCTTCAACGGCGGCAACGGCGGGCACCCGCTGGATGTGGGCGCGCGAATCGGATTTTCAGCGGTGGCAACGCTAGAGCGGTCGGCCTTCGGCATGACCTACGGCCTGCCGCCCCCCGGCACGAGCATGGGGGTGGATGATCGGGTTGAGCTGATCCTTGAAGCCGAGTTCGTCAAGCCGCGCGATTGACCGGCCGCATGACCGGTCCGTCGCCACCGTGGGCCTGATCGGGTGAGGGGGCGCTGTCGGCAAGGGCCGGGGGTTTCACACCCCCGGACCCCCGTGGGATATTTGTGAACAGAAGAAGCCGCAGGCCGCGGGATCTGTCCCTGACGCTGGTTTGACCATGCTGGGGCAACGCGTGAAAAGACGCTGCGGCCTTGCCGGCCAGCCGCGCCGGGAGAACACTTGCGCGCTGGCCCGGCGTCAGTGGCGATAGGCGGGTTCCTGTTCGTCAAGGATCGCCTTGAGGTCGGCGAGGTGGCGTGCCGCCTGGTCGGGGTAAACCTCCATCTCGGCGGCGACACTTTCCGCGATCGCATCGCTCAGGACGCGCAGTTTGCGCCCGGTCTGCAAGGCGCGGATATAGGTCTCGGCCGCCCGTTCGAAATAATAGAGGCGGTTGAACGCCTCGGCCACGTCGCGCCCGATCACCAGCACGCCGTGATTGCCCATGATCATCACCTGCGTTCTGGGATCGCCCAGCATCCCGGCGCAGCGCGTGCCCTCGTCCTCGAAGGCCAGCCCGCCGTAGTTTTCGTCGATCACGGTCCGCCTGAAGAACATGGCCGTGTTCTGGTCGATCGGGGGCAGCGCCGAATCCTCGAGCGAGGCAAGCACGGTGGCGAAGATCGAGTGGACATGCATCACGCAGCGCGCGTGCGGCACCAGCCGGTGGATCGAGCCGTGCAGGCCCCAGGCCGTGGGATCGGGTGCGTCGGGGCGTGCCAGCACGTCAGGGTCGTCAGCATCCAGCAGCAGCAGGTCGCTGGCCCGGATCCGTGCGAAATGACGCTGGTTCGGGTTGATCAGGAACCGCTTGCCATCCTCGCTGACCGCCAGCGAGAAGTGGTTGGCAACCGCTTCGTTCATGCCAAGCCGCGCCGTCCAGCGAAAGGCCGCCGCCAGATCGACGCGTTCCTCGGGAAAGTCGAAATTGGGGCGCGCGGCCCTGTCCATGCGAGTCATCTGGCGTCTCCTGTGCAGCGAATGTCCCAGCCTAGCAAGCACGCGCGACACGGGATAGGCCCCTCAGCGCGCCATCGCCCGCTGGTAAGCCGGCCGGGCGTGCAGATCCGCCAGGCGTTCGACCAGGCGCGGCTGCGTGATCGGAAACCTGGCCGCCTCGGCCCAGGCCCCGCAATGACCCAGCAGGATATCGGGCACCGTCATCGTCTCGCCCATCAGGAACGGCCCCTCGCCCATGCGTCGCACCAGTTCCGCCTGGCTGCGCGCGAATTCCCAGTGCAGCGACGATTTGATCCCTGGCATCCGCATTTCTGTCGGCAGGATGAAGCTGTGCCGCGCCGCGACCCAGAGCGCGGCATCGAACTCGTCCAGCAGGAACTGCGTCAGGCTGTCCTGGCGCGCGCGCTCCAGCGTGCCGGCCGGGTGGGTCAGCGCACCGTGCCGGTCGGCAAGGAACTGCACGATCGCGGTCGAGTCGGTGATCGGCGTGCCGTCCACCACCAGCACCGGCACCTTGCCCGCAGGGTTGACGGCGGTCACCCCGTCCGAGCGCGGCGGCGCGGGCACATGCGTGTAGGGCTGGCCCAGTTCCTCGAGCATCCACAGCACGCGGGCGGTGCGGCTGCCCACGGATCCGATCACGGTATACATCCCGGCCTCCTAGCGTTTCGCAAGCATCGACAGGCGGATCAGCGCACGTTCCATCAGCGCCATCGCCGGCGCGCGCGACGCGGAGCGCAGTGTCAGATCCGTCTCGATCAGCAACCCCAGCGCCTCTTCGATCCGATGCAGCCCCAGACCCTGCGCCTGACGCAGCATGACATCGCAAAGATGAAATGGCCGGAGCGGCTTGAAATCGTGGCCGAGATGCCGCTGACGCCGACGCGCAAGATCAAGAAGGCAGACCTGGTGCGGGCGATCGCGACCAACTGAGCCGGCTGATCCGCTTACGACGCCAGCCGCAAGTCACCCGCCCGCTTGAGCCACGGGCTCCACGGCTCAGGCGGCACC
>JBGSQL010000082.1:0-5387 GCA_041738105.1 Rhodobacter sp. | reverse complement strand
CCCGGACTGCCGCTCCGCCGTGCAGCAGGCGGGCCGGACGCTGGCCGCTCTGGGTCACCACGTCGAACCCGCGCGCCCGCTGGCGAATGTGTCCGGCATGATGCGCGCCTGGACGGATATCGTGGCCTGCGGCACGGCCCTTGGCATCCGCAAGACGCTGGAAGCCGAGGGCCGGCCGCTGGGCCCCGACGATATCGAGGCCGTGTCGCGCGGCGCGATCGCCCACACCGCAACGCTGCCGGCCGATCGCTATCTGGAGGCGGTGGGCGAGATTCACGCCTTTGGCCGCCAGATGGCAGCCTTCTTCGACCCCGAGACGGGCCGGGGATACGACATCCTGTTGTCCGCGACCTTGGCCGAGCCGCCTGCGCAGGTCGGCCGGTTTGCCCACACGACAGAAGACTACGCGGCGTTCCGCACCGGGCCCGAGGGGGTCTTTGCCTATTCCCCCTTTTGCGCCGTCTTCAACGCCTCGGGTCAGCCCGCAGCCTCGGTCCCGCTGCATATCACGCCGGACGGCCTTCCGGTCGGCGTGCAGCTGGCGGCGCGCTTTGGCGCGGACGAAACGCTGATCGCACTCTGCGCCGAGATCGAGGCGACCTGCCCATGGATCGGGCATCGCCCCCCGCTTGTGGCCTGATTCTTGGGAGAAGGGCTTGCCAAAGCGAAAGCGCCCCCCTTAACGTGCTGTAAAGATGACAGGGGGCACTGAATTGAAAAAAGACGTGGCGGTCGAGGCCCGCAACGCCGTCAAGGCATTCGGGCAGGGCGATACGACCGTCCGCGCGCTCGACAATGTGTCAGTGGAAATCCGCAAGGGTGAATTCTTCACACTGCTCGGCCCATCGGGATGCGGCAAGACCACGCTCCTGCGCCTGATCGCGGGGTTCGAGACGCCAACGTCGGGCCATATCCTGCTGGATGGCAAGGATATCACCGCCGATCCGCCGAACCGCCGGCCGGTGAACACGGTGTTTCAAAGCTATGCCTTGTTCCCGCACCTGACCGTATCGCAAAACATCGGCTTCGGGCTGGAAATGCAGGGCCGACCGAAGGCAGAGGTGGCCGCAACCGTGGACCGGATGCTGGGCCTCGTGCGACTCGAGGCGCTGGCCGGACGCAAGACCAGCCAATTGTCGGGCGGCCAGCAACAGCGCGTGGCACTGGCGCGTGCCTTGGCGCCGCAACCCAAGGTGCTGCTGCTGGATGAACCGCTGTCGGCACTTGATCTGCAACTGCGCAAGGAAATGCAGATCGAGTTGAAGCGGCTGCAACTGGAAACCGGCATCACCTTCATCTTCGTGACCCACGATCAGGAAGAAGCGCTGACGATGAGCGACCGCATCGGGGTGATGAGCGCGGGCAAGATCCAGCAGATCGGTGCCCCGCGCGACATCTATACCCGCCCCGTGAACCGCTTTGTCGCGTCGTTCATTGGCGAGACGAACTTCCTGTCCGGCCAGATCGTTGCCAATGGGGTGCGGCTTGACAGCGGCGACGTGGTCGCGGCCGAAGGAACCACGGGCCACGTCGGCGCGGTCACCGTCGCCGTGCGCCCGGAACAGGTCCGCCTTGTGGCGGCGAACGAGCCCGGATCCGTGCCGGCCACGATCGACAGCTGGGTCTATTTCGGCACCGACACCCATTGCCACCTCAAGCTGTCGGACGGCACCGAGGTGGTGGCGCGCCTGCAAAGCCCGGCCACCGGCGATGTCGGGTTGCAGCGCGGTCAGCCTGTCGGCTTGCGCTTTGCCGAAGGCGCGGCGCAGATCGTGGGGGACTGACCGGATGTCCACCAACGAGGATCGCCAGGACGCCGCCAGCACGCGCGCCGCCTGGCTGCTTTCCACCCCCGCGCTGGTGCTGCTGGTGCTGGCGGCCTCGGGGCCGCTTCTGATCATGCTGGTCTATTCCTTCCTGACGCCAGGGCAGTATGGCAACGTGGTCTGGGCGTTTTCGCTGGATGGCTGGCGCGGCATCCTGTTTTCGCGCGATATCTTCGACGAAACGCTGAAGCTGGCCGATGCGCACCTGACGATCTTCTGGCGGTCGGTCAAGCTGTCGATCCTGACGACGCTGTTCACCTTCGCGGTCGGCTTTCCCACCGCCTGGTTCATCGCCACCCGCTCGCCCCGCACCCGCGCGCTCTGGCTGTTTCTGATCACGATCCCGTTCTGGACCAACCTGCTGATCCGCACCTTCGCGATCAACGAGATCATCCGAAACGAAGGTTTGCTGAACACCATCCTGATGCGGACCGGCATGATTACCCAGCCGATCGGCATGATCTACACCGACATGGCGGTGTTTGTCGGCATGACCTATGTCTATCTGCCGCTGATGGTGCTGCCGTTGTTCGCGGCGATCGACCGGTTCGACATGCGGCTGCTTGAAGCCGGCTACGACCTCTATGCGACGCGCTGGCAGGTGTTGCGCCGTGTCATCCTGCCGATCGTGAAGCCCGGGATCGTGGCGGGATCAATCCTGGTCTTCGTGCCCTCGCTGGGCGCCTATGTGACGCCGCGAATCCTGGGCGGCGGCAAGAACATGATGATCGGCAACTTCATCGAACTTCAGTTCGGTCAGGGCCGCAACTGGCCGCTGGGCGCCGCGCTGTCGGTGACCTTGCTCGTCGTCGTGATGGCGGCGCTTCTGGTCTATGTGCGCTATGCCAACCGGGGGGCGTCGCATGGCTGAGCGGGGCTTTGTCGTATCGCGTCTGCCGGGCTTCACGACAACGGCGGTGCTGGTGTTCACGGCGCTTTATCTGCCGATCCTGATGCTGGTGCTCTATTCCTTCAACGCGGGTAAATCCGTGGGGATCTGGGAAGGCGTGTCGCTGCAATGGTACGTCAAGGCCTGGTCCAACGAGCAGGTCAAGGACGCAACGCTGCGCTCGCTTCTGATCGCCTCGGTTGCCGCTGTCATCTCGACGACGGTCGCCACGATGGCCGCACTGGCCACGACCCGGCGCAAGGCGTTCAAGGGCCAGACCCTGATCTATGTGATGATCAACCAGCCCCTGATGGTGCCCGAGATCGTGACCGCCGTCGCGCTGCTTATCTTCTTTGCCTCGATCAAGGTCGCGACGGGCTACCAGGGACTTGGCTACCTGATCGCGGCCCATTCGGCCTTTTGCATCCCCTTCGCCTATCTGCCGATCCGGGCGCGTCTCGAGGGCATGGACCTGACACTGGAAACAGCCGCCGCCGACCTTTACGCGACACCGTGGAAAACCTTTCGCCGCGTCACCTTCCCGCTGCTGCTGCCCGGCATCATCGCCGGGATGATGCTGGCCTTCGTGACTTCGCTCGATGATGTGGTCATCACGCTGTTCGTGAAATCAGCGGGACAAGATACGCTGCCTACCTATATGCTGGGGCAGATCCGCCGCTCGGTCTCGACCGAGATCTACGCGATCTCGACGGTGCTGTTGGGGCTGACGATCGTGCTCTTGACGCTTTTCTTCGTGCTGACGCGCAAGAAGGACTGAACAACCAAAACCAACCGGGAGACTGCAATGAAGAACCTGCTTTCCGCAACCGCCCTGCTGCTTGCCAGCACCGGGCTCGCCAGCGCCGAGGGTGTGCTGCAACTTTACAACTGGGGCGATTACACCAGCCCCGAATTGCTGGCGAAGTTCGAAGCTGAAACCGGCATCAAGGTGACGGTCACCGACTATGACAGCAACGACACCGCCCTTGCGAAGGTCGAGGCTGGCGGCCACGGGTTTGATCTGGTCGTGCCTTCGGCCAACTATGTGCCGATCTGGGTCGAAAAGGGCATGGTGCAGGAACTGGATCTGTCGAAACTGCCGAACCACGGCAACATCGCGCCGGAATGGATGAACGTCGACTACGACCCCGGCCGCAAGTTCTCGATCCCGTGGCAATGGGGAACGACCGGTGTTGCGGTGAACCAGACCGCCTATTCGGGCGACGTGAACACCTCGGCCATCTTCCTCGACCCGCCCCCGGAACTGGTGGGCAAGGTCAACGTGACGCCAGAGATGAACGATGCGCTGGCGCTGGCCACGATGTACATGGGCGGCGAGCCCTGCTCTGAAGACACAGAGCTGCTGAAGAAGGTCCGCGACAAGCTGATCGAGGCCAAGCCGAAATGGCAGTCGATGGACTATGGCATGACCGAAAAGATGGCCGCCAATGACGTGATGGCCTCGGTCTACTGGAACGGCGCGATCTTCCGCGCGCGCCTGCAGAATCCCGACATCAAGTTCGGCTATCCGAAGGAAGGCTTCATCCTGTGGATGGACCAGGTGATGCTGCTGCAAGATGCGCAGAATGTCGAAGAGGCCTACAAGTTCCTCGACTTCATCATGGTGCCCGAGAATGCGGCGATGGTCTCTGCCTTTGCCCGCTATGCCAACGGCATCGCCGGATCTGATGCGTTCATGCCGGCCGACATGAAGGACGCGCCCGAGATCGTGATCCCGGCCGAGTTCAAGGACAAGGGCCATTTCCTGCCGACCTGCTCGCCCAAGGCGCAGGAATACATCACGGCGATCTGGACCGAATTGCAGAAGTGAGTCGTGCGGCGGCCCAAGCGGGCCGCCGCACCCACCGGGGGGCCTTGCCCCCCGGACCCCCCAGGATATTTGAGAACAGAAGAAAGGACAGGGAGCCTTGGCGCTGACCGATCTGTCCGCCTCGGACTTGTCGCGCCGGATCGCGCGGGGCGAGGTTGCGCCGTCAGATGTGATGGCCGCGCATCTCGACCGGATCGAGGCCGTCAACCCGGCGATCAACGCCGTGGTCGCGCTGCGCCCCCGCGAGGTGCTGATGGCCGAAGCGCGCGCCGCAGACGCCGCCCCGCGCAAGGGATGGCTGCACGGATTGCCACTGGCCGTGAAGGATTTGCAGACGGTGGCCGGGATCCAATCTTGCTCGGGATTTGCGGGGCTGGCCGATTTTGTACCAGAGGCCGATGATCTGCTGCCGCGCCGCCTGCGCGCGGCTGGCGCGATCCTGATCGGCAAGACCAATACGCCCGAGTTCGGGCTGGGCAGCCACAGCTTCAACCCGGTGCATGGGGTGACGGGCAATCCCTATGACACCAAGCGCAGCGCGGGCGGATCTTCGGGCGGGGCGGCTGCCGCGCTGGCTGCACGGCTGGTGCCGGTGGCGGATGGATCCGACATGATGGGATCGCTGCGCAATCCCGCCGCGTTTTGCAACGTCTACGGCTTTCGCCCGAGCTTCGGGCTGGTACCGACCGACCCCGGCGGCGATGCGTTCCTGCACCAGCTGTCCACAGACGGCCCAATGGCGCGTTGCCCCGAAGACCTTGCCCGCCTGCTGCAGACGCTGGCCCAGCCCTCGCCCGCCGATCCCCATGCCCGGCCTTGGCAGCCGTTCGCGGCGGCGCTG
>JBGSQL010000057.1:0-15435 GCA_041738105.1 Rhodobacter sp. | reverse complement strand
GGCGCGGCCGACCTGTGCCAGCGCTACGATTGGGCTTGCCAGCGCTCCGGCCGCGCCGCCGTGCCCGCCCCGTTGGCCGTCTCGCTGGCCCGCAAGATCAACCGCAAGATCAACCAGCAGGTTCGCACCGTTTCCGATAGCGTCCAGTATGGCGAGAAAGAAGTCTGGGCCATTCCCACCGCCCGTGGCGGCGATTGCGAGGATTTTGCCCTGCTCAAGAAGCGCGACCTGATCCGCGCCGGCATCCCTGCCGAACAGCTTCTGATAGCGACCGTTTTCGGGTCCCGCACCGGCTCGCACGCCGTCCTGATCCTCCGTCTCGAGGACGGCGACCATGTTCTCGACAGCATGACCGATCAGATCAAGCCGTGGAAACAGACCGGCTATACCTTTCTGCGCGTCCAGAACCCTGACGCGCCGCGTCTCTGGCTCAGCGTGTACGCCGGCGGCTGAACCGACCCGCATGAAAAAGCCGTGCCCCGGTTCACCCAGGGCACGGCGTTCTGTTTGTGGCCTGATTGCTCAGCCAGCCGCTTTTTGCGGGATCGTCAGGTCGATATCATCGGTCGGCCCGCAGTCCGCCGCCGCAAGATCAACCCCAGCGTCGGCTCCGCCGGTCGCCTGATCCGCGCCGCCTTCGCCACCCTCAGTATGGCCGCCTTCGCCTCCTTCACCGCCGTCAGAATGGCCGCCGCTGCCGCCTTGACCACCCTGGCCGCCTTGACCACCTTGGCCGCACCCATTGCCGCCTTGGCCCTGACCACCACCTTGGCCCTGACCTTGACCGCCACCTTGGCCCTGACCCTGACCGCCACCATGGCCCTGACCATTGCCATGGCCGCCATCGCCATCGTCGCCGCCGTCATCGCCACCATCGTCACCGCCGGAGTCGCCCCCGCCATCAGACGTGCCTGGCGATGATGGGCCGGCCCCAACCGCGTCACGCAGACCCTCTGGAGTCTTGCCGTGCTCATCATTCTCTGAACTGTTCTCGCTTGGCCGCGTCGCCTGCGTCGGCAGGTCCGTCAGCACCATCGCAAGGGCCGGGCACTGGGCATTGGTCCCGGCAAGGATGTTTGGAAAGTCAGGGCGCCGCTGAATGGCACTGATCGTCGCGCGGGTCACGATCTGACAGCTGCAGAATTCAGCGATGCTGCTCATCTCGCGCGCCATGCTGGGCGTGCAGCGCTTCTTGCCGGCGTCCGCTTCCTGGGCGCTTGCCAGCACCGGCACCATGCCCACCCCCGCCGCGAGGACAAAGCCCGCAACCAGTTGCTTCATGAATATGCTCGTTTTCGTCGTCATGTTCGGTCCTTCCCGAGTAACGCCCCCTCACCAGCCGAGTCGAAGTGCCGTTTCCCCGGACTTTCTTCTCGTAGATTGTATTCATATCCGAGCATGTTTTGGTGCTTGATTGATTCATATCAATGCAATCCGTTGTTGCACGCGGGTCGGCCAGTGGCCGGATCACAGACCGTTCGGCGCCAGCATCAAGGTGCGCGTCTGCGGCGCCTCGCCAATTCGCCGGGTTAGAACAAACCGCCTTGGCACGACCCCTTGCACTCTGTGGCCCCTTGCCGCATCACTCGGCCCGATCGCACGCAACACCACGGGGGATCCATGACCCAGCAAGTCGCAATTCTCGGGGCGTCGGGATACACCGGGGCCGAACTGGTTCGCCTGATTGCGAGCCATCCGTCGATGCGGGTCGCTGCCCTTTCTGCCGACCGCAAGGCCGGTCTGGGCATGGATCAGGTCTTTCCGTTTCTTCGTCATCTCGACCTTCCCATCCTTCAGAAGATCGACGAGATTGATTTCTCCAGCATTGACCTTTGTTTCTGCGCCCTTCCTCATGCGACATCTCAAGCGGTGATCGCGGCCCTGCCGCGTGACCTGAAGATCGTCGATCTCTCGGCCGACTTTCGCCTGCGTGACCCCTTGGCTTACGAGAAATGGTATGGCCAGCCCCACACTCAGCCCGACCTCCAGCGCGAGGCTATCTACGGGCTGACCGAGTTCTACCGGCCGCAGATCACCGCCGCACGCCTCGTTGCAGGCACCGGCTGCAACGCCGCCGCTGGCCAATACGCGGTCTTGCCGCTGATCGAGGCGGGGGTGATCGACCTCGATCGCATCGTGATCGACCTCAAGGCCGGTGTCAGCGGGGCAGGGCGGTCGTTGAAGGAGAACCTGCTGCACGCCGAACTGTCCGAGGGCACCCACACCTATTCGGCGGGGGGGCGCCACCGCCACCTGGGCGAGTTCGATCAGGAATTCTCGCGCGCCGCAGGCCGCCCCGTGGTGGTGCAATTCACCCCGCATCTCTTGCCGATGAACCGCGGCATCCTTGTGACTGTCTATCTGGAGGGCGATCCGGCCGCGATCCATGCCACGCTTGCGGCGCGGTATGCATCGGAAACCTTCCTGCATGTGCTTCCTTTCGGCACACTCCCCTCGACACGCGATGTCCGGGGCTCCAATTATGTGCATATAGGTGTCACCGGGGATCGCATGCCGGGTCGGGCCGTGGTGGTGGCGGTGCTGGACAACCTGACCAAGGGATCGTCCGGCCAGGCCATCCAGAACGCGAACCTGATGCTGGGGCTTGACGAGGCGTGCGGGCTGCTGATGGCGCCGGTCTTTCCGTGAGGGGATCATGAAGGGTCTGAAAAAGAAACGCCGCGTCCAGATCATCGTTCTGGCCTTTGTCGCGCTGGGGCTGTCCACGGCGCTGATCGGGTATGCCATGCGGGACGGGATCAATTTCTTCCGCTCGCCGACCCAGGTGGTCGAGGCGCCGCCAACCCCGAACGAGGTGTTCCGCATCGGAGGGCTGGTCGAGGAAGGCTCGATGGTGCGCGGCCAGGGCGAAACCGTGACGTTCCGCGTCACCGATACCAACAAGACCGTCCCCGTCAGCTATACCGGTGTTCTTCCGGACCTCTTCGCCGAGGGGCAGGGCATGGTGGGCACCGGCCGTCTGGTGGACGGCACGTTCCAGGCGACCGAGATCCTGGCCAAGCACGACGAGACCTACATGCCAAAAGAGGTGGTCGACGCGTTGAAAGAGCAAGGCGTCTACGTTGATCCGAACGCGGCACCGAACGGCTGATTTGAACGATCTTAACCGGCCCGGGCAGAGATTCCGGATGTAACGGGGCAGAAGCCCCCCGAGCATCAGGAGCCGCCGATGACGATAGTGCAATCCCTGGCTGAAGACATCGTCGCCCGTGAGGGTGGCTTTGTTAACGATCCGTCTGACCCCGGCGGGGCCACCAATCATGGCGTGACGATCGACACTCTGCGCCGTCTCGGGTTTGACCTGACCGGGGATGGCACGGTGACAGAGGCCGATGTGCGCGCACTGACGCGCGAGCAGGCTGTCGATATCTTCATCGAGCATTACTTTCGCCGCCCCGGCCTGGGCGCCCTGCCGGCCGCGTTGCAGGCGCCGGTCTTCGACATGTACGTGAATGCCGGGGCAAGCGCGGTGAAGATCCTGCAGCGCCTTCTGGACCGGATGGGGTTTCCCTGCGTCGATGACGGGGTGATCGGCCCGGTCACGATCCGGGCGGCGCAACGGGCGTTCGAGGCTGCACCTGCGCATCTGGTCGATGCCTACGGCATCGCGCGGCGCAATCACTATTACGCGCTGGCCGAGGCGCGCCCCGCCAGCCGGAAATACGTGCGCCGCCGGGATGGCGGCAAGGGTGGCTGGATCACCCGCGCAGAAGCCTTTCTGGCGGATCGCTATCGGTTGACGGACGCGCAGCATCGCGCGCGGGTGTCGGCATGGGGGTGATTGGCAAGATCCTTGGGTCGTCGGGGGCCATCGGGGCGATCGGAACCACGGTAAAGGACGTGTCCGAAGTCTTTGCGGCCAATGCGACGCGGCGCATGGAGTTGTCGGCCGAGGCGCAGGCGGCGGCCCTGGCGCAGCATGGCGCCGAGTTCTCGTCGGCTGGCGACAACGCATTCGACCGCGTGGTGAACGGCATCAACCGGCTGCCCCGCCCGATGCTCGCCTTCGGCACGATCGGGCTGTTCACCTATGCGATGATCGACCCGCCGGGCTTTGGCAGCCGGATGGTGGGGCTGAACCAGGTGCCAGAGCCGCTCTGGTGGCTGTTGGGGGCAATCGTCAGCTTTTACTTCGGCGCAAGGGAGGCGCACTACTTCCGCACCCGCCCGGTGTCCGCTGCCGCGCCGTCCTCGCCTGTCGCGCCCGACGAGCCGAACAGCGCGCTTGAGGACTGGTTGCGCACGTCCGCTGGCTGAGGATCAAAGCTGGCGGATCTTGAGCTTGGTCAGGCGGTTATCGCGGCGCGTGGCCACTTCAAAGCGGAAGCCGTGAAAGCTGAAGGCCTGCCCCTCGTTCGGGATCATCTGGGCTTCATGGATGACGAGGCCTGCAATCGTGTTGGCCTCGTCATCCGGCAATTGCCAGTCCATCGCGCGGTTCAGGTCGCGGATCGTCATCGAGCCTTCGACGATGTAATCCCCGTTCTCGGCGCGCTTCAGCACGGTGTCCTGCGCCAGATCGAATTCATCGGTGATCTCGCCCACGATTTCCTCCAGAATGTCCTCCAGCGTGATCAGGCCGCGCAGCGCACCGTATTCATCCACCACCAGCGCGAAATGGGTGCGCCGCTTCAGGAACTGCCGCATCTGTTCATCCAACGGCGTCGTTTCGGGGACGAAGTAGGGCTTCATCGCCACCTTCAGCACATCGAGTTCCTGCAGCGACGCAAGGTCGCCCGACTTGCCCCGGATCAGCCGATCGACCTCGCGCAACAGATCCTTGGCATGGATGACGCCCAGGATGTTCTCGTCGCTGCCGCGATAGACCGGTAGCCGCGTGTGCGGCGAGGCGAGGCATTGCGTCAGGATCTCGTCGGGGCTGTGGTCGGCGTCGATCATCTCGATCTGGCTGCGGTGGCGCATGATCTCGTCCACCGTCCGGTCGCCCAGATCCAGCGCACCCAGCAGCCGGTCGCGATCCTCTTTTTCCACCGCGCCGCCGGAATGGCCAAGGGCAATCGCCCCCACGATCTCATCGCGCAACGCAAGGATGTGCTCATCGGGGTCGGCCCGCACGCCGAACATCCGCAGCAATCCGCGCACCAGCAATCGCACCAGCGAGACGACGGGCGAGAACAGCAGGATGATGATCCGGATCAGGGGCGCGACCCGCGCTGCCGCAGACTCGGCGTTGGTGATTGCGTAGGTCTTGGGCAGCACCTCGCCGAAGATCAGCACCAGCATGGTCATGAACAAGGTGGCGATGGCGACCCCGGAATCGCCATAGATCCGGGTCAGCAGTGCCGTGGCAAGCGAGGCTGCCAGGATGTTGACGACGTTGTTGCCCAGCAAAAGGGCGCCGATCATCCGCTCGTTGTCCTCTGTCACTTCGAAGGCAATGGCCGCGCCCCGCGATCCCTTGTCGGCTTGCGCCTTAAGCTTGCCCCGCGATGCTGCGGTCAACGCTGTTTCCGATCCCGAAAACAGGGCGGAGACGCCAAGCAGGCACAGAATTGCCGCCGCAGTCAGCCAGAACGAGGTGTCGAGTGCCGTGCTTTCCATGCATCCTCCGCAAGTGTGCGCCTTGTTATGCTGGTCGAGCGCAAGAGTTGCAATTGCCCGTCATGGCTTGCGGGCAAGCGGGTGGTGATCCATCACAAGTGCCCGAAGACGCTCGTCAAGGACATGGGTATAGATCTCGGTTGTCGCCAGGTCGGCATGTCCAAGCAGCGTCTGGATCACCCGCAGATCCGCTCCGCCTTCCAGCAGATGGGTCGCAAAGGCATGGCGCAGGGTATGGGGCGTGACCCGCGCCGGATCGAGCCCTGCGGCAATCGCCAGCGTCTTGATCAGGGTATGAAACGCCTGACGGGACAGGTGTCCCGCCTTGCCGGGGGCGGGAAACAGGTAGCGGGACGCAGGCCGCCCGATGGCGCGTGCCGCATCCTCTGCCGCGTCGCGCTCGGCAATCCAAGCGCTCAGCGCCGCGCGCGCCGGTGTCGAAAGCGGAACCATCCGTTCTTTTCCACCCTTGCCGCGGACCAGGATCATGCGTGGTTCACCGCGCGCGGCGGCCACGGGCAACTCTACCAGTTCCGAGACGCGCATCCCCGTCGCGTAAAGCAGTTCCATCAGACACCGATTGCGTCCGCGGTCACCCTTGCGCCCCTGGGTGGCTGCGGCGTCGAGCAGACCTGCAACCTCATCCTGGCGCAGCGTCTTCGGCAGGCGCTGCACCCGGCCCGGCCCCTTGATCGGCAAGGCGGGATTGTCCGCACGCAAGCCCTCTTCATGGGTAAAGCGATACAATTGCCGGATCGCGGACAGCCGGCGCGCGCGCGTTGCCTTCGACAGCCCCTGCGCCTCGCACCAGATCAGATAGCCTTCCACGTCGGCGCGCGATGCCCCGGCCAGATCCTTGCCCTTGCGGGTCAACCACGCGGTGAAATCCAGCAGGTCGCGTCCGTAGGCCAGCCGCGTGTTTCTTGCGGCATCCCGTTCGGCCGCTTGCGCATCGAGAAAGGCCGCGATCCAACGCTCCACGATCAGCCTCGCCGTTCCAGCAGCATCAGTTCCAGGGCCGTGCGGCGGGCCGCATCCTCGAGCCCGATGATCCGCAGCAGCGCCAGCCCTTCGGTCACACGCGGCAGATCGCCTTGCAGGCCGGTGCGGATCAGGTCGATCGCGCGCAGGATCGCCTCGCCGATCCGACCATCTTCGACAAGGCCAAGCGCCTCGGACCCGAGGGTTGGCGCAATGAAGGCCGGGGCGATGGCGCGGCTCAGGCTGTCGGGCGGCGCGACCCCGTCCAGTGGCCCGGTCGCAAGCGCGATCAAGAACGACTCGGTCGGGTCGGCCGGCGCACGGCTTTTGGCAACCGTTGCATACTCGGGCGACAGCAGCCCGATGCGAAAGGCCAGTGCCGCCGCCGAACCCTGCAACCCCATCGTCTGAAGGCGTGGCGAGACGATCGTGGCAAAGGGAACCTCGAGTTCAGACTGCACCATCGCCGCCCAGGCCGTGGGCAGGATCTGCCCGACAAGGGGCAGATCGTTCGCCGCGATTGCCGCCTCGAGCGTCTGGATCGCCGCAACCCTGTCCCATACCCCGCCAGAGGCGGCGGGCATGCGATCGGTGTAAAGGCCCAGCAGCCGGTTCGGCGCGATCGCGCCACTGCGCGCCAGCCGCTCGGCCGCCTCGATCTGCGATTTCCAACCGGCTGTTTCGCGCAGTTCAGCCTGGGCGAAGGCCAGCGGAAGGGTGTTGGTGGGCAGCGGCTCGCCGATCGCCTCGAGCATCCGCCAGACCAGGGGCGTGGGGCGTGCGGGCTTTTTCAGGGGCGGCTCATCCTCGAACAGATCGGGGTCGAGGAACCGCGACAGCAGCGCATCTTCTTCCGGTGTCACAAAACCAAGTGCCTGCGCCGTGCGCAGTGTCAGTGCGGCCGCGTTCCAGTCGCCTGATCGGGCGAGGCAGAAGATACGGGCCGGAAAGGTCGGGGCAAGGTGCGGGTTTTCCCGCATCTCTTCGCAGGCGCTGTCTTCGGTGCCGGTCAGCAGCGCCACATCGAACCTGCGGCGAAACAGATCCGGATCGTCCGATCCCGCGGCGCTCAGCAAGGCTGCCGCCTCTTCCAGCGCGCCCGCTGCCAGCAACCGGTCGATCCGGGCAAGCAGCAGGATGCCCCGGCCCGCCGAATCTGCCGGCGGCTCTGCCTCGGCCAGCATCAGCGTTGTCAGCAGGGCCTGCAGCGCGGGCAGGGTATCGGGACGTTCAAGCCGGATCGCCGTCACGATCTCATCCGTCCGGCCCAGACCCCACAACGCACGGGGCAGGCCGGTCACGGCAGGCGCCAGCAGGCCGGCCGCATCCGGCGACGGCCCGTCAAGCGCCGAGACAGCGATATCCTCGGTCCGGGCGCCGGTTGTCACGGCCGGCTCATCCGGATTGGCCGGAACGGGCTCGGCCGGCCGGGCCACCGATTCCGACAGCCAGTCGATGGCCGACAGCGGCGCTTCGGCGGCGGACGGCAGGGCAACTGCAATCGCGCAGACGCCCAGTAAAACAGCGCCAAGCCTAGTCGACATCCAGGCTGACCGGCTTGGTGACAGGGGTCTGTTGCGGGGCCATGTCGCCCAGATAGGCATAGCCCGCAAGCGCGATAACCCCCAGGACGATCAATGTGAGAATTGCCTTGAAGATCCGACCCATGCCTGCCCAGCCTTTTTTCTTGAATTCCATGACCGCCCCGGACTGCCTGCCCCATTCGGTTCGCGGTCGAATATATATGGCATTTGTCGCGACTTCACGCCATTCAGGATCTGATGTGGATGTTGCGCGGGACCTTGCCAAACGTGACGTGGCTCCTGAAGAAGACAGTGGCGATGGTCGGCATGATGGGGGCCGGAAAAACCGCCGTCGGGACACAGGTCGCGCGCCAGTTGGGCGTGCCTTTCCTGGACTCGGACGACGAGATCGTGCGTGCCGCGAACCGATCCATCGCCGAGATCTTCGAGCGAGACGGCGAAGCCTTCTTTCGCGCCCGCGAGACCGAGGTGCTTGCGCGTCTGCTGCGCGGTCCGCCGTGTGTGCTGTCGACCGGGGGGGGCGCGTTTCTGGCCGAGACGAACCGACGCATGATTGCGCAACAGGGCGTGTCGGTCTGGCTGCGCGTGGACATTGATCTGCTCTGGCAGCGCGTGCGCCACAAATCCACCCGCCCGCTGCTGCGCACGCCCAATCCGCGCGAAACGCTGCGCCTGATTTACGATCAGCGCGTTCCGGTCTATGCCATGGCCGATCTGACGGTCGACAGCCGCGCGGATCTGTCGATCGAAGAAATGGCCGATCAGGTCGTGCAGGCGCTGGCGCAGCGCGCGGATGTGCTTGAAAGGACGTAATACAATGCTGGACACGGTTGAGGTTGCGCTTGGGGCGCGATCCTATCAAGTGCGGATCGGGCGCGGGCTGATCGACCGGGCAGGGGCCGAGATCGCGCCCTTGTTGCGCCGCCCGCGGGTTGTCGTGGTGACTGACGCGACGGTCGCGCGCCTGCATCTGGACCGGCTGCGGGCCAGCCTTGCCGCCGTCGGGATCGCATCCGAGGCCATCGTGCTGCCGCCCGGCGAAAGCACCAAGGGCTGGCAACAGCTTGCGATCTGCACCGAAGGGTTGCTGACCCACAAGGTCGAGCGGCGCGACATCGTCGTGGCCCTCGGCGGCGGGGTGATCGGCGATCTTGCCGGCTTCGCCGCCGCCATCTTGCGCCGTGGCGTTCGTTTCGTGCAGATCCCGACGACATTGCTGGCCCAGGTGGACAGCTCGGTTGGCGGCAAGACCGGCATCAACACGGGCCAGGGCAAGAACCTTGTCGGGGCTTTCCATCAGCCCAGCCTCGTTCTGGCGGATATCGACGTGCTGCAAACGCTGCCCGCGCGCGATTTCCTAGCCGGCTATGGCGAGGTCGTGAAGTACGGCCTGCTGGGTGACGAGGCGTTTTTCGGCTGGCTGGAACGTAACGGCCCGGCGATGGCCGCTGGCGATGCCGATCTGCGCCAGCAGGCAGTCCGCGTTTCGGTTGCCATGAAGGCGGGGATCGTTGCGCGCGACGAAACCGAAGAGGGCGAGCGGGCGTTGTTGAACCTCGGGCACACCTTCTGCCACGCGCTCGAGGCTGCCACCGGCTACGGCGACCGGCTGCTGCATGGCGAAGGTGTCGCGATCGGCTGCGCGCTTGCCTTCGAACTCAGCCAGCGTCTGGGGCTTTGCGCGCAAGAGGCGCCCAGCCGGGTGCGCGCGCATCTTCGGGCGATGGGCATGAAGACCGATCTTGCCGACATCGCGGGCGACCTGCCGGATGCAGACGGGCTTCTGGCGCTGATGGCGCAGGACAAGAAAGTGATCGACGGACGGCTGCGCTTCATCCTCGCGCGGGGGCTGGGCCAGGCGTTCGTGGCCGAGGATGTTCCGGGTGACACAGTCCGGACCTTGCTTGCCGACGCGCTGGCCATCCGGCGATGATCCCTTGATCCCTTCGGTCCCTCGCCCTAATTTGATCATATCACGGGCAGGGCAGGCATGAACGCGCAAGATCGCAAAATCCCGACGCATGAGGTGACCTATGGGCGCTTGCGCGACATGGTGCTGTTCGGCACGCTTCTGCCGGGGCAGCCTGTCACGATTCAGGGCCTGATCCGCGATCTCGATGCCGGAATGACCCCGGTGCGCGAGGCGATTCGGCGGTTGATCGCAGAGGGCGCGCTGCAATTGCTCGGCAACCGGCGGGTGGTCGTGCCGCAACTGACGACTGGGCTGCTCGATCAGGTGGCCTTTGCCCGCCTGACGATCGAGCCGCGCCTGGCCGAGCTTGCCTGCACACGGTTGACCGCAGATCGCATCGCTACGCTGGAACGCATCGACAACGGGATCAACCGCGCCATCCGGACCGGCGATATCCACGACTATCTTTCTGGCAACCACAGCTTTCATTTTGCGCTTTACGACGCGTCGAACGCCCCGGTGCTGGAGGATATGGCGCGCTCTCTCTGGTTGCGGTTCGGTCCTTCGCTGCGCGTGGTCTGCGCCCGCGTCGGGGCCGAAAACCTGCCCGACCTGCACGATGCGGCCTTGGCCGCGATGCGCCAAGGTGATGCGGCGGCCCTGTCTCGGGCCATCGAGCGTGACATCGCGCAGGGGATTGATCAGGTGCGCGATGCGCTGCGCACTGGCGACATTTGATCAAATTCTTGCACGCGGAACAATTTGATCATATTATAGAGGAATGATCCGTCGAGTCCGGCACCACCGGTCCGACCCGCAATCCGCCAGCCCTTCGAGGACACCATGAACAAGATCACCAACCATCTTCCCACAGCCGAGCTTCAGGCGCTGGATGCGGCCCACCACATGCACCCGTTCACCGCCGGGGCGGAACTTGCCACCAAGGGCGTGCGCGTCATCACGCAGGCCAAGGGCGTCTGGCTGACTGATAGCGAAGGTCACCGGATCCTCGACGGTATGGCGGGCCTGTGGTGTGTGAACATCGGCTACGGCCGCAAGGAACTGGCCGAAGTTGCCGCCCGCCAGATGGAAGAGCTTAGCTATTACAACACCTTCTTCCAGACAACGCATGTCCCGGCTATTGCCCTTGCCACCAAGATTGCGGAACTGGCGCCGGGTGATCTGAATCATGTGTTCTTCGCAAGCTCGGGGTCCGAGGCCAATGACACCAACATTCGTCTCGTGCGGCGCTACTGGCAGATCAAGGGGCAACCCGACAAGCGCGTGATCATTTCGCGCAAGAACGGCTACCACGGGTCCACGATGGGTGGCGGCAGCCTGGGCGGGATGACCTACATGCACGCCCACGGCGGCAAGATCGACGGCATCGAGCATATCGGCCAACCCCACTGGTATGCCGAGGGCGGCGACATGACGCCGGAAGACTTCGGCCTGATGCGGGCGCGCGAACTGGAAGAGATGATCCTGGAACTGGGCGTCGACAAGGTTGCGGCTTTCATCGGCGAGCCGGTGCAAGGCGCCGGCGGGGTGATCATTCCGCCCTCGACCTACTGGCCCGAGATCCAGCGCATCGTCGACAAATACGGCATCCTGCTGATCGCGGATGAGGTCATCACCGGCTTTGGCCGCACCGGAAACTGGTTCGGAAGCCAGACCTTTGGCATCAAGCCGCATATCATGACCATCGCGAAGGGGCTGTCGTCAGGCTATCAGCCGATCGGCGGGTCGATTGTCTGTGACGAGGTGGCCGAAGTCGTCGGTGGGGCAGGGGAGTTCTTCCACGGCTACACCTACTCGGGACACCCTGTCGCGGCGGCGGTCGCCTTGGAGAATCTGCGGATCATGCAGGACGAAAAGATCGTCGAGCATGTCCGCGACGTGGCGCATCCCTATCTGAAGGAACGCTGGGACGCGTTGGCCGATCATCCGATGGTGGGCGAGGCAAAGCTTGTCGGTCTGATGGGATCCATAGCGCTGACCCCGAACAAGGCCACGCGGGCGAAGTTTCCCGAGGACGCGAATGTCGGCTACCGGACGCGAGAGCGGTGCTTTGCAAACAACCTGATCATGCGGGCCGTGGGCGACCGGATGATCATTGCGCCGCCGCTGGTGATCACCCCGGCCGAGATCGACATGCTGGTCGACCGCGCGAAGACCTCGCTGGACGAGGCCTACAAGATCGTCAAGGACGAGGGGCTTTGGGTCGAAGCCTGACCCCATCGGTCCTGACGCTTGCGCTGACGCGCCATGCAATAGCAGTGCCGCCCGACCAAGCGGCGCAGCCCACGCGGTGAACCCTTTCTGATCCGGTTTCGGCAACAGGGCGCGGATCGACGCTGCGCTGACATGGTGGTCTTGTTGCAACCTGAGCGCTTCCTCACTATAGCGCTTGGGCGCACGTCGCCCTGTATCTTGGCCCGTATCGATCCAAGGGATTTTTGACCGTCCAATGGTGATCAAGGTGACTGCATCAGGCCCTGCTTCGGTCCTTCCCGTGCTGGTGGTCGACCTCGACGGGACCCTGCTGCGGTCCGATATGCTGCTTGAATCCTTTGCCAATGTCTTGCACCACGCGCCGTTGTCGATTGGGGCCGTGCCGGTCTGGCTGGCGCGTGGCAAGGCGCGTCTGAAGCGGGAACTGGCGCAGCGGTCACAGATCGCGGTCGAGACGCTTCCCTTTGACCCCGATGTTCTTGCCCTGGTTGCAGAGGCAAAGGCGCAGGGCCGCCGGGTCGTCCTGTGCACCGCGACGGATCGTGCGCTTGCCGAAGCGATTGCCGACCACCTGCAGCTTTTCGACGAGGTCCTGGCCTCGGATGGTGAGCGGAATCTGGCTGCGGGGAACAAGGCGGCCGAGCTTGTCAGGCGCTACGGCGCGCAGGGGTTCGACTACGCCGGAAACGCGCGCGACGACCTGGCGGTGTGGCAAGAAGCGCGACGCGGCATCGTCGTCAGCGCCTCGCAGGACCTGATCGCCGCGGCGCGTGAGGTCTGTGAGGTGGAGCGGGTCATCACCCCGCCACAGCCAGGCCTGAAGACCCTCGCCAAGGGCTTGCGGGTGCATCAGTGGCTTAAGAACGTCCTGTTGTTCGTGCCATTGTTCGCCTCGCACCGCCTGAATGCACCGGACCTCTGGGTCGACCTGATCCTGGCTTTTGCCGCCTTCAGTCTTTGCGCCTCGATGGTCTACATCCTGAATGATCTGATCGATCTGGACAGCGACCGCCGCCATCCGCGCAAGTCGAAACGGGTGTTCGCGTCGGGGCAATTGTCGATCCTGACGGGGATCGGCCTCGCCGTGGCGCTTGGACTGCTTAGCCTGGGCCTGGCACTTCTGGTCGGGCTGCCGTTCACCGGGGCGCTGCTTTTGTACTGCGTGCTGACCAGCGCCTACAGTTTTGCCCTGAAGCGCGTCCTTCTGGTCGACTGCATCGTGCTCGCCGGGCTTTACACGCTGCGCATCGTTGCCGGGTCGAAGGCGATTTTCCAGCCGATGTCGTTGTGGCTGCTGGGCTTTTCCTTCTTCCTGTTCCTGTCGCTGTCCTACGTCAAGCGGTTCACCGAGGTATCCTCCCTGGCGCAAAGCGCGAACGGCACAGCCGCCGACCAGAAGATTGCCGGGCGGGGGTATCTGGTGTCAGACGCGCCGATCCTCGGGCTTCTGGGCGTGGGGGCCGGATACGCTTCGGCGGTCATTCTGGCGAACTACCTGAACTCGGACGCGGTCCGCCAGATGTATGCCGAGCCGAGCCTGCTGGCTGGTCTTGTGCCGATCCTGTTGTTCTGGATCAGCTGGGTCTGGCTCAAGGCTAGCCGGGGCGAGATGCAGGACGATCCGGTGATCTTTGCCGTCAAGGACCGGGTCAGCCAGTTGACCGGAGTGGCCTTTGCGCTGGTGGTCCTTATCGGGGCCAAGGGCCTGCCATGGTAGGCGACCTGCGCGCATGGGGTCGGCTTCCGGTGGGTCCTCAGGAGGCCGTGGCTTTAGGGCCTTCCGGACTGCCGGGACCGAAGGGGTTGCCCAGGGGTCTTGGGCGCAGCTATGGCGATGTCTGCGTCAATCCCGGCGGGACGCTGTGGCTCACTTCCGGGCTGGACCGGCTGCTGGGCTTTGACCCGGACACAGGCCTCGTGGACGTCGAACCCGGCGTGACCTTGGGCGATATCCAGCGGGTGATGATTCCACAGGGCTGGGCCTTGCCTGTCACGCCCGGGACGCAGTTCGTCACTGTGGGTGGGGCGATTGCAAATGATGTGCATGGCAAAAACCATCACGCCAAAGGCAGTTTCTGTGACCATGTGACCCGGGTGACGCTGCGCCGGACCGACGGGACCGAGATCGTCTGCGGCCCCGACCTTCTGCCCGACTGGTTCACGGCCACGGCGGGTGGGCTGGGCCTGACCGGGGTCATCACGCAGGCCAGCCTTCAGTTGGCGCGCGTTCCAGGTCCCTGGCTTGATTGCGAAACGCTGCCCTTCCGTGGGCTGCCAGAGTTCTTTGCCCTGTCCGACGGGTCAGAGGCCGGATGGGAATACACCGTGTCCTGGATAGACGGGCTGTCAGGCCGGAACGTGAAAGGCCTTTTCATGCGCGCCAATCCGATGGCCCTGCCCTGGGGCGGGCCGTTGCAGGCACCGGCACGGCAGGGCAGGTCGGTGCCCTTCACGCCGCCGGTCTCGATGGTGAACGGGCTGTCGCTCAGGGCGTTCAACCTGGCCTACCATGCCATGGGGCGCTTCCGGGCTGGCCGGGGTCCGGTGCATTATCAGCCGTTCTTCTATCCCTTGGACACCTTGCGGAACTGGAATCGGGTCTACGGCCCTCGCGGGTTCTACCAGTATCAAAGCGTCGTGCCGAACGAAGGGCGCGAAGAGGTGACAGCGGCGATGCTGGACGAGATCCGCAAGGCCGGGCAGGGCTCGCCCCTGGTGGTGCTGAAGACTTTTGGAGCACGCGAGGCCCCGGGGCTTCTTAGCTTCCCGCGCCCGGGCGTCACGCTGGCGATGGATTTCCCGAACCGGGGCACGCGCAGTCTGGCGCTGATGGACCGGCTTGACGCGATTGTGGCCGAGGCCGGGGGACGGGTCTATCCGGCCAAGGACGCCCGCATGTCGGCAGAGATGTTCCGGCGCGGCTATCCGGGGCTGGACAAGTTCATGAAATACCGCGACCCGGGGATATCGTCGTCCCTGTCGCGACGCCTGATCGGGGATTGAGATGGCCGAGGTTTTGAAGCGGATCGTGATCGTGGGGGCCACATCGGCCATGGCCGAACAGGCTGCCCGGATCTGGGCGGAACGGGGGCCCTGCGCCTTTGTGCTGGTCGGGCGGGACGCATCCACGCTGAACCGTATCGCCCAGGACCTGCGCCTGCGCCGCCCCGGGACCGAGGC
>JBGSQL010000054.1:0-3845 GCA_041738105.1 Rhodobacter sp. | reverse complement strand
CGCCTCAGGCGCCGCCTCGGCGCTCGCAGCCACAACCGGGGCCACCACCGCTTCAGCCCGCACCTTCGGCCGCTCGGCCTTCACGCCGCGATACCCCAGCCCGGCCATCAGATCGGCGAACTGGTCCAGCGTCATGCCGGTGATCGACAGCATGTCCGCAGTCGCCTCGAACCCGGCGCGGCTGTCCTTCGCGCGCAGCAGGTCCGCCAACCGCTCCAGCATGTCGATCCGGATCGCGCGCGCACCGGCCGGATGATAGCCGGCCAGCGTATAGTGATTCTTCGGCACCTCGGGCAGATAGGGGATCGTCACCAGACCCGGCGGCGGGCTTTCGGGAAACTCCTGCAACCCGTTCGCCAGCGACCACAACACCAGTCGCAGCCGCGTCGGCGCCGGCTTCAGCAGCAGCGGCAAGAAGATCGTGAACTGCCCGAACCGGACCCCATGCTTGCGCAGCGCCGACCGCGAGTCCTGATCGAGCGCCTTCACATCCTCAGCCACCTGCTCGCGCGGCAGCACGCCCAGCCCCTCGGCCAGACGAAAGGCAAAGCCGCGCGCCAGACCGGTCAGCGCCTCATCCCGCGCCATCGCCAGAAGCGGCTCGAACTGGGTCGCGATCTTGCGGTCGATAAAGTGCTGCAAGCGCCGCCGCACCTTCTCGGCCACGTCAAAGCCCGCTTCGTCATCGACAAACGCCTCGACCAGCGGCTTGGTTGCCTCACCGCCCGCCACCAGCTTGCCCACGGCCGAGGTGCCCCACATCAGCCCGCCCTGCTCGGTGAAATCCAGCTCGGTATCGGGCGCGTTGTAAAAGCGGTCGGCGCGCAAATGAAACTCGGGTTTCAGCGCCTCATAGGCGGCCTGGCGCAGCGTGCGCGCCTCGTCGGGCGTGGCTGACGCATCCTGCCGAAAGCGGAACCCCTCCAGACGGCCGACGAACTCGCCTTCCACCACCACTTCACCCTTGTCGTTCACCTCGGCCACAAGGCTCTCCTTCTGTTTCAACCGCCGCAAGAGCACGCTCGTGCGCCGATCGACAAATCGCTGCGTCAGGCGGGCATGCAGCGCGTCCGACAAGCGGTCTTCTACCGCGCGCGTCTCGTCACGCCAATGGCTTTCATCGGCCACCCAGCCCTTCCGCTGCGCCACGTAGGTCCAGGTGCGAATATAGGCCAGCCGCTTCGAGATCGCGTCGATATCACCATCCGTCCGGTCGATCCGGGCGATGGTCTTGGCCAGCCAATCCGCCGGCACCCCGCCGCCTTCCAGCAAAAAGCCAAAGATCCGCGCCAGAAGCCCGGCATGTTCCCCTTCCGAGATTGAACGAAAGTCGGGAATCCGGCACACGTCCCACAACAACCGGACTGCGGCAGGCGTGCCCAACCGCCCCCGGATCTCGGGCATCTCCGACAGCGCCTTCAAGGCCACAAGGTCGTCGCTGTCGCGCGCCCGCGTCAGCCACTCGTCCGACGTCAGCGCCTCGAGGCTGGCAATCAGCCGCGCCACGCTGCCGAACTCCAGCTTGTCGTTGCGCCAGTGCAGTTTCCGGATCGGCGCGAATCGGTGGTTCTCGATGGCGTCGATCAGGTCTTCGTCAAACGGCCGCGCCTCGCCCGTCACACCAAAACTGCCATTGTCCAGGTGCCGCCCGGCGCGCCCGGCGATCTGGCCGATCTCATGCGGGAAAAGCGCCCGCATCCGCCGCCCGTCGAACTTTGCCGTGGCAGAAAAAGCGACATGCTGGATATCCAGGTTCAGGCCCATTCCGATGGCATCCGTCGCCACCAGATAGTCCACCTCGCCATTCTGATACAGATCGACCTGCGCGTTGCGCGTGCGCGGCGAAAGTGCGCCCATCACCACCGCGCAGCCGCCCTTCTGGCGCCGGATCAGCTCTGCAATCGCATACACATTCTCAACAGAAAAGCCCACGATGGCACTTCGCGACGGCATCCGGCTTATCTTCTTCGAACCTGTCCAGCTCAATTGCGAGAATCGATCGCGCTTCATCACCTGCACGCCCGGCACCAGCGCCACAATCGCCCCGCGCATCGACTCGGCGCCCAGAAAAAGCGTTTCATGCAGCCCGCGCGCGCGCAGCAGACGGTCGGTAAACACATGGCCCCGCTCGGGGTCCGCGCACAACTGGATCTCGTCCACCGCCACGAAATCCGCGCCGATTTCCAACGGCATCGCCTCGACGGTGCAGACCCAGTATTGTGTCCGATCCGGCACGATCCGCTCTTCACCCGTCACCAGCGCCACCACCGAAGGGCCGCGCTGCGCCACGATCCGGTCATAGACCTCACGCGCAAGCAACCGCAGCGGCAGGCCGATCACCCCGGTGCGGTGGGCCAGCATACGCTCGATGGCATAATGGGTCTTGCCCGTATTGGTTGGGCCGAGAACCGCAACGGTCCTCGAGGATGCACGCATCGGCGGTCTGCCTGTTGGTCTAGAGTTTCTGCCCGGCGGCTTCGGCTTCCAGCCGCTCTACCGAGGCTTTTACGCCCTGCAACCCGGGATGTATAGCAAGCGCGGCCTTGTAGGCGTCCAGCGCACGCGTCTTTTCCCCCAGTTGCTCGAAAATCATCCCCAGCCCCGACAGCGCCCCGAAGTGGCGCGGGTTCAACGTCAGGGTCCGCCCGATATCGGCAATCGAGGGCCCGTACTGACCGGCCTGAAAATAGGCGGTCGCCCGCGCATTCCAACCTTCGGCAAAGTCGGGCGCGTGATCGGTCAGCGCGGTCAGATGTTCGATCGCTGCCGCGGTGTCCCCGGCCTGCATCGCGGCCCGCCCGCGTTCCAGCAGCAGGTCCATCGCCGCCGATCCGGATTTCGACCATTCCGCCCAGATCTCGCGTTCGATCCGCTTCTTGTCCGACTCATCCGCCTCGGCCAGACGACCGAACAGATCGTCAAGCTTTGCCGATTGTGCCAAAGCAGCAGTCATGCCAAGAAAAATCGGCACAAGTGCCGCAACGATACAATTGAGAAGACGAGGGCGCGCTTTCATAACACTCCAAGTGTAGCGCAAGCCGGCGGAACGTCCAGTTCCCGCCGGTCACGATTGGAGGATCGGAATGAACGACGTGATCAATGCGGCCGTGGCGGCCCTGCAAAAGAAGATACCCGACGGCTTCGATGGGGTGGCCAAGTTCGTCGTCACCGGCGAAGGCGCGATCATGATCGACGCCGCTGGCGTGCGCGCCGGCGATGATGAGGCCGATGTGACCCTGACCGCCAGCGCCGACGTGTTCAAGGCGATCCTGGACGGCGACATGAACCCGACGATGGCCTTCATGACCGGCAAGCTGTCGGTCGATGGCGCGATGGGCATGGCGATGAAACTGGGCTCGGTCCTGTCCTGATGCGCCCGTGACCGCCCGCGCGCCCTACCACGACGATCTGGCGGATGGCCCGCCCGGCGGCCACGCCGTCTGGCTGCGGGCAAACGATGGCGTGCGGATCCGCGTCGTGATCTGGCCCGAGGGCACGAAAGGCACCGTCCTGATCTTTCCCGGCCGCACCGAAGCGGCCGAGAAATACGGCCGCACCGCCGCCGATCTGGCGCGACGCGGCTACGCCAGCGTCGCGATCGACTGGCGCGGCCAGGGCCTGTCCGACCGCACCTCTCGCGCGAAATTGACCGGCCATGTCACCCGCTTCACCGACTATCAGCGCGATATCGCAGCCGTCATGGCAGCGCTGCCGCACTTCGGCCTGCCACAACCCTGCTTCCTCCTGGCCCATTCGATGGGCGGCGCCATCGCCCTGCGCGCGGTGCTCGAAGGGCTCGCGGTGCGCGCCGTGGCCTTCACCGCCCCGATGTGGGGCCTGCGCCT
>JBGSQL010000042.1:0-1871 GCA_041738105.1 Rhodobacter sp. | reverse complement strand
GCCGGGGTCGATACCATCTGCGTCGCGCGCCTTGATCCCGGCGACGTGCCCGAAGATCCGGCGGCGGCGCGTCTGGCGGCGGCGCTGGTGCCCGATCCGGTCGCGGCCGGTCTTGATCTGACCGATCCCTTCACCGGTCGCGTCAATCTCAAGGCCCGCCACCCCGGCCTGGCCCTGTTCGATCCGGCGGTGATCCATGCGCTGAACCGCGTCGATCCCGCGATCACCCTTGCGACGCTCGCCCCGCTGGCGCGGGTGACAGAAGGTATGCTGGTGGGGACGGTCAAGATCATCACCTACGGGGTGCCGGAGCCGGCATTGGCGCAAGCCGAGACAATCGCACAGGGCGCGATCCGGATCCGCCCCGTGGCGCTGCACAGCGCGGGGCTGTTGTTGACAGAGGTGTCGGGGCAACCCGACAAGCTGATCGCGAAGGGCCAAAGGGCGATCGAGGGGCGGCTGAACGCGCTGGGGATGACGCTGGCGGGCGTGGTCACGACCGCGCATGAGGTCGCCCCGATGGCCCGGGCGCTGGCGGCACTTCCGGGCGAGATGGTGCTGATCCTGACCGGTTCGGCCACGTCGGATCTGCACGACACGGCGCCCGAGGCGGTGCGTGCGGCAGGCGGCACGGTCGCGCGCTTCGGGATGCCGGTTGATCCGGGGAACCTGCTGTTTCACGGCCGGCTTGGGGCGCGCCCGGTGATCGGCTTGCCGGGTTGCGCCAGATCACCCGCCCTGAACGGCGCGGATTGGGTGCTGGAGCGTCTGGCCTGCGGGCTCGATCTTGGTGATGACGAGATCGCGGCGATGGGCGTCGGCGGGCTGCTGAAGGAGATCCCGCTGCGCCCGCAGCCCCGCGAAGGGCGACCCGCAAAATGAACAGGGGCGCGACAGCCGCGCCCCGTTGGGTTTCACATCGACAAGACTCTCTGAGGGTCCGGTGGGCAGGGCCCCCCGTGCGTTCCGAAGTTATCTCGGCCCGATCATCATGACCATCTGGCGGCCTTCAAGGCGCGGCATGCTTTCGACCTTGCCGGCCTCGCCGACGTCGGCCGCGACCCGGTTGAGCAGTTCAAGACCCAGTTCCTGGTGCGCCATCTCGCGGCCGCGGAACCGCAGCGTGACCTTCACCTTGTCGCCTTCCTCGAGAAACTTCATCACCGAGCGCATCTTGACCTCGTAATCGTGAAGGTCGGTTCCGGGGCGGAACTTGATCTCTTTGATCTCGATGATCTTTTGCTTCTTGCGCGCCTCGGCCTCGCGTTTCTGCTGTTCATACTTGAACTTGCCGAAGTCCATGATCTTGCAAACCGGCGGTTCCGCGTTGGGCGAGATCTCGACCAGATCGAGGCCAGCCTCTTCTGCCATGGCCATGGCCCGGGCGGGGGTCACGACACCGACGTTTTCGCCATCCGCGCCAATCAGTCTGATCTCGGCCGAGCGGATGCGATCGTTCACGCGGGGGCCTGTATCGCGTTGCGGCGGGGCGTTGTGAGGTCTGCGAGCTATGGTGTCGTTCCTTCGTGCTGTTTCCGTTCGGCGCGCCGCAAGATAGTCGTCACCGCCGGGGCTTTCAACCGGCATTTGCGGGGAGCAGACCCGGAACGGCGTGCAAAACGTCTTTCCAGATGCGCACCAAGCTGCCATACCCCGCGCAGGGACCAAGCCCTGACCGGAATGGGAGAAACCAATGAACAGATCCGTACTGATCGGTGCTGTCGTCGTGTTGCTGGCGGTGGGCGCCTACTATCAATTCAGCGTCGTGCCGCAGCGTGCAGCCGATGAAGCTGCGACCGTAGCGGCACAGGAAGCCGAAGCGGCCGCCGCCGCGGCCAAGGCCGCCGAGGAGGCCGCCGCATCCGAGGCCG
>JBGSQL010000037.1:0-8053 GCA_041738105.1 Rhodobacter sp. | reverse complement strand
CCGAGATTGCGCGTCCCGCCTACGACCGCGCGACGGTCCGGCCCGGCATCGTGCATCTGGGTGTCGGCGCCTTTCACCGCGCCCACATGGCCGTCTATACCGACGATTGCCTTGCCGCGGGCGCCCGCGACTGGGGCATTGTCGCGGCATCGCTGCGCAGCCCCGACACCCGCGATGCCCTTGAACCGCAAGATGGTCTTTACACGATTGCGCTGCGCGAGAACGAGGCGCAATCGCTGCGCGTGATCGGGGCGATCAGCACAGTCCTGGTGGCGCCCGAAGCCCCGCAGGCGCTGTTGGCTGCCATGACGGATCCCGGCGTGCGGATCGTGTCCCTGACGATCACGGAAAAGGGCTATGGCGCGAACATCGCCAGCGGTGATCTGCGGTTCGACGACGCGGGCGTGCAGCATGACCTTGCGCACCCCCACAGCCCCGTCACCGCGGTCGGCTACTTGGCAGAGGCGATTGCGTTGCGTCGGGCGGCCGGAACCGCGCCCTTTACCGTGCTGTCGTGTGACAACCTGCCTGGAAATGGCCAAGTATTGCACCGCATCCTTGGCCAGTTTGCGGCGGCGCGCGACCCTGCGCTGGGACGCTTTGTTGCCGATCACATCGCTTGCCCCTCGACGATGGTCGATCGCATCGTCCCGGCCACCACCGATGCCGACCGCGCGATGATCACCGGGCGCCTTGGCCTGCGGGATGCCTGGCCGGTGCTGGCCGAACCGTTTTCCCAATGGGTGATCGAAGACCGGTTTCCGGCGGGCCGCCCGGATTGGGCCCTTGCCGGGGCCGAGTTCACCACTGACGTGGCCCCCTATGAGGCGATGAAGCTGCGCCTTCTGAACGGCGCCCACTCGACGCTTGCCGCGATGGGGCGCGTGGCGGGCTTGGGTACGGTCGCCCAGGCGATCGGCACGCCCATCCTCCGCGCCTTCATTGCCGCCCTTTGGGACGAAGTTGCGCCCACGATCGCACCGGGGATCGACGTACAAGCCTACACGGAGCGTTTGTTGGCGCGGTTCGACAACACGGCCCTGCATCATAGATGCGAACAGATCGCCACCGATGCCAGCCTCAAGGTGCCGCAGCGGCTGATCGCGCCGCTGCGCGATCTGCGCGCACGGCACCTGCCTGCGCCACACCTCTGTTTTGCGCTGGCCGCTTGGATCCGGTCTTGCCAGGGCAGCGATGAGGCCGGCCGCGCCATGCCCCTTGCCGACCCGCAGCTTCTGACCTGGTCCGCCAAGCCGGGGCCAGAGGTTCCGGTGGCTGACACCGTGGCTGCGTTCCTGGCGTTCCAGCCGGTCTTCGGGCCAGGGCTGGAGGCGCAAGAGACGTCTGCCATCAGTTTGGCCCTGGCCGAGATCCGCCGCTTTGGCGTGCTGGAGGCGGCCCGGCGGCACCTGGCGGCCTGAGGACGATGTCGGGCCGTGCCGGCTGCCACCGGACGGGCGGATGCAGGCACGATTTAGGTTGCGCGAGATAACCAATATATTAGTATCTAACCACGCCATGAATGGCATGTCCTCGGGAGGGATTCTCATGAAGTCGATATCGAAGGCAGCGGTCGCGCTGCTGATGAGCTCTGTTTTCTGCGCTCCGGCAATTGCGGATGAAGGCACCAAGGTGGCGCTCGTTCCAGGCGGACCGCATCCCTACTTCGCTGCATGGGAACAGGCTGGCGCAGATGCGATGAAGGAATTCGGCCTGGGTGCCGGCGATTACCGCGTACCGGCCAAATGGGAACTGAACCTGCAAAGCCAGCTTCTGGAAAGCCTGCTGACCCAAGGCTACAACTCTTTCCTGATCTTTCCCGGCGATGCGGTTGGCACCTCGGCTGTGGCACAGGAACTGGTTGATAACGGCGCGAACGTGATCGCGACGGCAGGCTGCCTGAAAGACCCCTCGCCTGCGCTGTTCTGCTTTGGCACCGACACCGGAAACTCGGCCTATCTTGGCGCAAAGGAGTTGATCCGTGTCATGGGCGGCAAAGGCAAGATCGCGCACTTTACCGGGTTCCTTGTCGATCCGAACACGCAACTGCGCATCGACGCGGTGCAAAAAGCCGCCGATGAAACGAATGGCGCGGTCGAGGTCGTGCAAGTAATCGCCGATATCGACGCCCCACAGCCGGCCGAAGAAAAGATCAACGCCTATCTGGCGGCCAACGCAGCCGGTGTCGACGGCATCATCACAACCGCCTGGGTTCCAGCCGTGGTCGCCGCAAACTCTTTGCGCAAGCTGGGCGACAAGCGGATCAAGATGGTGGGGATCGACCATGACGAGGTGGTGATCAAGGCGATTGCGGATGGCTATGTCGAAGGCACGATGCTGCAAAACCCCTATGGTCAGGGCTTCATCGGGTCTTACGTCCTGGACAAGATGCGCAGCGGCTGCACGCTGAAGGAAGATGCGCCGTGGAAGACGAACGCCCTGACCGCCAAGTTCGTGGACAGCGGCACCGTGTTTGTCGATCAGGCAACGGCACCGACCTATGTTGATGCGATGGTGGGCATCACCAAGGATCTTCTCGCCAACTTCGAGAAAGACTTCATGACCTGCTCGTGAGGCAGCTCCCTGCTTCGCGTGTGTGGTGGCGGCCGTCCCCTTGGGCGGCCGCCACGCCTTCCTCACCTCCGGCGGATAGACCTGACATATGAGCGATGCCCTGATCGAGCGAGACCCGGTCGCGCCGCGCGCCGCGTCGCAGGGCCGTGCGTCGGGTGGCCTGCGGCTGATCTTGTCCAACGAGTTCGGACTGGGCGCGCTGATCGTGCTGACCGTGCTGGTCTTTTCGCTGACGCTTGACGGCTTTTCCTCGCCTTTCAGCCTGTTCACGATCGGGCGCCAGATTGGCATCCACACGATGATCGGACTGGCCATGATGGCGGTGATCGTCACCGGCGGGCTGGACCTGTCGGTCGGCGCCATCGGGGTTTGCGCCGCAATGGTGTTTGGCTGGCTGGTGCAGATCGTGGCGCTGCCAATTCTGCTCGCGATACCGCTGGCAGTTTTGTTCGGGGCCGCTCTGGGGTTCATCAACGGTTTCACTGTGGTGAAATCCGGGGTCCACAGCTTCATAATCACGCTGGCCAGCATGAGCATCTTCTTCGGCGTGATGATCTTTCTGACCAAGGCGGCCGCGTTCAACGGCTTGCCCCCCGAGGTTCAAGCCTTTGGCAAGATGAAGGTCTTCACCATCATCTCGCCGCTGCTTCTGATTTCGGCGGCGATGTGCGCGTTTCTGGTCGTGTTCTACCGGCTGACCACGCTGGGCCGTCAGATGCTGGCGGCGGGCGCAAACGCGCGGGCGGCCGAGTTGTCGGGCATCCGGACCGGGCGCATCATCACCGCGTGTCATGTGCTTGCCGGTGCGCTGGCGGCGCTCGCGGGGCTGATGGTCACCGCGCGCACCGGGGCTTCGGTGCCGTCGATGGCGGGGCATCTGGGGCAGGATTGGCTGCTGCCCGCCTTTCTGGCGCCGGTTCTGGGGGGAACGCTGCTGTCGGGCGGGCGCGTGTCGGTGGTTGGCACGCTGCTGGGCGCAACCTTTGTGAACGTAATGACCTCGGGCCTGTTGCTGATGCGGGTGGGCGAGTTCTGGATCCTGGCCAGCCTTGGCCTGATGCTGCTGATCGCCGTGCTTGCAGACCGCGCGCGGCAGGTGTTCCTGAAATCGCGGGGGATGATCTGATGGCCGCCGTTTCCCCGCGCGATGGTTTCCTGACCCGCGCCTTCGACAATGACTGGATCGGCCCAGGCCTTGTCAGCCTTGTCGCGGTCATCGGGATCAGCCTGTTCCAGCCTGCGTTCCTTTCGCCGTTCAACATCTTCGTGCTGCTGTCGGCAATCTCGGTGAACATGGTGATCGCGCTTGGACAGCTGGTGATCATCGGCATCGGGCAGATGAACCTGGCGCTTGGCGCCATCGGCGGCCTGGTTGCGATCAGCTTTGTCGGCCTGATCGAAAGGTTCGGCGTGCCTGTGCCGCTGGCGCTGGCCGCGGCGCTGGGCGTCGGGGTGGCCGCCGGCATGGCCGGGGGCTACATCATCGCGCGCACCATGATCTCCGCCTTCATCATCACGCTGGCGGGCTTGCAGATCTTCAAGGGCATCAATCTTGGCATCACCGAGGCCCAGCCCTTCTATGGCGTCCCCGAGAGTGTGAAGGCGTTCGGAACCGGGTCGGTTCTGGGCCCTTTGCCATGGCTGATCGTCCCGACAGTGATCGCAAGCCTTGGGATGTGGTATCTGTTCAACCGGATGCGGATCGGGCGGCATATCCTTGCGATGGGGTCCAACCCACATGCCGCGGAACTGTCGGGGATCGACCCCAAGGCCACGATCATCTGGGCGCATGCGATTTCCGGCCTGCTGGCGGCCCTGGCCGGGGTGATGCTGGTGGCCAAGCTGCAGATCGGCCAGCCGACGATTGGCGATGACTGGCTGATTTCCTCGTTTGCGGCCCCGGTGATTGGCGGCGCGGTCCTCAGCGGGGGGCGGGTGTCGGTCGGCGGCACCTTCTTTGGCGTCGTGATCATCGCGATCATCACGCAAGGCCTGGTGATGTTCAACATCGACCCCTTCGTGGTGCAGATCGTGCTGGGCGCGCTGATCCTCTGGGCTGTCGCGATCAACCGCCTGCGCGAGGTGCGCATCACCCAGATCCAGGCGCGGGGGGCGGGCAGATGACCGCCCTGCAGGCCAGTCACGTCAGCAAATCCTTTCCCGGCGTCAAGGCGCTGGACGACGTGTCCATGACAATCGCGGCCGGGTCGGTTCATGCCCTGCTGGGCGAGAACGGTGCGGGCAAGTCCACACTGATCAAGATCGTCACCGGCATCTATCAACCCGACAGCGGTAGCGTCAGCATGAACGGCGTGCCGGTGCGCTTTGCCAATCTGCGGCAGGCGGCGGCGGGGGGCCTGGGCGTCGTGCACCAGGAGCGCAATCTGGTCACCCGGTTTTCGGTGGGCGAGAACATCATGCTTGACCGGTTGGGGCCACATGCGCTGTCGACCGTCGACTACACCGCGATCCACCGCGAGGCGGAACGCTGGCTGAAGCTGCTCGATCTGGATGTTGATCCGCGCACGCCCGTGTCGCGCCTGTCGGTCGCGCAGATGCAGCTGGTGGAAATCGGCAAGGCGCTGTCGCATCGCTCGAATGTGCTTTTGCTGGATGAACCGACGGCCTCGCTGACCGCCAATGAAACCACCGTGCTGTTCCGCATCCTGCGCCGGTTGCGCGATGATGGCGTGGCGATCGGATTTGTCAGCCACAAGCTGGAAGAGGTCTTCGACATCTGTGACCGGGTGACCGTGCTGCGCGATGGACGCAACGCCTGCGACAGCGCCGATCTGGCCACCCTGACGCGCAGCGACGTGGTGCAAATGATGATCGGGCGGGCTGAACGCATCACGAAACGCGCGCCGCGCGCCCGGCCCACAGCCGAGCCCTATCTGGACTTGCGCGGCTACAGTTCGGGCCTTGGTCACCGCGACATCAACCTTGCCATCCGTCCGGGCGAAATCCTGGGCCTGTACGGTCTGGTCGGGGCCGGGCGTAGCGAACTGGCCAAGGCGATCCTCGGGTTGTCCAGGCAACTTGCCGGCGAGGTGCGCATTGGGGGCCGACCGGTGCAGATCACCTCGGTCGCGGATGCGCTGCACCGTCACGGCATCGGCTATGTGTCAGAAGATCGCAAGGCCGAGGGGCTGATCCTGATGCACTCGGTCCTGGCGAACAGCGGCATCACGATCTGGCGCAAACTGGCCAATCGTCTTGGCTTTCTGCGCGATACGACGATCAACGCCAGGGTCGGCCCCGTGCTGCAACGGCTGGAATTGAAGACCCCGTCCGTCTATCAAACCATTGGCAACCTTTCGGGGGGCAACCAGCAAAAGGTGTCGGTTGCCAAGTGGATCGCCGCAGGGGTGCGGCTGTTGATCATCGACGAACCTTCGGTCGGCATCGACATCAAGACCAAGGCCTATCTGCACGACCTGATCCACGAACTGGCGGCACAGGGCACGGCGGTGCTGCTGATCACCTCGGACATGCCGGAAATGGTGGATGTGGCCGACCGGCTTTTAGTGATGGACGGCTACCGCATCAAGGGCGAGGTCGAGAACGATCGCAATTATGACGCCATCTCGCGGGCGATCATGGGATTCATTCACGGCCAATCAGCGGCCTGAAACGAGGATAGATGGCAAAGATCACCCATGTCGAGGCCCTGATGGTCGATCTGGTGCCAAAGGTGCGCCGCACCGATGCGATCCAGTCCTTCGTCAGCCAGGAAACCCCGATCGTCCGGATCACCGATGCCGATGGCGCCGTTGGCATGGGCTACAGCTATACCATCGGCACCGGCGGCCCCGCGATCATGTCGCTGCTGCGCCAGACGCTGGTCCCGGCACTGATCGGGCGCGAGGCCGCCGAAATCGAGCGGATCTGGCGCGATCTGTTGTTCCTGACCCACGCGACATCGGTGGGCGCCATCACCTCGCTGGCGCTTGCGGCGATCGACACCGCGCTGTGGGATCTGAAATGCCGCCGCGCGCAGGAACCGCTGCACCGGATGGCGGGCGGCGCGCAGTCGCGCGTTCCGATGTACACCACCGAAGGCGGCTGGCTGCACATCGACACCGCCGAACTGGTCGACGATGCCCTGCGCGCCAAGGCTGCAGGTTTCGGCGGATCCAAGATCAAGATCGGCCGCCCCCATGTCAGCGAGGATGTGGCCCGCCTGACGGCGGTGCGCGAGGCCGTCGGTCCCGCCTTCGAGATCATGACCGACGCCAACCAGCGGTTCACCGTGGACGAAGCGATCCGCCGCGCCCGCTGTCTGACCCCGCTCGACCTTGCCTGGCTTGAAGAACCGCTGCCGGCCGACGACCTGTCCGGCCATCAGCGCCTGTCACAAACCACGACGCTGCCCGTGGCCGTAGGGGAAAGCCTGTATTCGCCCCAGCATTTCCGCGAGTATCTGGAGCGCAGCGCCTGTTCCATCGTGCAGGTCGATGTTGCGCGCATCGGCGGCATCACCCCCTGGCTGAAGGTGGCGCATCTGGCCGAGACGTTCAACGTGCCGGTTTGCCCGCATTTCCTGATGGAATTGCATGTAGCCCTTGTCTGTGCCGTGCCCAATGGACGGTGGGTCGAGTACATCCCCCAGCTCGACAGCCTGACGACCGCGCCAATGCACATAGCGGACGGTCACGCGATCCCCTCCGATGATCCCGGTCTGGGCATTGCCTGGGATGCCGAGGCGATCGACTTTGCCACCGTGCCCGGCTCTGCCTTCACCCAGACCTGACGAGACGATGATGACAAAGGATCGCATGCGATGAAGGCCTTTCTGCTGCACGGTGCCAAAGACTTGCGGCCCGCCGATCTGCCAAGGCCCGTGCCCGGACCGGGCGAGGTTCTGCTGGCGATGCGTCGCGCCGGGATTTGCGGATCCGACATCCACTATTTCAGCAAGGGCCAGATCGGCAGCTTCGTGCCCAAGCGCCCGTTCGTGCTTGGGCATGAGTTTGCCGGAGAAATTGCCGAAGTCGGCGCAGGGGTGCCGGCCGCGCGCATCGGGGAACGGGTGACGGTCGATCCGTCCATGCCCTGCGGTCAGTGCGATTTCTGTCGGGGCGGGCGCTATAACCTGTGCCTTGGTATGCGCTTTTTCGGCTCGGCCAGTTGCGATCCGCACATCAACGGCGGGTTTGAAGAGTTCATCCCTGTTCCTGCAACCAACGCCCTTGCGGTGCCCGAGGAACTGACCTGGGGCGAGGCCGCGATGGCCGAACCGTTGTCGGTCGCGGTCCATGCGGTAAAGCGAGCAGGCACACTTGCGGGCCAGTCCGTTCTGGTGACGGGTGGCGGCACGATCGGCCAGTTGATCGCCTTGGTCGCGCGCGTCTTCGGCGCCGGTCAGGTCGTGCTGAGCGATATCGCGCCCGGCCCGCGCAAGGTTGCGCTGGACCGGGGCGCCGATGCCGTGCTCGACGCGCTTTCACCCGATTTCGCGGCCACGGCAGCGGCGCTG
>JBGSQL010000027.1:0-7210 GCA_041738105.1 Rhodobacter sp. | reverse complement strand
GGCCGAGCAGCGCAGCGCCGGCTGGGCGTGCTGGCGCGGCAATGCCGCCGGGCTCGGCGGCTGGACCTTCGTGTCGCGCATCTCGCTCAGCACCCTGCAGGCGACCGGCATGGGGTTCTTCGGGCTGTATGGGTCGACTGCGGCGCTCGCCACCACGCTGACCCTGAGCGCGGCGGTCAACTGCGTCGGCATCGGCTTCCAGCGCGGCACCCACACCCGCTGGCAGATCGTTCACAACGACGCATCAGGCACACCGACGCTGATCAACGCGAGCGCGGCGTTGGCTTTGGCAACCGACGCCGTCGTCACGCTCACCGTCGCTTCTGCGCCGAACGCGAGTTCGGTCTGGGTCAGGATCGTCGACGAGGCCTCGGGCACGGTGTTCGAGCGGGAGCTGACCACTGACCTGCCGGCGAACACGCAGTTCCTCTCGCCGCGGCTCTACATGAACAACGGGGCAACGGCCGCCGCCGTCGCCTATGACTGCTCGGGCGTCTACGTCGAGACGGATTACTGAAGCGGCTTGCCTCGGCGAAATCTCCGCAACCCACGTCTCGCTCGCCACCGCCATCTGGCTGCAGACCATCGCGCCATTCACCCCAAGCGATACCGTCAAGCTGCTGGGGTCTTTCCGGGTCGCGGACGGCTACTTCGCCGCCGACCGCAGGATATTCTGGGGCTGCAAGGTCGGCTGAGTGGCGGGGAGGAGAATCCGATGACACCACGCCGATCCGAGGGCTTCGTGCGCATGCCCGACGCCGAGTTCGAAGCCATCCTCACTCGCGCGGCCGAGGAAGGCGCGAAGCGCGCTCTCGCCGATGTCGGCCTCGACGGCGACGAGGCCGCGCTCGACATCCGCGATCTGCGCTCCCTGGTGGACTGCATCCGCCTGGTGCGCCGCACCGCAATGCAGACCGCTGTCCGCATGATCACAACCGGCGTCATGCTGGCGCTGCTGGCGGGCATCGCCATCAAGCTCAAGATCTTCGGTGGCGGCCCGTAGCTGGGAAACCCGGTGGCCCATTCCATCAGAAAACCGTTGCCGGTTGTATGATGGTTGCGCCCGGTCAGCAGGGCGGCCCGCGACGGCCCGCAGATCGCGGTTGTATGGAACCGCGAATACCGCAGCCCCTCTTCGGCGAGAGTGTCAAGTTCCGGTGTCGGGATCAGCCCGCCGAAGGTGGAGGTCTGGCCGAACCCGACGTCGTCGAGAAGGACGACGATGATGTTGGGCGCGCCATCGGGCGGTGCGACGGGTTCCTGCCAGTCGGACTGCGACTCCTGATAGGTCGCGCCGATGCTGCCCTCGAACGGGGCCAGCGGGATCGGCAGCGTGGTGCGGTCGGGCCAGTCCTGCGCAAAGGCCGGTGCGGCGCTTGCCAGAACGAGCATGGTTGTCAGGCGAAGGGCTGCGAAGGACATGGCTTGCTCCTAGTGAAGACTGTTTCTGGTCGCCAGCGGACGGGTCTTGACCGGCATGTCACTCGACCGGCGACACTTGGGGCAGCGTGTATTCCCGCGACAGGACCGCAGGTCCCGGCCGGTAAATCCGCATGAGGAAATTCCATCCCTCCGTGATGTCCACCCGGTTCGGCTTGGCGCCGCAGGCCGCTTCAGACCCAAAAAAGGCGGTGAAACTGCCGTCGCCGTTGGGCGTCACGTTGCGGTCGTTGATGACATTCCTGTCGCTTTTCATGAACCCGTCCGATCCATAGACCGTGATGGACCAGAACGCCTTGGTCTCAGGAATATCGTAAGTCGCGGTATAGCAACCCGCGGCGTCGGTCGGCCCTGCGTAGTTGATGTAGACCGCATCCTGTTCGGGAAAGAGCCCCCAGGCCCCGGCGGCGGCGAGATGGCGCGTTTCTTCGTTCACCGCGCCACGAGGCCCCATCCAGTCCGGTTCGAACTGCGCGAAGGCGCTGAACTCCGGCTCATAGGCCCGGCGCAGCGCCAGCATGCTGTCCACGTCCCAGTGAGGCGCCGGAAAGGGAACCGCACTGCTGGCCTGAACGATGAACTGGTCCTGCAGCGCGTTCGCGGCAGCGATGTCTTGCGCGTCGGCGTCGTCGAGAAGCTGGACGCGGTAAAGCAAGGCAACATACCGGGTTTTATCGGGAAGCTGATAGGTGCCGGGTTCATAGTAGACTGCGGGAGCATAGTGATCGTTGTCGATCACCAGCACCGAGAGGTAACGCCCGTCATCGGCCTTGGGCACCGTGATCGTCGCTCCCCCGGTCGTGTCGATGACGGCACTGCCGTAAAGCGTGTCGCGGTTCATGCGGATCACGGGCTGGTCGGCAAGCAGGGTCGGTTTGCGAACGAAGGCATTGGTGTTCACCTGGCCACCCGCCCGCCGGACAAAATCGGCAAAGGCGACATCGGTTTCGGCGCGAATGTAGGTCTCTGGCGTCACGATCACGCCTTCGGCAAGCGTCGCATGGCTGAAGCCGACGATCATTGCAGATGCCAGGATGAGTTTCTTGAAAGGCATGTCGACGGCTTTCCTGCTCCGGACCATGTTGGACCTTACGGGCCATTCGGACTTGGGTGCGCGACCCGATTGTCACTATCGGGTCGCCCTGCTTGCAGAACGGGACGCGGGATCAGTTCTCGATCCGCGAGGCTGCCTCGATCTTCTTCTTCATACTCTCCAGGTTGAACGAGCCCGGCGTCTGGCTGGGCGGATACTCGACGAATGTCTGCAGGAACTGCCCGGCAATCGCCGAGGCCCGGAACCCGATGAACACCCGGTCCAGAAGCCAGTCGTAGTAGATGTTGGCGTTGTGCTGGGCCCGCTCGTAAGGGTCGCGGCGCAGATGGAAGATCAGCGGCACGCGCAGTTCGGTGAAGGGCTCCATCCAGACGCCGAAGGCCTGACCGCGGTTTTCCTGGTAGACCACCTTCCAGTCGTCATGGCGCACGGCCACGATGTCGCCGTCGTCGTTCACGTAGATGAACGCCTTGCGCGGCGACTCGGCGCTGGTGCCCGTCAGGTAGTCGAGCATGTTGTAGCCGTCGATGTGGTTGCGGTAGGTCCGGCCGTTCAGCTCGGTCCCTTCCAGAAGCTGTTCCTTGATGTCGGGCGCCCCGGCAGCGGCTGCGAAGGTCGGCAGCCAGTCCTGATGCGACACGATCCCGTTCAGTGTGGTGCCTGCCGGGAACTTGCCCGGCCAGCGGATGAAGGCCGGTACGCGGTAGGCCCCTTCCCAGTTCGAGTTCTTCTCGCTCCGGAAGGGCGTATTGCCGGCATCGGGCCAGGTGTTGAAGTGCGGGCCGTTGTCGGTGGAATACTGCACGATCGTATTGTCGGCGATGCCCAGCTCGTCGATCAGCGCGAGCAGTTCCCCCACGTGCATGTCGTGCTCGATCATGCCGTCGGTGTACTCATCGTTGCCTTTGTTCCGGTGCTCGGGCCGGACATGGGTCCTGAAATGCATCCGCGTGCCGTTCCACCAGACGAAGAACGGTTTTCCTTCGGTATGGGCGCGGGTGATGAAGTCCTTTGCGGCGGCAACAGACTCGTCGTCGATCGTTTCCATGCGCTTCTTCGTCAGGGCGCCAGTATCCTCGATCGTCTGGGTTCCGTCGGCATTGGCGAAAGAGTGGATGACGCCCCGCGGCGCGAACTGAGCGCGAAATTCCGGGTCGTCGGGATAATCCTCGTTCTCCGGCTCTTCCTCGGCGTTCAGGTGATAGAGGTTGCCAAAGAACTCATCGAACCCGTGCATCGTGGGCAGGTGCTGATCCTGATCCCCCTGATGGTTCTTGCCGAACTGACCGGTGGCATATCCCTGAGACGTCAGGACAGTCGCCATGGTGACATCAGTCATCTGCCACCCTTCCGGCGCGCCGGGCACACCGACCTTGGTCATGCCGGTCCGCAGCGGGTTGTTGCCGCCGATGAAGGCCGCACGCCCCGCGGTGCAGCTTTGCTGCCCGTAGTAGTCCGTGAAGGAAACGCCTTCCTCGGCGATCCGGTCGATGTTCGGGGTGCGGTAGCCCATCAGCCCCCGGTTGTTGAAGCTGATGTTCGTGATCCCGATGTCATCGCCCCAGATCACCAGAATGTTCGGCTTGTCCTGTGCGAACGCCGATGTCGCCGCCAGCAGTGCCACTGCCGTGGCAACAAACATTCGTAGCGGTCTGTTCATGGATATACTCCGCAGATAAGGTTTCGAGAGGATAGCACCGTGCGGTTTTTGTCTATTGGCCAAACCGGGGCACCTCGGTCAGTGCGGGCCGGTTAAGAGAGCAAGACCCGTTTTCGAACGTGGCAGGAGCCGGGTTCATCCGACCTGCTACTTGCCGACCCGATACCGTCACTAGTTCGCACCGGCGCGCATCGAGCGCATCAACTCGCTGAAGTCGAAGGACGTGGCGGCCTGCACCGGTGGATGATCGATGAGCGTCTGGATATGCTCGTTCAGCACTTCTTGAAGCGGCTCGTTCAGCCATTGCTTGCGCTGGACGATGCTGGAACGGTCACCAACCTCGTCGTAGCTCTCGAACGGGTCCATCCGCAGGTTGAAAAACACCGGGAACTTCTGCTTGGTGTACGTGTCGTAATAGTTCTCGCTGGTCGCGAAGTGGATTTTCCACGGCCCCAGACGGACGGCCTTGATGTCACTCTCATAGTAATAGAGGAAATCGTTCCGCGCACTTTCAGGCGTCTCGCCAGTCCAGTACGCAAGGTTGTCCACGCCATCGATCACCTGATCCTGCTCGGCGAGAATCTTCGCGGCCACGTCCGGCACTCCCGCGGCAGCCGCAAGCGTCGGCAACACATCCATATGTGCCTGAATGCCGGTCAGGACCGTTCGCGGCGGAATGTGACCGGGCCAGCGCACCATGAACGGCACCCGCACGCCGCCTTCGTAGGTCGTCATCTTCTCGCCACGGAAAGGGGTCGTACCGCCCTGAAGCCGCGCGCTGTGCTCCGGGCCATTGTCGGTCGAATAGATGATGATCGTGTTGTCGAGGGTCCCCATCGCTTCCATGTCGGCAAGGAGTTTCCCGATCATCTGGTCGTGTTCGATCATCCCGCTGCCGTATAAGTCGTGCTCGGTGGTGAAGGGCTGTGCCAGGTACCGGTTTTCGTCCGTCAGGTGGGTGTAGAGGTGCATGCGGCTCGGGTTCAGCCAGACGAAGAAGGGCTTGTCCGCTTCATGGCTGCGCTGCATGAAATCGATTGCCGCCCCGAAAAACTCCTGATCGACCGTCTCCATCCGCTCGCGCGTGAGTTGCCCGGTATCCTCGACAGTCTGCCGACCGACCCTGCCAAAACGCGGGTCTTCGGTGGGATCATCGACATCGGTCGAAATCGATCGCACGACGCCGCGGACGCCATACTTCGCGAAGAACTCGGGGTCCTTCGGATAGTCAAGCTGCTCGGGCTCTTCGGACGTGTTGAGGTGGTAGAGGTTGCCGAAGAACTCGTCAAACCCATGCGCCGTCGGCAGGTGCTTGTCACGGTCGCCCAAATGGTTCTTGCCGAACTGGCCGGTGGTGTAGCCTTGCTCTTTGAGCAGGTCGGCAATGGTCGGCGCCCAGTCGGGCGCGCCATGCTCGCTGCCGGGCATGCCGATCGTCAGCAATCCGGTGCGGAAGGGATGTTGACCCAAAATAAAAGCCGCGCGGCCGGCAGTGCAACTCGTAACCGTTCACGGGGCGGTGCAAGAATTTGACCGTTCAGGCTGGTTGGGCGTGTAGATTCGGCGGGAGGAGCGTTGGGCTGCGGTGGCCGGCGAAGCTGGCTTGCATAGCTTCGATTAGATAAGTGTAAACGTTTCGTTCTTGGAGTCGACACGATTCGGTTACGGTCAGCATCCGTTCCAGATAGCGACTGCCGTTGGCGCTTTGCGTTCCAAAGCTCAGCTTGCGATAGATGACGGCCGGGCGCAGGGCGCGTTCGGCCGTGTTGTTCGTCGGTTCGATTCCCTGGACCCGCGTGAAGGTCCACAGATGTTGGCGTCGGGAGTAGAGCTCGTTACAAAAACCGTATAACTGGTCGTTGCCGCTGTAGATTCCGCGCAACAGCAAGGCCTTAAACTCCTGGCGGATCGGACGAGCCAAAGACTGAAAGGTTTCCCATTTGATTTGACCGGCTCGGTAACGTCGCCAGTGCTCGAAAAGCCGTTTTTGTTGGCGGATCAGATCGTGACCCATGCGTTTGACCTGCCGGTCGCTGCTCTCGATCAACCGCTGAATGTCTCGCTTCAGGTGAGCCCAACACCATTGGAGTCGTTTACCGTCCAAGTACATCTTGGCTCGATCGCAGTTGAGGATGGTTCCGTGGTAGTCGCCGACAAGCGCCTCCAGCGACTCGCGTTTCCGCGAGGCAAAAATGCCGAACACAGCAAACAACCGAGCGACTGCCACCCACAACCAAGCTTTGTTGCGTCCCTCTTTCGTGGGAGACTCATCAACGAACAGCTGGTTCTGGTCGCGCAACGCCTCGCGCAGCTCTTGGTAAGGCGTCGACAGCGCTTGGCTGACCAGGTTTTGGATCTTGACGGTCCAGCCCGTGCTGCAGGGGATATTCAGCAGATCGGTAAGAAACATCGACGCTCGACGCTTGCTTTGGCGGAAGTGAGCCATCAACAGCCCGGTGAAGGCCGCCAGATGCGATCCGCATTGCCCGCGGGGGACTCCCTCGGGAAGCTCCGCAGTCGTATCGATGCCACAGCAATCGCAATGGCCACGGTAAAGCTGGTACTCGGTGATGACCGGCTGGATCGGCGGCAAATCCCAGACTTGATGGCGCTGAGGTTGGTTCGGATCGACCACAAGTTCACCGCCACAGCGACGGCACGCCGAGGGATGACAAACCACGGTTTCCTGGCATTGTCCGGTAGGAACCAGCTCGCGAGTGAATCGTTTGTGCCCCTTTTGACCACCGCGTTTCCGCCTGTTTCCAGGTTTAGGCGGTCGCTTCGGTTTGGCATGGGGATGTTCCGTGCTCGGCGGGACGGACGAATTTCGCGGCGTCAACTTCAGCAGCTGGTCCTCAAGTTCCCTGATCCGCGATTCCAGACGACCAAATGCCTCCAGAACGAACGCTTTGACCGCTGGGGTCATCTCGGCTTCGATCTCAGCCGGAATCGCGATGATCGGGTGCGCATTGCTCATGCGACCATTTACGCCGAAAATGCCCCCTCGAGTCTAGATCAATTTCCGAACATCAACGCACCGTTCCGTGAACGGTTAC
>JBGSQL010000466.1:0-2944 GCA_041738105.1 Rhodobacter sp. | reverse complement strand
GATCGGTCGCGATCAGGCGCAGCACCTGGCCGGGCGCCATCGCCAGCAGGCGCTTGCGTGCCCGCAGCACCGGCAGCGGGCACAGCAGCCCGGCGCAATCCATCTCGGTGTCCCAGGGGGGTAAAGCGGTCATGCGCCGGGCGATAGCGCCGGCGTCGGCCGCTGTCCATGGTCTGGTGTTACAGCGCAGCACGCCATTGTGACGCGGGTGGGCGTGACGCGGGGCTGTGCATCGGCTATGTGGCTGAAAAAGGGGGCAGGAATGTTCGGGATCGACGTTATCGACGCGGGGCTGTTGCCGGCCATGCTGGTGGCGCTGGTGGCGGGGCTGCTGTCCTTCCTCAGCCCCTGTGTGCTGCCCATCGTGCCACCCTATCTGGCCTATATGGGCGGGATCAGCATGGGCGAGATGCAGGCCGACCGGGGCGCGCGGCGCCAGGTGATCTGGCCTGCGCTGTGCTTTGTGCTGGGGCTGTCGACGGTGTTCCTGTTCCTTGGCTTTGCGGCCTCGGCCTTTGGGGCGTTCTTTTTGCAGAACGCGGACTGGTTCAACACCCTGGCGGGCGTGATCGTGATGGTGTTCGGCGCGCATTTCGTGGGCGTCTACCGGATCGGGTTCCTGGACCGCGAGGCGCGGATGGATGCGGGCGACCGGGGCGGGTCGGCCTTTGGCGCCTATGTGCTGGGGCTGGCGTTCGCCTTTGGCTGGACGCCCTGCATCGGGCCGCAACTAGGTGCGATCCTGTCGCTGGCGGCGGGCGAGGCGAGCATGACGCGGGGCACCGCGCTGCTGGCGGTCTATGCGGTGGGGCTGGGCATTCCGTTTCTGCTGGTGGCCATGTTCTTTCCGCGCCTGACGGGGGTGATGGGCTGGATGAAGCGCCATATGGAGCGGATCGAGCGGATCATGGGGCTGATGCTGTGGACGATTGGCCTGTTGATGCTGACCGGCGGGTTTTCAAGCTTTTCCTACTGGCTGCTCGAGACGTTTCCGGGGCTTGCGGCACTCGGCTGAGCGGCGCGTGGGCGGGGCCTGCGGTTTCCCTTAATTCTGCCCGAGTTTCGCGCTAGGCTGCGGTGCATGGACGGGTCCGGTCTGTCAGAGGCGAGGGGCGCGGTGCGCCGGCGGCGGGTGTTCTACATCCCCGGTTATGATCCCTATCCGCCGCGCCGCTACCGCGAGTTGTACCGCCGCGAGGCCGCCGAACAGGCGGCGATCTCGGGCCACGAGATCGCGATTGGACGGGGGCCGGGGCAAGGGCCGAATGCCTGGCGGGTCAAGGCGCGGATCGACGGGCAGGACGTGCTGTCGGATGTCGAGGTGCTGGTCTGGTCCGACCTGGTGCAGGCCTCGATGGATCAGAGCATTGCCGGCACCTACCTGCAACTGCTGCGCACGGCCTGGATCTATGTCACCAGCGGCGCCCTCTATCGCCTGAGCCATTTGCGCAAGGGACCGATCCTGGCCGCGCTCTATCCGGTTGCGATGCTGCTGGCGCAACTGGGTGCTGCGTGGCTGGCGGCCTGGGCCGTGGCGGCGCTGGTCGGGCTGGTGCTGCCCGATTGGCTGGACTGGCTGGGCTGGGTTCCGGGGGCGGCGCTGGCGATCTGGGTGCTGATCTGGTTCAAGCGGCAGGATCATCGGCTGTTGGCCTACTACCTGATGCATGACTATGCCTTTACCGCTGGCGGCCGGGGCGCCAATCCGCCCGAACTGGAGGCGCGGATGGCCGCGTTCCGCCAGACGATCCGGGTGGCGATGAACGGCAAGGCGGACGAGGTGCTGGTGGTTGGCCATTCGGCGGGGGCGCATCTGGCGATCTCGATCCTGGCGGACTTGATCCGCGAGGGCCTGCCCGATCGCCGCCCGACGCTGTCGTTGCTGACACTGGGGCAGGTGGTGCCGATGATCTCTTTCCTGCCGCGTGCCGACCGGCTGCGGGCGGATCTGCACGATCTGGCGGCGCGCGACGAGGTGACCTGGGTTGATGTGACGGCGCCGGGCGATGGCTGCGCCTTTGCGCTGTGCGATCCCGTGGCGGTGACGGGGGTTGCGCCGGTGGGCAAACGCTGGCCGCTGGTGATTTCGGCCGCGTTCAGCCAGACGCTGAGCCCGGCGCGCTGGCAGGCGCTGCGCTGGCGCTTTTTCCGGCTGCATTTCCAGTATCTGTGCGCCTTTGACCGTCCCGGCGACTATGATTATTTCCGGATCACTGCCGGGCCACTGACACTGGGCCAGCGCTTTGCCGGACGTGCCCCGTCGAAAAGCCGGATTGATGTGCCCGTGTCGGGCCATGTCAGCCGATCCGCATGATCCCGCCCAAGCCCTTGTCCCGGCCGGATCGGGTATCGCTGTGGCAGCACTTGCGGTTGTTTCGGGCGGATATCCTGTCGGCCCAGCCCGAGCGGCTGTACCGGGCCTGGATGGCCGAGTTCCGCACGCCGTTCTTTCGCAGCTTTCTGTGCAATGATCCGGCGCTGGTGCGGCTGATCCTGTCGGAGCGGCCCGAGGATTTCCCCAAGTCGCGGCGCATCCGCGAGGGGTTGACGCCGCTGCTGGGCAATTCGGTTTTCGTGACCAATGGTGCGGTCTGGCGCCGGCAGCGGCGGATCATCGACCCGGCGTTCGAGGGTGGCCGGTTGCGTGATGCCTTCCCCGCGATTCTGGCGGCGGGCGAGGCGGCGGTGGCACGGATGCCCGAGGGCGAGGTCGAGGTTGAGGCCGCGATGAGCCATGCGGCCGCCGACGTGATCTTTCGCACGCTGTTCTCGATCCCGATCGAGGACGAGGTTGCGGCGCAGGTGTTCGGGTTGTTCCGCGCGCATCAGCGTAGCCAGCCGATTGTCAATCTGGCGGCGTTCCTGCCGCTGCCGGCCTGGGTTCCACGGCTGCACCGGCGGCGCACGGTGGCCACGGCGCAGCAGATCCGGGCGCTGATCACCG
>JBGSQL010000462.1:0-2376 GCA_041738105.1 Rhodobacter sp. | reverse complement strand
CGGGTGGCGGCCGGGGTGTTTGAGGCGCCCGGGGCCGGGGGGCTGGCCTGGGGGGCGAGAGACGCCCCGGCTTTCTGGACTTATCGGGCCGCCGTTGCTGGCCCTAAGGCGGCGCGGGTTGTCACGGCTAGATTGCACGCCGACGGGCCCCGTGCCCGAGGCATTGAGGAGCGGCGCGCGATGCGGATGACCACCGAGGAAGCTTTCGTCAAGGTCTTGCAACTGCATGGAATCTCGGAAGCCTTCGGGATCATCGGATCGGCGATGATGCCGATCTCGGACCTGTTTCCGAAGGCCGGGATCCGGTTTTGGGACTGCGCCCACGAGGGCAACGCCGGGATGATGGCGGACGGCTATGCGCGGGCGACGGGCAAGATGGCGATGATGGTGGCGCAAAACGGCCCCGGCATCACCAATTTCGTGACGCCGGTGAAGACCGCCTACTGGAACCATACGCCGCTGCTGCTGGTGACGCCGCAGGCCGCGAACAAGACCATCGGGCAGGGCGGCTTCCAGGAGGTGGAGCAGATGGCGCTGTTTCGCGACATGGTGGCCTATCAGGAGGAGGTGCGCGACCCGTCGCGCATCGCCGAGGTGCTGAACCGGGTGATCCTGAAGGCCAGGCGTGCCAGCGCGCCGGCGCAGATCAACGTGCCGCGCGATTTCTGGACACAGGTGATCGATATCGAGTTGCCGGGGGTGGTGGAGTTCGAGCGCCCTGCTGGCGGCGAGGCGGCGGTGGCACGGGCGGCGGCGCTGCTGTCTTGCGCTCGGTTTCCGGTGATCCTGAACGGGGCGGGGGTGGTGCTGTCGGGTGCGATCGGGGCGTCGATGGCGCTGGCCGAGCGGCTGGATGCGCCGGTGTGCTGTGGCTATCAGCACAACGATGCCTTTCCGGGCTCGCATCCGCTGTTTGCGGGGCCTTTGGGTTATAACGGGTCGAAGGCGGCGATGGAGCTGATTGCGCGGGCTGACGTGGTGCTGGCGCTGGGCACGCGGCTTAATCCGTTCTCGACGCTGCCGGGTTACGGGATCGACTATTGGCCGAAGGCGGCGGAGGTGATCCAGGTGGATCTGAACCCGGATCGGATCGGGCTGACGAAGCCGGTGGCCGTGGGGATCGTGGGGGATGCGCGGAAGGTGGCCGAGGGGGTGCTGGCGCGCCTGTCGGCGGACGCGGGAGACGCTGGAAGAGCGGAGCGCAAGGCGCTGATTGCGCAGACGAAATCGGCTTGGGCGCAGGCGCTTTCCGGGATGGATCATGAGGACGATGATCCGGGCACGAGCTGGAACGCGCGGGCGCGGGCGGCGAAGCCGGGCTGGATGAGCCCGCGCATGGCCTGGCGGGCGATCGAGGCGGGGTTGCCGAGGGAGGCGATCCTGTCGTCCGACATCGGGAACAACTGTGCGATCGGCAATGCCTATCCGACTTTCGAGGAGGGGCGGAAGTATCTGGCGCCCGGGTTGTTCGGGCCTTGCGGCTATGGGTTTCCGGCGATCATGGGGGCGAAGATCGGCAAGCCGGACATGCCGGTGGTGGGCTTTGCGGGGGACGGGGCGTTCGGGATCTCGATGAACGAGATGACGGCGATCGGGCGGGCGGAGTGGCCGGCGATCACAATGGTGATCTTTCGCAACTACCAGTGGGGCGCCGAGAAGCGGAACACCACCTTGTGGTATGCGGACAATTTCGTGGGCACCGAGCTGAACGAGGGGGTGAACTATGCCGCCATCGCGCGGGCCTGCGGGTTGCAAGGCGTGCAGGCGGCCACGATGGAGGATCTGACCGCGGCGCTGCGCCAGGCGATCGCGGATCAGGCGGCGGGGCGGACGACCTTTATCGAGGTGCTGCTGAATCAGGAACTGGGCGAGCCGTTCCGCCGCGATGCGATGAAGGCGCCGGTCGCGGTGGCGGGGATTGATCCGGCCGACATGGCCGTTCAGGCCGGGGCGTGAGCCTGCCGTTCGACCTGTCGGTGCCGGGGGCGGCGTGGATGGGGGCGGCGGTTCTGCTGGCGGCCTTTGTCCGGGGGTATTCGGGCTTTGGCTCGGCGGCGTTGATCATCGCGGCGTCGAGCCTTGTGACCAATCCGCTGAACTTTGTCGCGGTGGTCACGATCATGGATTTCCTGATGACCTTCCAGCAATGGCGGGGCGCGCGGCAGCATGTCGATTGGGGTCGTGTCGGCTGGCTGATGGCGGGGGCGCTGGTGGGGGTTCCGCTGGGGCTGTGGCTGTTGACCGGCATCAGCGTGGACGCGGCGCGGGCGGTGATTTCGGTCTATGTGCTGGCGATGTGCGCGATCCTGCTGCGGGGCTGGGTGATGCCGCGTGCGGGCTTGGCGGCGCATGGCGGCGTTGGTCTGGTGTCGGGGC
>JBGSQL010000268.1:0-23772 GCA_041738105.1 Rhodobacter sp. | reverse complement strand
GTGGCGCGCACGCCGCGCGTGAACGGGGCGACCCCCGGAACGCCGCCCATATGCGCAAGCCCGGCGGTATCGGCGGCGGTGTACAAAGGCTTGACCGCGATACCTTCCAGCGTGTGCCAGACCAACCGGTCCGGATCACCGCCGCGCAGATCGCGGGTGGCAAGGGCACGCCAGGCAGCAAGGTCATCACTCATCGCGCAATCCCTATTTTCGTTCACAAGGTCGAATGAGGCATAGCCCCTTTGGCATTCCCCATACCATATCCTATATCAAGCACAGCAGGAGGGTCCATGAAACCGCTTTTCCATTTGATCTTTGCGGTTTGCATGCCGCTTTGCGCGATTGCCCAGGATGCGACCGAGGCTGCGGCCACGGTTGACGACAGCGTGGCGGGGTTGCAGATCATCGACGCCGCCGGCGTGACGCTTGACGATCTGCGCTGGGAAAAACGCCCGGTGGTGGTGTTCGCCGACACGCCCGAAGATCCGTCGTTTCAGTTGCAGATGAAACGCATCACAGATCGGCCCGAAGCGCTTTTTGACCGCGACGTGGTGGTGATCACGGATACCGACCCCGCCGCCCGGTCAGACGTGCGACTGCGCTTGCGCCCGCGCGGGTTCTCGTTGGTGCTGATGGACAAGGATGGTGCGGTGACCATCCGCAAACCCCTGCCCTGGGACGTGCGCGAGATCAGCCGCGCCATCGACAAGATGCCCCTGCGGCGCGAGGAATTGCTGGAGCGGAACCCGGCGGGGCGGTAGGGTATCGCGCCTCGTCCGGGGGACGACGCCGGTGCTTCAAGACCGGCTTTACTCGAATTCTAGTATCACATCATCCACCCGCAGGCTTGACCCCGCCCTGGCTGCCACGCGTTTCACAACCCCGCGCCGTTCGGCTTTCAGGATGTTTTCCATCTTCATCGCCTCAACCGTTGCCAGCGCCTGCCCTTCCTGCACCTCATCGCCTTCGGCCACCACGATGGAAACGATCAGTCCAGGCATCGGGCACAAAAGGTATTTCGACGTGTCGGGCGGCAGTTTTTCGGGCATCAGGGCGGCCAGTTCCGCCTGGCGCGGCGTGCGGATGTGGCATTTCACATCAGCCCCGCGCAGACGCAGGCGAAAGCCCGAAGGGATCTTGCCGACCTTCATCACCAAAGGCGCGCCATCGACCATCAACCGAGCCAAGGGTTGCCCCGGTGTCCAGTCAGAGGTCACGCGCAGCGCTGTCGCGTCCACGAACGTCACCGTAGCACCGTCACGGTCGGCAGAGATTCGCATCTGATGCGTCTCGCCCTGAAGGGTCGCCACCCAATCGTCACCGACCTTGCGCTCGTGATTGTCCATCGTGCCGGAAATGCGCGTCCGCCTGATCTCGGCCACACGGTTCATCGCGGCCGCTGCGGCGGCGACCCGGCGCAGGGTCGTGCCGTCCAAAGTAGCGCCTTGAAATCCATCAGGATATTCCTCGGCGATGAAGGCGGTCGTGATGTTGCCCGATTGAAAGCGCGGATGGTCCATCACGGCCCCCACAAAGGGCAGATTGTGGCCGATGCCCTCAACCTCGAACGTATCAAGCGCGATGCTCATCTCCTCTATTGCCTGCGCGCGGGTGGGCGCCCAAGTGCAGAGTTTCGCGATCATCGGGTCGTAGAACATGCTGATCTCACCGCCTTCGAACACACCGGTATCGTTGCGCACGATGCCACCGCGCTGCGTTTTGCCTTCCACCGGCGGCCGATAGCGGGTCAACCGCCCGATAGAGGGCAGAAAGTTGCGATACGGGTCTTCGGCGTAAAGCCTCGATTCCATCGCCCAACCGTTGATTTTCAGATCGCTTTGCGCGAAGGGCAGTTTTTCGCCGTTGGCGACGCGGATCATCTGTTCTACCAGATCAACCCCGGTGATCAGTTCTGTTACCGGATGTTCGACCTGCAACCGCGTGTTCATTTCAAGGAAATAGAAGTTGCGGTCGCCGTCGACGATGAATTCCACCGTCCCCGCCGAGGTATAACCCACCGCTTGCGCCAAAGCGCAGGCCTGTTCGCCCATTGCGCGGCGGGTGGCGTCATCCAGAAACGGGCTGGGCGCTTCTTCGATGACCTTCTGGTTGCGACGCTGGATCGAACATTCGCGTTCGTGCAGATAGACGCAGTTGCCATGGCCATCGGCCAGCACCTGAATTTCGATATGGCGGGGCTGGGTCACGAATTTCTCGATGAAAATCCGGTCGTCACCGAAACTCGCCGCCGCTTCGTTCCTGGAGGATTGGAACCCCTCGCGCGCTTCGGCGTCGCTCCAGGCGATGCGCATCCCCTTGCCGCCACCGCCGGCGCTTGCCTTGATCATCACCGGATAACCGATTTGCGTGGCGATGCGAACCGCCTCGTCCGCGTCGGCGATCAGTCCCATATGGCCCGGAACGGTGGAAACACCTGCCTTCTGCGCGATTTTCTTCGACGTGATCTTGTCGCCCATCGCCTCGATCGCACCCGAAGGCGGGCCGATGAATACCACACCTGCGGTTTCAAGTGCGGCTGCGAAACTGCGGTTTTCGCTTAGAAATCCATAGCCCGGATGCACAGCTTCGGCCCCGGTTGCCTTGACTGCCGCCATGATCTTGTCGATCACGATATAACTTTGCGCAGCGGGCGAGGCACCGATATGGACTGCTTCATCCGCCATCTTCACATGCAGGGCACCCCGATCCGCGTCGGAATAGACGGCCACAGTGGCGATACCCATCCGGCGCGCCGTCTTGATCACGCGGCAAGCAATCTCGCCCCGATTGGCGATCAGGATCTTCTTGAACATGGTTCTCCCGCCAGAATTCGCCGGGCGGTGCGCCCGGCACAAAAAACAAGATCGCCGCCCGGCTCGTGCCAAGCGGCGATCCTTGTGGACCGAGGCCTCACCCCATCAGGGGTCAGGCCGACTGTCGTGCGATCAGTTGCTGCAGGCCGGCGCGCCGGCGACACCACAGCTTGCAATACCGGCAAGCGCGCCGATGGCCGCAGTGGTGCCGACGTTGTTGCCTGTCGCATCGGCGATAAGGCCGCCGGCCAAAGCGCCCGTAAGCGCACGTTCCGTCTGCGACTGGCCTTCGCAGGCTGCGAGGGCGGTTGCCATCGCCATGACCAGGCCGATTTTGATGATTTGCATTTTGCTCTGCCTCCGAGATCAAGTTTTGTGGCAGCAGTATTGACAGAGCCAGAACAGCTTTCAAAGCGGAAAAAGATCGCATCTGCGCCGCCGGCAAGGAAAAGCCCGGCCCCACGAGGGCCGGGCAGGTAGGAAGGGGAAGGGTAATTTTTCACTGTGGATTCCGGCGCCCAACGAGCAAACGCCGCCACAGGTTGATCTTGCCCGATCACGCCGCGCGGCGCAAACGCGCCATCCGCGGCAGCGCTCCGATGCGCAGGGTCTTGCCCGAACATGGTTGGGGACAGCGGAAACATGCCTACGCGTCCCCGTCCCAGTCGTCGTCAGCCTCGGGCAAAACGACATCGCCCGCGAACACCCGCGGAAACGCCGCCTCGGCGCGCTTCACGTCGATGCGCAAAAGCGCGTCATAGCTTGCAGGATCGAACGGATCTTCGGCCGGAACCACTTCGCGCCCGAACAGCCACGACAGGCGACCGGCGTCGAGATTTCCCCGCTCGAACGGGTCCTCACCGAACTGCGCCCAGAGCGCCGCCATGAACGTCTCATCCGCCAGGCGATCTATGGCCTTGCGATCCTTGAATCGCTCACGGCGGATCAACTTGGCCGGGCCGTCCTTGTGGTTCGCGCGGCGGATCGTGAATTGATGGTCGGTGCCAGGAAGACGACCGGGAAAACCACGATGTTTCAGCATCCTGGCCCCGCGCTCTCGGGATTGAAAGGGGCGGGGCGCGGCAAGACTGCCGTCGCGCCCCGCCCGATCAGATCACTTGTACTTGCCGGTGTAGGTCGGCTCGGTGCTGATCGGTTCCTGGATAACGACAGGCTCCGGCTTTGGTGCGCAGGCGGCTGCGAAAGCCACAAGGCAAAGCGCGAGAACGGTTTGCGTGCTCTTAGACATCCTCTACTCCTGTTTTCTTGGGGGGCCATGTAGGCAGAATTTCCACCAGACTGCCCCCTGATCGAGGTTTCGGCCGCTTGGGAGGGACCGATTTCCGGCATACCGCACTTGTGCCTGCCTGCCAATCGCGAAGGCCGCAAGTCCATTCCGTGACAGCACGATGCGTGGCTTTCGGCAACACTCGCTGACCACAGACAAGCCCGCTCGCACCGTTTCAGAACGCGTCCCATATGCACTCTCCCTCGACGATGCTGTAAGCTTCGAAATATTGCGTGGCCTCGGGTGCGGTCTCTCCAAAGGGCACATCGCGATCGGCAAGCGAGATCACGATCTGCGCCGGCTGTGGCCCCAAGGCTGAAACTCTCGGCACGGCATAGGTCTGGCAAAGCCACAGCATGTCGGCCGATGCCGTCAGAAAATCCACACTCGCGGCGCCCGGTGCGATCGCCGGGGCTATGAAGCGAAAGCGCAGGGTCAACCCCTCGGGCCCCGGCGCATCGCGGACCACCTCTTGAAACGTCACGACAAGGCCTGACGGCGCAGTGATCCCGGCATCGCCCACCAAGGTCGGCAGGGCCGCCTGGGCCTGCTCCATTCCGGGTTCGGCCGTTTTACTATCGCTCATTGGGGCCCTCGCCTGCGCCGTTCAAAGCGGAATGTTATCGTGCTTTTTCCACGGATTGCTCAACTTCTTGGTCCGAAGTGAAGCAAAGGCCCGGGCCACCCGGCGGCGGGTGGAATGCGGCATGATCACTTCGTCGATAAATCCGCGCTCGGCGGCAACAAAGGGATTGGCGAAGCGATCTTCGTACTCCTTCGTTCGCGCCGCGATCTTTTCAGGTTCTCCCAATTCACTGCGGTAAAGGATTTCAACTGCCCCTTTCGCCCCCATGACCGCAACTTCCGCAGTCGGCCACGCATAGTTGAAATCACCGCGAAGGTGCTTGGAACTCATCACGACATAGGCGCCGCCATAGGTCTTGCGGGTCAGGACCGTCACCTTTGGCACCGTTGCCTCGCCATAGGCGAAAAGCAGTTTCGCCCCGTGCTTGATGACACCGCCGTATTCCTGGCCTATCCCCGGCAGGAACCCGGGCACATCAACAAAGGTCAGGATCGGGATCTCGAACGCATCGCAGAACCGCACGAAGCGCGCGGCCTTGCGGCTTGCGTCGATGTCCAGACACCCGGCCAAGACGATCGGCTGGTTGGCGACCACCCCCACCGACTGGCCTTCGATCCGGATGAAACCCGTAATGATATTGGCCGCAAAATCTTTCTGGATCTCGAAAAAATCACCCTCGTCCGCGACCTTCAGGATCAACTCCTTCATGTCATAGGGCTGGTTCGGATTGTCCGGGACCAGCGTATCGAGACTCATCTCGACACGACCGGGATCGTCGAAGAAGGGTCGGACGGGCGCCTTTTCGCGGTTGTTCAGCGGCAGAAAGTCGATCAGCCGGCGCGTCTCGGCCAAGGCTTCGACATCATTCTCGAAGGCGCCATCGGCAACCGAGGATTTGCGGGTGTGGGTCGATGCACCGCCAAGTTCTTCTGCCGTCACCACCTCGTTGGTGACGGTCTTGACCACGTCAGGGCCTGTCACGAACATGTAGGAGCTGTCTTTCACCATGAAGATGAAGTCCGTCATCGCGGGCGAATAGACAGCCCCACCCGCGCACGGGCCCATGATAAGACTGATCTGCGGCACGACGCCCGAGGCGAGGATATTTCGCTGGAACACCTCGCCATAGGCCGCCAGCGAACCAACACCTTCCTGGATGCGCGCCCCGCCCGAATCGTTGATGCCGATCACCGGGGCACCGTTCTGAACAGCCATGTCCATGATCTTGCAGATCTTCGCCGCATGAGTTTCAGACACCGATCCGCCGAGTACGGTAAAGTCCTGGGCAAAGACATAGATCATGCGGCCATTCACCGTGCCCCAACCGGTCACGACGCCATCGCCGGGATACTTCATGTCCTGCATGCCAAAGTCATGGGAGCGATGCGCGACAAACATGTCGAACTCTTCAAAGGAGTCCTCATCAAGCAGCAGATCAATCCGCTCTCTCGCTGTCAGCTTGCCTTTGGAATGTTGCGCCGCGACACGCTTCTCGCCGCCGCCGGCGCGGGCCACGGCGCGCCTGTCCTCCAACTCGCGCAGGATATCCTTCATCAGCGGCCCCTCCCCAGGTTCACAGCAGACAGTAGCAAGCAGGACGGCGCTTCGAAAGCAGAAAGCAGAAGATTTGCAAACTGTTGGCAGAGGTGACCGCGCAAATTGCAACTTCTGCAATACCACTGTGTCGCCGACTAAGGTCAGCTGCCAACAAATCTGAACTGCTGAAGCGGTAAAGTGACGAGTGCAGCATCACTCGCCAACGACGGGAACGATGAAATCTGCCCGAAAGCCGCTTGCAAACCCTTGGGCGGGTCAGGGCAGAACCTCGATCCTGTCGAGTTGCCAGACACTGCGGGTATAGATCACTTCACTTTGGTAAGTTCTCGAGTCGTCATAGGGATACACCACCCAGAGCGGCCCCTTGTCACGCAGCGTCATGGGAACGCCGTTCACCGTCAGGGCAATGATCGGCACATCAGCCGAGATCGTGTCCACCGGCAGTTCCGCCGCATAGTCGTTCGTTGCACCCAGAATGATCCGTGTCCCGGTAGCGCCCGCCTGCTTCAGAACCTGGTCCAGCGGAACGCCACGAAACTCCTGTACGCCGTCCGTCCAGATAGTTGTTGTCCGATACGTCACCTGGCGCATCCGTTCCAGATCCTCGCGCCCGAAGGTCACGCTGGATGACCCGCTGGTAACCGTGAGGATCACACCGCCGCCATCCGCCACCACCGGCTGCGCACTGCCGACCGCGAGAAACAATGACGCCACAAGGCTGCGAAATCGCAAGGCCGTTACCACCATCAAAAATGTCCAATCACATGCACTCTAGGTCTTGATGCCACAGATGATCGCCAAGGTCTTTCCCGGAATCAACCTGCTTTCGCTCTCGTTCGGATAGGTCGTGCCGCACCACCGAGGGGATAGGCTTGACCCCCGCCAGCCTGTATGACCAGAGCGAGAGCGGGTGTGCAGGGAGCGCGGGATGGACGACTGGTGGCGCGGATCGGTGATGTACCAAGTTTATCCCCGGTCCTTTCAGGACAGCACGGGCAACGGCATCGGTGATCTGACCGGCATCACCCGGCGGCTTGACCACATCGCGGCATTGGGTGTTGATGCGGTCTGGATTTCACCCATCTTCCCCTCGCCCATGGCCGACATGGGGTACGATGTATCTAATTACACCGACATTGATCCGCTGTTCGGCACCCTGGACGATTTCGACGCGTTGGTTGCGCGTGCCCATGATCTGAACCTCAAGGTCATCATCGACCAGGTGCTCAGCCATTCATCCGCCCTCCATCCGTTCTTTGTGGAAAGCCGAAGCGGTCGCACCAATCCCAAGGCCGACTGGTACGTGTGGGCGGACGCCCGCCCCGATGGCACCCCCCCCAACAATTGGGTGTCGGTCTTTGGCGGTTCAGCCTGGGAATGGGACGCGCGCCGACGCCAATACTACCTGCACAATTTCCTGGCCAGTCAGCCGGATTTCAACTTTCACAATCCGGATGTCCAGGATTGGCTCTTGTCGACGATGGGCTTCTGGCTGGACCGTGGGGTTGATGGGTTCCGCCTCGATACGGTGAACTACTATTTTCATGATGCCGAACTCAGGTCCAACCCGCCGGCGCCCGGCAATGCGGTTGCACCGGCCGTCAACCCCTATGACATGCAGTTGCACCTCTATTCCAAGACCCGACCGGAAAACCTGGCCTTCGTGCAGCGGATGCGGCACCTGCTGGACGACTACGAGGCGCGCACGATGGTTGGCGAGATCGGCGAAAGCCATCGCGCCGTCGAGGTCATGGGCGACTATACCCGCGGGAGAGACCGGCTGCATATGGCCTACAGCTTCGAGTTGCTTGGCCCACAATTCACGGCGGCCCACTTCCGAAAGCAGATCGAGGGTTTCTTCAAGGCCGCTCCGGATGGTTGGCCGGCCTGGGCTTTTTCCAACCATGACGTGACACGCCACGCCTCGCGGTGGGCCAAACATGGGGCGGCAGACGACCTTGCGCGCCTCGCCGCGGCAATGTTGTTGTCCTTCGAGGGCTCGATCTGCATCTACCAGGGTGAAGAAACGGGCCAGACCGAGACCGACATCGAGTTTCACGAACTGACTGATCCGCCCGGCTTTACGTTCTGGCCGGACTACAAGGGCCGTGATGGCTGTCGCACGCCAATGGTGTGGGACGAGAGCCGTCAGGGCGGTTTCACCTCGGGTGCGCCATGGTTACCCGTGAAGGCACCGCAAAAGCTGCGCAGCGTCGCGTCGCAACAAGGCGTTGCGGGATCTGTCCTGGAAACCTATCGCGCCTTGCTGGCCTTTCGGCGCACCCATCCTGCGCTACGTACCGGCCGCACCACGTTCCTTGACCTTCCCGAACCGATCCTGGGGTTCTGGCGCGATGCCCCCGACGACCGCCTGTGTTGCGTGTTCAACCTCGCGGCGGAACCTGCCCGGCTGACCATGACAGGGGGACGGATCGTCGGTCCGGGTCAGGCCGCGAAGATCGCCGGAACGACGCTGAGCCTGGGTGCGAACGGCTTTGCCTTCCTGGAAGCCGAACCCGGGAAGATCATGGCGGTAGAAAGCTAGCCCGGCGCCCGGAAAACTGCACATCCCCGTCCGTTGCGCTTTGCCTCGTAAAGCGCCTCATCCGCCTCGCTCGCCAGTCGATCAGGGCGCAATGGGGGATCGTACGCCGTGGACACGGTCATGCCGATACTCGCCGAAATGCGACACATTCGGCCATCGAAGGGAATGGGTTGCGTCAGCTGCCCAATCACCCGCGTCGCGATGCCGCCCAGCTTTTCGGCGTCGACAAGCCCCGGCAGGACGATCACGAACTCATCCCCCCCCAGACGCGCAACGGTGTCACCACCGCGCATCTGCATCCGCAGAACTTGGGCCACCTCTTGCAGGACATGGTCCCCTGCCGCGTGCCCAAGCGTGTCATTGACCGCCTTGAAGAAATCGAGGTCCAGATGCATCAGCCCGAACGGCGCACCGCGCACGACCAATTGAGCAAGGGCAAGGTCGAGCCCGCGCCGATTGCACAAACCTGTCAGCGTGTCCGTCAACGCCTGTTCCTCGGCCGCCGTCTTTGCACCTTCCAGCCGCAGATTGAGATCGCGCAACTCGGCCATCACCGCCGTCTTTGCTTCGACCAGATAGAGAAGCTCCATCGCAAGATCGGTCGGTGCGAAATCGGCATCGGTCAAGTCATGGTCCCGGACCGCGTCGACCACCGCTATTCCGAACGACAGATTCAACAGCACGCCCCCCCTCCCCACGAGGGGCACGGCGACGCCACGAAAGCCCGTTCCCGGGGGGTGCCGCAACTGCACGTGCAGCCTCTGGCCTGCCCGTGCCGTCAAGCCGGCAAGGTCGTGGATTCCGTCAGGACGCCGGACCTCGAACAGGTCAAAAAACGACTGCCCCGGCGCCAGCCGACCTGCGGCCAGCTTTGCCAGGGTTGGCCCATAGCCGGCAACTGTGCCATCTGGCGACAGACACAGGTGCATGGGCATCAACCGCGCAAGATCTGCCGTTTCAATTATGATCCCGTTTTCGGGCATCGTGCCATCCATCATTCACCTTGGTCGCGCGGCCAGATCGAACCGCCGCCCTGCCGCAAACTTCGACTCGAGCAGATGGATCGACAGCACTTCGCCCAACGGGCCAGTCCCCTCGTGTTCCAGCAGCACCAGCGCTCCATAGTCGTCAGCCATCGCACGCAGCAAGCCGACCATGACATGTCCAACCCCCGCGATCCCAGATCGACAGTGCAGCCTGAACTGGTTCGGCGCGATTTCGCTTAGCGCCAGTTCAGGCAAGTCGAGATCTGACAGGGCGAGCCGACCGCGCCCTTGCAGATCTTCCAATGAATGCAGAAAATCTACAAAGTTCACCCCACTGAAACGCAACAGCCTGCGCAACGGCTCCAGCGTCGGGTCCGAGACAAGAAAAGTTCCCAGATCCTCGAGCACCGTTTCCCGTGGGCGGGACAACTGACGGGCAGCGGCCTCGATGACGCGATCTGTCAGCGAATCGTCATAGCTCAGCATCGCCTCGAAATTGTCAAAGCCTAGTTCCGCTTCGCGGGCAACCGCGATCCAGCGCTCGAGACCATAAGTATTCCTCAGGAAAACCTGAACGGATCGGTTGACGAGGCCATGCATCGCGCGTGCTCCACAGGATCAGATGCAAAGACTACGCAGCAGGCGTTAACAACTGCACAATCCCGCTATGCACCCTGGGTCGATCCTGAACCGCCCGATGCCGGCAGCGCAGATCGCGGATTTCGCACCCCGAGGCCAGAGGCGGATCGCAAGGCGCGCTCAGAAATCCGTCGGCGCCCCACCTTCCTGTTTTCGCCGTGCCACGAAGCGGCGCAGCTCTTCCTGGTGATCCGGGTTCATCTCGGGGGCCTCGAAGTCGGCCAAGATCGCCTTGTAGATGCGGTGCGCGCGTTCTGGCGTCCAGACGGCACCGTCGATCTGCCACGCCTCAAAGTTTCGCCAATCCGAAACGAAAGGTGCATAGAAAGCCGTCGCATAGCGATCCTGCGTGTGCTGGACACCAAAGAAGTGCCCCCCCGGACCCACTTGGCGGATCGCGTCGATCGCGATGTCCTCTTCGGTAGTCGCCCACGTCGCCGGTTCGAAATAGCGCTGGATCATCTGCAGGATCTCGCAGTCCATCACGAATTTTTCGGGGCTGGCGATCAGCCCGCCCTCCAGCCAACCCGCCGCGTGATAGACCATGTTGGTCCGCGATTGCACCGCCGCCCAGAGGCTGTTCGAGGTTTCCCACATCGCCTGGCCGTCCGGCACGTTTGCCGCGCAGACACCGGAAGATCGCAGCGGCAGCTTGTAGAACCGCGCCAACTGTCCGGTCATCTGGGTTGCGCGCATGTATTCCGGTGTGCCGAACGCCGGCGCGCCCGATTTCATGTCCACATTCGACGTGAAGGTGCCGATCATCACCGGGCATCCCGGGTTGATGTATTGCAGCAGCGCGATCGCCGCCAAACCCTCGGCAAGGCTCAAGGTCACGGCTCCCGCCATCGTGACCGGCGCCATGGCGCCCGCAAGGGTGAAAGGCGTCACCACCACCGGTTGCCCCCGCCGCGCCAGCCGCATCGCACCATCGAGCATCGGATAATCGTGCTTCAACGGCGAAACGGAATTGATGTTGGTGTACATGCGCGGCGTCGCCTGGAATTCATCCTCGGTAAGACCGCCGGCGATGCGGGTCATTTCCATCACGTCCTCGACCCGCTCCGCGCCCAGCGAATAGGCGTGGACAACCTTGTCGGTCAGGGTCAGCTTTTCGTAGAGACAATCCAGGTGTCGCACCGACGGATGAATGTCGATCGGCTCGACCGGATAGCCGCCGGCCACATGGATGCAGTTGAAATACTGCGTCAGCTTCATGAATTCCTTGAAGGTCGCAAAATCACCCGAGCGTTTGCCACGTTCCAGATCCCAGGCATTGGGCGGCGACGACACATTCACGAACACCATGTGATTGCCGCCCAGGATGATCTGGCGTTCCGGATTTCTCGGTGTGATGGTAAACTGCTCTGGTGCGGTCCGCAGCATTTCCATCACGAAGTCCTCGTCCATCCGGACGTTCGTGCCGTCAACCGTGCAGCCGGCCTGCTTGAGGATCGCCACCGCCTCGGGGTTCAGAAACTCGATCCCGATGTCGCGCAAGATCCGCATCGTTGCCTTGTGGATCGCAAGGACCGCATCCATGTCCAGCGGCTCTGTCGGGCGATCGGGATTCTGCGGGATCCGCCACGGCATCTGGTCGATCGCGGCGGTTCCGGCGCGGCTCTTGTTGCCCGCGCGGCCACCGGCACGCCGGCGTCGGCCTGCATCCTCGTTCATCGTCCAGCTCCTGACCATGCGGGATCTTCCCCGCTGCAGATTGACCGATCCATATCTGCCTTGGAGCCAAGAATTCCGACCAAGTTGCGTCGTTTTTGTATGTTCCTTGGCGGAACAGCCTCAGCCCTGCCGCTGAGCGTCGATCCAGGCCGGCAGCGCCCCGACGTCAGGCAGGATCGCGTCCGCAAGCGGCAGCAACTCTTCAGGGCCTGCCACGCCGGTCAACACCGCAACCGGCCGCATCCCCGCCGCACGGCCTGCAATCAGGTCATGCGCGCTGTCACCGACCATCACGACCCGGTTGGGAGCGAGGCCGGTCGCGCGCAAGAAGGCCAACAGCATGCCCGGTTCCGGCTTGGCCCCATGCCCCGAGTCTGCGCCGGAGATCACATCGAAAAGACCGGCGACGCCCGCCGCAATCAGATGGGCGCGCGCCGCCGCCTCTATGTCGTTCGTGGCAACACCCAGGCGCAACCCGCGCGCGCGCAACGCGCCAAGCAGCGGCGCAAGTGGCACAGCCGGTGCCATCTCGGCCTCGACGGCTAGCAGATTGATCCGAGCAACCAGTGCCGCATGGGTCGTGCCTGGCAGGTGTTCCAGCAAGGCCCCCGCAATTTCGTCCGCCGTCGCGGCGACCACAGGGCTTTCGGGAAGAAATTCGCCCGTCACGAGATCAAAGCACAGCGAACCGGCCATCCGCTCTGCATGGCCTTGGTCACGCGCAATTTCATCCAGCAGTCGGCGTGTCCAGGCCCCCCAGCTTTGCTGAAAGTCGAACAGCGTGCCGTCCTTGTCAAAGATCACTCCGCCGATCATCGCCCGCCTCCGGCCCGATCATCGGACACTCCGGCAAGGTGAGGCCTGGAGCCTGTCATTGCAACCGCAACTGCGCCGAAACATCAGGTCCAGTGCGTCGCCTGACCACCCGGCAACCACGCCCGCGCCTCGAGCGGCCTGCCATAGGCAATGCCGGCATCATCACAGAATGCGATGATCCACGCATCATCCATCAGCAGGAAATCCAGCACTGCGGCAAGAAAGGACACATCCCGCACGCCTTGTGCCAGATCGTCCATACTTGCACCGGTCGCCCCCAGAAAGACCGGCAACAGATCTTCGTTCGCCGCAAGCCAGCCCAATGCCTGAAGCGCCAGAACCTCTGCAGACTCCTGCCGTGCCGCCACGTCCGCGCTCCAATTTCCCTCTCCACCCCCGCCCGGCAGAAAGAAAATCTTAACCAATCCTGACACACAGTGACGGGGAACGAAGCACGGGTAAAGCAGGCATTCCTGATCATGGCGGGGCGCATCCTCATCGTTGATGACATGGCAACGAACAGGATTGTCCTGAAGGTCAAACTGGCCGAAGCCCGCTATACCGTACTGCTTGCCGCCACCGGGCAAGAGTGCCTGGCGCAGATTTGCGCCGCCCTGCCAGACATGGTCCTGCTCGACTGGTCGCTGCCTGACATGTCTGGGCAGGAAATCTTGCGTTGCATCCGTGGCAACGCCGCGACGCGCGATCTGCCAGTCATCGTGATGCTGACCGATACCGCTAGTGCGGTACGGCTCGACGCGTTGGAATCGGGCGCCGACGATGTGATCCACAAGCCGATCGACGGCATGCGTCTGATGGCCCGATTGCGCGCGCTTCAGCGCAGCCGGGATGGCATCGACGAACTGCGCACCCGTGATGCAGGTCTTGGGGTGATGGGTCTTGCCGAACCGGCCGCCACCTTTGATGTGCCGGGCCTGGTTGCCCTGGTCATGCATCGCCCAGAAGCCGCCATGAACCTGCGCAACAGCCTGCGCACGCATGTTGGCGACCACCTGCTGATCCTCACACGGGACGAGGCGCTGGCCGAGACGACGCGGACGCCTGATGCCTACGTACTCGAATGTGGCCTTGGCGATGACGATGAAGGGCTAGATCTGTTGTCGGATCTGCGCTGCCGTGGCAACGGGCGTCATGCCGCGATCTGTGTGATGTTGCCCAACGCAGCCAAGGCGGCGGCGGCCATGGCCTTTGATCTCGGCGCGAACGAGGTACTGCCGTCAGATGCCGATCCGCGCGAGATCGGCCTGCGCCTGCAACGCCTCGTGGGTCGAAAGCGGCATGAAGACCGTCTGCGCGAGTCGGTGACCATGGGGTTGCGACTGGCGGCAATCGACCCGCTGACGGGCCTGCACAACCGCCGCTACGCCTTGGCCGAACTTGGCCGGCTGCTCGACCGGTCCAGAACCCTGAACGAACCCCTCGCTGTCATGGTGGTCGACCTCGACCGCTTCAAGGCAGTCAACGACGCCTTCGGCCACGCGGCAGGCGACAGCGTCCTGATCGAGGTTGCGCGGCGGCTCACGGCCGATCTGCGCGGGACCGACTTGGTCGCCAGGATCGGTGGCGAGGAATTCCTGGTTGCCTTGCCGGCCACCGCCCTTTCCAAGGCGGGCCGCATTGCCCGGCACCTCTGCCGTGTGATCGAAGAAACGCCAATAAAGATTGATGCGCAACGCGCCCTTTCCGTGACCGTCTCGATCGGGCTGGCGGTTCATTCGGTGACGGGCCCAGGCTGTACCAACGCCGTGGCAACCATCGTGGCGAGCGCCGATCAGGCGCTTCTTGCATCAAAGGCGCGCGGGAGGAACCAGGTCACGATCAGTCGGTCGGCAGCCTGAAAGTGACGGGCTTCAGCCGTCGTCTGCCTTGGGCGCCGCCTTGCGATCGGTCCTTCGACCCAGGACATCCTGTAAACGATCGGCAAACTGGCGCCGCGCCTCCGGCGTCATGGTGCTGATCCGCTCGGACAACAAGCGCTGCCCGAGATCGAGCCGTTCGCGCCCCCGGGCCTGCATCGAGTCAAAAACTGCATCCAGCCCTGCCTGATCGAAGGGTTCGGTCCGCAGGATCCGCATCAACTCGGTGAATTCCGCACGCATCTCGCGCCCGACAAGTCGCAGACCTCCGGTCTCGCTGCGGAACGCCCGCCGAAGTGCGTCGCGATCTTCGCGCGACAACGCCTCCGAGAACGGGCCGAAACCAAGGTCACGCACAAGCGGGGCCGGGTGGTCGTGTCCTCCCTTGATCACAGCTCCGCCAACCATGCCGAGGATCGCCAGATTGATCCCAAGCGAAACGACTAGCGCGATCTTCATCCACCGCGAGGCGGCCGGAGCAGCTGGTTTCGGGGTGATTTCGCTCATCCCTCAACCCTCCGCAGAAAAGAGATCGAGCGTCGGGATCAACTCGATCTGGTCAAAGCCGAAGTCCGCACCCAGCACCACGGCAATCTCATCGGTCACGACCGAAACGGGGGCCGGCTGCGCGACGCCCAGCCAGACACCGGCCACCGTCGCACCAACCAGACCGGCAAACGCCGGACCGCCGCCCAGGACCGCGATAAGCCTTGACCACAACGGCGGCGCCGGTCGAACAGATTTGCGAGGGTCATGACGTTTCAGACGTTCTGCCTCTGCGTCGGCCTCGATCCGCACCAGCAAGGCAGCGCTTGGTATCGGCGCCGCAGCGCGCAACGCCCCGAATCCTCCGTCCAGATCCTTGTCCCGCAGTTCAGGCGTCATCTTCATACCCCAATTCTTCCCGTCGGGCGGCGAGTGCCGCAGTCAGACTTCGTTTTCCTCGCGCAACAAGACTTTCCACCGCTTCAACTCCGATGCCCATCACCTCGGCAATCTCGGGATTGGCCAGGCCGTCGAGATGGCGCAGCACAACCGCCTGCCTTTGGCGGGATGGCAGCGCCGCAATGGCAGCCTCCAACGCACGGGCCCGGTCCGCCTCGATCAGGTGCGCGACAACGGCCCGCGCCCCGTCCTCGGCCTCTGGAACGTCGTCAATGTTGGCGGGCCTTGAGCGACGCAGGCGATCGGTGACCAGGTTCGAAGCCACCCGGTACAACCAGGTTGTGACCTTTGCCTCGCCTTGGCGCCAGTCCGGTGCAACACGCCACAGCCGAAGCATCGCCTCTTGCGTCACATCCTCGGCTTCGGCACGGTCGCCCAGCATCCGCGCGGCAAAACCCAGGATCCTGGGGGCAAAGCGCGCCGTCAGCACGCGCGCCGCCGCAGGATCGCCATTGGCGTACAGCACCAGCAACGCCTCGTCCGAAACTTCCGATAGAGCGTCAAGTGCCATGAGCATGATGCCGGGGATCTAGCCTGCTTTTCATCCGGCTGCCAAGCGGGGCCGGTCGGCCGACGGTGCGCGATCGAAACCGCGCACCGGGTCTCGGCTCAGTTCTCGGTGTCGCCCCAGAAGGGATTGCCGTGGCCGCGCCGCCCTTCTCTGCCGTCACGATGCTCGGCCATGCGAAGTTTCGCGGCCTCGATTTCCTCCCGCGAGATCGCGCCATCCCCATCGGCGTCCACGCGTTCGAACATGCGCATAGGCATCGGACGCGCTGCCATTTCCTCGATCGACAGCAGACCGTCTCCATCCGCATCGAGACGCTCGATCTGGCGCATGGCGCGATTGGTCGCCATCTGCTCCATCCGCTTCATTTCAAGCGCGACAAGTTCGTCCTGGCTCAGCTTGCCATCCTTGTTGGCATCTACGCCCGTGATTTCTGCGCTACGGTGCGCCTTGATTTCTTCGGCACTGATCTTGCCGTCTCCATCGGCGTCCAGTTGCTGGAACATCTCGTCCATAAATAGCCCGTCACCCATCATGCCCGACATCCCCATGCCCTCTCCGGGGCCACGCGCTGCGGCGGGCAGCGCCGTTGCAAGGGTTGCTGCGACAAGTGCGGCGAGGGTGGCCGCTGTCAGTCCTCTGGTCGGTTGCATGGCCTCTTCCTTTTGACTTTGGCACGGCCCCTTGCCGTGTCTGATAAAGGTCAAACGCACCAGGCCGCGCTTTCCGTCGCATGCCGTCAGCCGAATTCGCGACATCGCGCCGCAAGGCCGCCCCACCCCCTCTACATTGCCGCGTGAACGCGCTACACAGACACATATTCCGAACCATGGTTGCAAGATGACGCTTTCTGCACCGCCGACAACAAGCAGTATCCTCGAAGACCGGCCGATGCGCCCCGCAATGCTGCGGGGCTGGCGGCGGCGCTGCCCGAACTGTGGGGCCGGCCCTATGCTGCGCGGGTATCTGACCGTGCGCGAAAGCTGCCCTGTGTGCGGCGAGGAACTGTATCATCATCGGGCCGACGATGGACCTGCCTACCTTACGATCCTGATCGTCGGGCATTTGATGGCACCGGCAATCCTCTGGGCCTTCGTGAAATACCGCCCCGATCCCCTGCTGCTGGCAAGCATCTTTTCGGTCGGGACGGTTGCCCTGTCGCTCTTTCTTCTGCCTCGGCTGAAAGGTGTGTTGGTGGCAATCCAGTGGGCCCGAAGGATGCACGGGTTCGGCACGAGTGGCTGACGCTGCCCCAGAAATTCGCGATGCCGCGACAGTGGTCCTGACTCGCCGGGGGATGCATGGCCCCGAGGTTCTCATGGGCCAGCGGGGCGCATCGGCGGTCTTCATGCCGTCGAAATACGTCTTTCCAGGCGGAGCGGTCGAACGCAGCGATGAAAGCGTCCCGATGGTCGGAAGACTGAATCCGGTCTGCGAACAGCGCCTTGCCCAAGGCTATGCTCTGGCGCCTGCGACCCTTGCAGCCGCAGCGATCCGCGAAGTGTGGGAAGAAACCGGCCTGCCCCTCGGCCGGCCCGGCACAACCCCCTTGCCGGACGGCTGGGCCGGGTTTGCCCAGCGCGGGCTTTTGCCAGATCCGTCGACGCTGCGCTTCATCTTTCGCGCAATCACCCCGCCTGGGCGGACCCGGCGCTTCGATGCCCGCTTTTTCATGGCCGATATCGGTGCCGTGGACGGCGATGCCGACGATTTTTCTGCCGCATCGGATGAACTCGGCCATCTGCACTGGCTGCCCCTCGCGCAGACCCGGCACCTTGACCTGCCGTTCATCACCGAGGTTGTGCTGGCCGAAGTGGCAGCCCTGGCCGACGACAAAGGCCCGACACCACCCGTTCCGTTCTTCGACAATTCCGGCCCGGTGCCGACATTCCGACGGATAGGCTGACCGCACAAGTTGGGTGGATACCGGGGGAAGGCGATCCGGTGTTCTACTCTGCCGGTAAGGTTTGGCGATCCGGGACGTCCGGCGTGGCGTCTGTTCGCTTGTCGGGCCACAGCGGATGCGGGACGGGATCTTTTGCACGCAGGAAGTAGTGGCGAAAGACCTCGCCGTAGGACCTGAACAGGTATCCCTCGTTGCGCCGCAGATAATGTTCGCGATTTTCACGGTAGGTCTGCGGCAAGCGGTACCAGGGCAGGGTCGGATGCATATGGTGGACGACATGCAGGTTGTTGTACAGAAACAGCAGCGCCAATGGCCCGCGATCCTCGATGATAACCGTGCGCGCCCGCGCCGCCTCGTGCGCACGATGTTCTGCAAAAGTGCGGATTTTCAGGATCGCGAACGCCAGATAGGCTGCACAGAGATAGGCCCAGATCGGCATCTGGCTAACCAGGACAAGCCAGGCGAGCACCAGCCCCAGGCCAAGCGCGTGCAGCAGCCACGCCCGGATTACCGCACGATCGCCAGAAAACATCGCCTGCGCGTCCACCTTGACCAGGCTGATGACACTCTGGAACGGGCCAAGCACCATTCTTCCCAGCAACGTGTTGTTCGCCAATAGCAAATTCCGAACCAGAGCTGACGTGCGCCCCCAGACCGCCGGATCCTGATAATTCGACTCAGGATCGTCATACGGATCGGTCAAGATCGGATCGTAGTGGTGGGCCAGATGCAGATCGCGAAACCGCTCATAAGGAATGACGGCGTTCAATGCCGGAAACACCATCGCCTCGTTCAGCCACTGAGATCGGAACGGATGACCATGCAGAACCTCGTGTTGCAGTGAAGAAAACTGCGCGATCGCGATCGCGGTCACCACAACGCCGATTGTCAGCGACCATCCGGCCACAGACGTCGTCCCCAACGCCCAGAGGACGTAAGTCGCTGCGAGCAAAAGAAGTGTCGGCCACTCGATGATCCGTCTTTTCGGAAGCAACGCAATCCTCCAGAAAACTCACGAATATTTGAATATCACTTGTGCTGGCGACAGAAAATTCAGAAGATGCGCAACAGTTTCTAAACATCTGTGATATTAAGAAACACATGCTGCAAAAGATCGACAAACGCGCGCGCGCCGAATTGTTCCGCCACCGGCTTGCCGAGGCTATTGCCTTGCGCGGACTGAACCAGAGCGCGCTGGCGCGCGCCGTTGGCGTTGATCGCTCGACGATCTCGCAGTTGCTCGACGTTGGCTCCAGCCGCCTGCCCAACGCACAGATTGCCGCGGAATGTGCTGCGGCGCTTGCCATCAGCAGCGATTGGCTGCTTGGACTCACCGATCGGCCAGAAACACTCGAATTGCTGATGAACAACGCCCTGACATTGATCGATGCCCCGCGCGCGCTGATCGACGAGACGATCTTCGAGTGGCACCAGGAAGCTGCCGGCTACAAGATCCGGCATGTGCCCGCGACGTTGCCCGACATGATCAAGACCCGCGAGATGATGGAATGGGAATATGCGGCCCAGCTCGGCCCCCGCGCGACAGACGCCATCATCGCCTCCGAGACGCGGCTGGCCCGGATGCGCGAGACGCGATCGGATTATGAGATCGCCCTGCCCCTGCACGAGCTCGACGCTTTCGCCCATGCCGAAGGCTACTACTCGGGCCTATCCCCCGAGATCCGACGAGCGCAACTCGACCGGATCCTTCTGTTGATCGACCAGCTTTACCCGGCGCTCAGGATTTATCTGTTCGATGCGCGATGGGTCTATTCCGCGCCGATCACGGTCTTCGGGCCGCTGCTTGCTGTCGTCTATCTTGGCCGCCACTATCTTGCGTTCCGCGATGCGGCCCGTGTCGCGGGCCTTTCCGCACAGTTCGATGGCCTGGTCCGCGAGGCCGCCATTGGCGCCAGGGATCTGCCGGACCACATTCGCCAGCTACGCGCCGAAATCGGCTAGGGCGCCCCAACCCTGCGCAGACGGGTCAAATCATAGCCGTTCCAAGCCAGGATCTCGCGCGCGGCCGCCATGCGGTCTTCGGGCAGGTCGGGCTCGCGGTTCAGGATCAGCCCGAAGGCCCCCGATGGCGTGCCGACGACCAAGGTCCGATACCCGTCATCAACCCAAAGAACCCACCATTCAGCCCCGATCCCATCCGGATCCGCCCCGATCAACCGGATGCGCCCTGGCCCGGACATCTGCGCCTGCCCCTGAAATCCGCGGCGCTGCCCGGCTAGGCAAAGGTCTGCTGAAATCTCTGATCGCGCTTCCCCTGCCGCAGTTACGACAAGCCCGCCGGCCGAACAGGGCGGCGCCCCAGGCTGCGCAAAGTCGCCGATCTGAACCCACCGCCCTTCCAGTCGGGCGGCATCGAACACGGCGTTCGAGTAGATTGCGCGATCGGCTGCACGGAACTGCCCCTCGGGCGCCACAGAACATGCGGTCCACAGCACCGGAAGCGCCAGGATCACTCGACGCATTGCGTCACGCGAAGGCCGTCCTGTTGCAATATTTCGTGACACCCGAAAACAGGCGTAAAGGGGGAACACGTCCGGGACCGTGCAAAGCACAGCCCCTGACAATCGCTTTCCTTGCTGCATCGCTTCCCGCCATCGCGCGTTTGATGCACACAGATGAAAGACCCTGTCGTGCCTGCCTTGACGAACCGGCCACGCTTCTTTTCGCAGGCGATCTGCCCCGGTGTCTTCAACGCTTCGGGCACCACGGGTGCCGCTGCTGGAGTTTCCGGCGGCGCTGCGGCATCGTCTGCGGCGGCGTTCTGTTCACCAGGCGCCGCACCGATCTCGCCAAGCTGATCGGGTGTCATGGCCGGGGCGCGCTCCTGCGGTTCCGCCGGAGCGGCCGGCTCTGCCACATCCGCCGGAGCATCCAGCGGTGCAACCTCGACCTCTGTCGCGGCGCCCGATGGCACGACCGCTTCGCCCCCAGGCGTACTGCCGCCGGGAACGCAGCCAACCAGCACAAAAGCTGCAAGAAGGGCTGAAAGCAAAGTCAGACGCATCGCCATTCGATCACTTCCGGAACAGTCGCGCGTCAGAAAGCCCCAAGCCTGCCACGCGCGCAAGCCGTTTCGCCCCCGCGCACTCAATAGGGCGCCGGAAAGGCCCGATGCGCCGCCGCAATCTCGACCAGAACCTCGTCAGACAACACCAGATCCGCCGCGCCGGCCGCGATGTGCAACTGCTCCAGCGTCGTCGCGCCAATGATCGGGATCGTCTGGAACGGCCGCGTCCGACAAAAGGCAATCGCCATCTGACAGGGATCCAGCCCGTAGCGCGCTGCAATCCCCAGATAGGTCGCGACCGCCTCGAACACGAATGGCGTGATGCGCCCGCCCAGTGTCGGCGTCGCGGCCCGCCGCGTGCCCTCGGGGATCACGTCCCCGGCGTATTTGCCCGACAGAAGCCCGGCCGCGAGAGGTGAGAAGGCCAGCAAGGGCATATCCTCCAGCACCGACAACTCGGCCCAGTCGGTGTCGAATTGCCGGCACAGCAGCGAGTATTCGTTCTGGACACTCGCCATCCTCGGCAATCCGTGTTGCTCGGCCAGCGACAGCCAGCGCGCGGCCCCCCAGACAGTTTCGTTCGACAGCGCGACGTGGCGGATCTTGCCCTCGGCGATCAGGTCGCGACAAACCTCCAGCACCTCGATCATATGCGCCGTCACCTGACCGGCCTCCGCCCCACGCGGGTCATAGGCCCACATCTTGCGGAAATGGTAGGATCCCCGGTTTGGCCAGTGCAGCTGATAAAGGTCGATCATCTCGGTCCGCAACCGGCGCAGCGATGCCTCGACAGCCGATCGGATCGCGGCCGCACTGATGGGTTCACCCGCCCGCACCGCCCCCTGCCCCGCCCCGGTTATCTTGGTGGCCAAGACCACATCCGGCCGCCTGCGCGACTGCGCCAGCCAGGTCCCGATGATCTCTTCGGTCCGCCCCACGTTCTCGGCCAGGACCGGATTGGTCGGGTACATCTCGGCCGTGTCCCAAAAGGTGATGCCCCGCTCCATCGCCAGATCCATCTGCGCATGCGCGTCCTGCTCGGGCGTCTGTGTCCCCCAGGTCATCGTGCCTAGGCACAGCTCCGACACCATCAGGCCGGTTCGGCCCAGTGCAACGCGTTTCATGACACCCCCTGTCAGCAACATCGCAAGACCTTAGCGGCCCGTCCCGCGATGACAAGTCGCGCCCGAACGGCCTGCTCATGAACATATGACCTGTTCCCTTCCGTCCGACGTGTTACGAAGATGAGGGAGGCTGCTCGCCATGCGCCACATTCGCTTGATCTTCACCTGCCTCTGCCTTCTCGCAGCGCCCGTCCTTGCTGCTCCTGCGCGCTACAGCCTCGACGAGCGCAGCTCGAGTGTCGGCTTCGAGACGGATTTCGGGGCCAACCAGATCACTGGGCGGATGCCCGTCTCCCGCGCAGATCTGACACTCGACTTTGAACAGATTGCAAACTCTACCGTGGAGGTCACCCTTGACGTCACCGGCGCGAAGGCCAGTTTTCCCTTTGCCGCACAGGCGATGAAGGGTCCGAAGGTCCTCGACGCCACGCGTTATCCCGAGATCACCTTCGCTAGTACCTCTGTCCGCGCGACGGGCGATAGCGCGACGGTGAAAGGCAATGTCACGATCCGTGGCATCACGCGGCCGCTCACGCTCAAAGCAACAATCTGGCGCCAGCAGGGCACCGAACCTGGGGATCGCAGGCATCTGACCGTGCGTCTGATCGGCAAGGTCAATCGCAGCGCCTTCGGGGCTACCGGCTATGACGATCTCGTCTCCGACGAGGTCCGTCTCGACATTCTCGCCCGGATCTCGCTGGTGGACTGATCGCCCAATCATGCCCGGCGGCTCAATGCCGGTCCTGCGATCCTGCGCAAAGGGACGGCCGGTCTGCCGAACCTTTACCTTCGGTGCGAAAACGGATCAGGTGCCTGCGACGCTTGGGACCAAACCGCAATGCGCCTGCTGATCTCCTTCGCCGCCCTCTTCTTCTCGGTCATCCTGCTGCAACTGGGTTCAGGCGGCGTGGCCCCGCTCGACGCCATCTCGGGCGCGGCCCTCGGATTTACCACAACCGAGATCGGGATGCTCGGCTCGGCCCATTTCCTCGGCTTTTTCATCGGCTGCTGGTGGGCACCGCGCCTGATGGGCGAGGTCGGTCATTCCCGTGCCTTTGCCGCCTTTTGCGCGGCGGGCACGATCGGCATCCTCGCCCATATGCTGATCGTGGACCCCTGGGCCTGGGGCCTGATGCGCATGGCCTCGGGGCTGTGTGTCGCGGGCTGCTACACGATCATCGAGGCCTGGTTGCAAGCCAAGGTCACCAACCAGACCCGCGGGCGCGCGATGGGTGTCTACCGGATCGTCGACATCCTGGGCAGTCTTGGCGCCCAGTTGATGATCGGCGTGCTGGAGCCGGCCTCGTACATCTCATACAACCTGCTCGCGCTGCTTTGCTGTGCCGCGATTTTCCCATTGACGCTGACCAAGGCTGAAGCGCCGCTGACGCCCGCAGCGCCGCGCCTGCGCCCCCGTCTGGCGTGGGATCGCTCTCCCCTCGCGGCTGCGGGCGTGGTCGTGTCGGGCATCACCGGC
>JBGSQL010000454.1:0-2806 GCA_041738105.1 Rhodobacter sp. | reverse complement strand
CCGAGGACATCCGGGGGATGCATTCGGCGGTGGCGGTGCTGACCGAGCGTGGCGGGATGACCAGCCATGCCGCCGTGATCGCGCGTGGGATCGGCCTGCCTTGCGTGGTCGGCGCGTCCGAGATGCGGCTGGAGGGGCGCGACAAGCGGCTGGTTGCCCCGGACGGGCGGGTATTTCGCGAAGGCGATGTGATCACGATCGACGGCTCGGCCGGAGAGGCGCTGGCGGGGGCGGCCGAAATGTTGGCGCCGGCGCTGGATGAGAGTTTTCGCCGGCTGCTGGGATGGGCAGACGCGGTGCGCGACATCGGCGTGCGGGCCAATGCCGATACGCCCGCCGATGCCGCGACGGCGCGCCAGTTCGAGGCGCAGGGGATCGGGCTGTGCCGGACCGAGCACATGTTCTTTGAAGAAGATCGCCTTGTCGTGATGCGCGAGATGATCTTTGCCGACACGCCCAAGGATCGCGCGGCGGTGCTGGCGCGGCTGCTGCCGATGCAGCGCGAGGATTTCATTCAGTTGTTCGAGATCATGCAGGGGCTGCCGGTGTGCATCCGGCTGTTCGATCCGCCCTTGCACGAGTTTTTGCCGCACACCCGCGAGGGGATGCGCGAGTTGGCCGAGGCGCTGGACATTCCATTGTCCGAGGTGACGCGGCGGGCTGAGGCGTTGTCGGAGGTGAACCCGATGCTGGGAATGCGGGGGGTGCGGCTGGGCGTCGTTCTGCCCGAGATCTATGCCATGCAGGCGCAGGCGATCTTTGAGGCGACGGTCGAGATCGGGCGGCGCGGGCCGGCGGTGGTGCCCGAGATCATGATCCCGCTGGTGTCGGCCCGGCGCGAAGTGGAACTGGTACAGGCGCATGTCGATGCGGTGGCAGCAGCGGTGCGCACGCGCACAGGGTCGGCGTTCGACTATCGGCTGGGTGTGATGGTCGAGACGCCCCGCGCCGCGCTGCGGGCGGGCGAGATTGCGCAGCACGCCAGCTTTCTGTCCTTCGGCACGAATGACCTGACCCAGATGACCTATGGCCTGTCGCGCGATGACGCCGGGCGGTTCATGAACACCTATGTGCAGCAGGGTGTGTTTCCGGAAGATCCGTTCCACATCCTCGATGTCGATGGCGTGGGCGAGTTGTTGTTGATCGGTGCCGAGCGGGGGCGCGCGACGCGCCCGGACTTGACTTTGTCGATTTGTGGCGAGCACGGCGGCAACCCCGAATCGGTGGCCTTCTGCCGCAAGGCGGGGTTCGATTACGTGTCCTGTTCGCCGTATCGTGTGCCGCAGGCACGTTTGGCGGCAGCGCATCTGGCGTTGCTCGATCGCAACAGCCAAGCCCAGAGCTGAGACAAATCAGAGACAGGCCCCTTTCGCTTGCAACCTGCGGTTTCACTGTTCAAGTGAGATCGGCGGATAGCCGCGCAAACATATGATATTTATGTGGTAAATCAGTAACCCCCAATTTACCCACAGGGTTTTACGGGCTATCTCCACAGCTTGTCGTCCACGGGTGGGGAAATCCGGTCAGGGCGACGGCGTGGAAACAGCACCGGGACACCCCTATCATGCGGCTTCATACCCTCTGGACCGGGGGCCTTGTCGGCTTTTGCCTGTCAGTCGGTGCAGCGCTGGCCGACGTATCGGCGGGGCTTTCGACGCAGGTTCTCGCGGCCTATTCACCCTATCATTCCAGCCTTGGCGGTTTCGGTGGGCCGCTTGCGGTGCCGGTTCCGACACCTGTCGTGCCGCGCTACGAGCGGGACTGGATCGAGGCGCGGCCGGCGGCGCAGGGCGATGCCGAGTGGGAGTGTCTGGCCAAGGCGATTTATTTCGAGGCGCGGGGCGAGAGTATCCGCGGCCAGTTCGCGGTGGCGGAAGTGATCCTGAACCGCGTGGCCTCGCCGCTCTATCCGCGCAGCGTGTGTCGGGTCGTGCATCAGGGGGGATCGGGGGGATGCCAGTTCTCATTCACCTGTGACGGCTATTCCGACCGGATCCGCGAGAAGGCCGCCTACGCGATTTCGGGCAAGATCGCGCGGTTGATGCTGGATGGGGCGCCACGCCTGTTGACCGATGGCGCCACGCATTTCCATACGCGCAATGTCCGGCCGCGCTGGGCCCACCGGATGCCGCGCACGGCCACCATCGGCCACCATCTTTTCTACCGGGCCGCGACGGGCGGCTGATGTCGCCGCTCTTGCCAGCGATGCCGCGCTTGGGCTAGGGGCGCGGGGCACATCCGGGCTAGACTGCACCGGACGACCGGAGTGGCCATGACCAGCGACATCAGCCTTGCCTTTGCCCATCCCGAGGCGCGGGCCGAAGCCAGCGCCAGCGCTGATCCGCGCGACCGGATCTCGTTGCGCGATCATGTGGTCGAGGTCGAGATCGGGGCCTTTCAGCAGGAACGCGGCACGCGCCAGCGGGTGCGTTTCGATGTGGTGGTCGAAGTCCGCCCGCACCCCGCGCCCTTGCAGGACGATGTCGATCGGATCCTGTCCTATGACCGGATCACCGAGGCGATCGCAGCCGAACTGGCGTCCGAACGGCTGAACCTGCTGGAAACGCTGGCCGAACGGATTGCCGAGCGGATCCTGGCTGAGCCGCAGGCGATGCGGGTTTTCGTGCGGATCGAGAAGCTGGATCGCGGGCCGGGGGCGCTGGGGGTCGAGATCGTGCGATCGCGCGCCGAGGTACCGGTGCCGGTGGGGGACTCGGGCGCGGCGCTGCATCCGGTGGTGGTCTATCTGGACAATGCGACGATCGCGGCGGACGATCTGGCCGCGCGGCTGGATCGGCTGGAGGCG
>JBGSQL010000443.1:0-6949 GCA_041738105.1 Rhodobacter sp. | reverse complement strand
CAGCGCCTCGATCAGGGCGGCGCCATCCACCACCGGCCCGCGCGAGACGTTGATCAGAACAGCGCGCGGCTTCATCGTGGCGATGCGGCTGGCCGACAGCAGCCCGCGCGTCTCGTCGGTCAACGGACAGCACAGCACCAGCACATCGGATTTTGCGACCAGCGTGTCGAGGGCCACGGGATGCACGCCCTCGGGCAAGGTGTCGGGGCGGCGGGTTGTGGTGATCACCCGCATCCCGAAGCCTTGCGCCATCCGATTGATTGCGCGGCCGATGTTGCCAAATCCAAGGATGCCCAGCTTGCGCCCGGACAGATCGCGCCCGCTGTCGGCCAGCGCCCGCGCCGCCTGCCAGCCCTCGCTGCGCAACCGCTGATCGACCTCGCGGAACCGCCGCAAAAGCGCAATGGCGGCAAAGATCGCGTGTTCGGCCACCGTGACCGCATTCACCCCCGGCACGTTGGCCACCAGCACGCCCGCCACCGTCGCCGCGTTGAGCGGGATCATGTCAAGGCCCGCACCATGGCGCACGGCGGCCCGCAGATGCGCCGCACGGGTAAAGTACGCCTCGGGAACCGGCGCCCGCACGATCAGGATGTCAGCCTCCAGCCCTTCGGCCAGGATCGCCTCGGGGGTTGGGGCCGAGGCTACGATCAGGTCCGCCGCCGCCTGCAGGCGCGCCGTCACCTCGGGATGCAGCGGATGGGTTGAGAAGATCTGCGCCATCGCCCGCGTCAGCCCACTGCCACCGGGCTGTCCTGGCGTCCGGCAATAAGGCCCTTCCAGTACCCTTCGGCGCCTTGCAGGTGCGCGCTCATCAGGGCCTGGGCCAGGTTGGCGTCGCGCCGCAGCAAGGCCTCATAGATCTGGATATGCTCGGCATGGCTTTGGCGGCAGCGATCGGGATCGCTGAAATAGATCGGCAGGCGGCGTACACCCATGGCATAATAAACCGAGCAGACGTTGTAGAACATGGTGTTCTGGGTCGCGCGCACGATCTCGAGGTGAAAGTCGCGATCCTCTTCGACCAGCCGTTCGCCGCGTGCGATGCGCTGTTGCGATTGGTCGAGCACTTCTTTCAGGCGGGCAAAGTTCGCCTCGGTCGCGCGCTGGCTGGCCAGTTCCGCGGCCTTGATTTCATGGATCTTGCGCAACTCGACCGTCTCGTAGATCTGGATCGGATCCAGCGGCAGCCCGGCCTTGGCAAACAGCGCCAGCGCGTCGACCGAGGCAAAGCGCGTGGTCAGGAAGATCCCCGATTTTGCCCGCCGCTCGACGATCCGCATCGCTTCCAGCACCGCCAGCGTCTCGCGGATCTGGCCACGGCTGACGCCGAAATGCTCGGCCAGTTCCCGCTCGGACGGCGTGCGCCCACCGTCAGCCGCCGAAGTGGCATAGAGGTGGGCCGCAAGATCAGACAGCAGGTTCTTCTGGGACATGCCGTGTCAGCTTTTCCTCACATGCGCGTTCAGGAACCTCTCGGATACAGAAAACCCCAGCCCCGGTCCATCGGGGATGGCGATCATTCCGTCGCGCGCGGTGATCTCGTTCTCGATCAGGTCGTGGATCATCGGGTTCGCGCCGCAGGAATACTCGATCGTAAAGCTGGCGGGGCTGACCGCGCACAGATGCAGCCCGGCATGAAAGCACGGGGCGCCCGCCCACAGATGTGGCGCAAAGCGCAGGTTGAAGCTGGCGGCCAGATTGGCGATCCGCAAGGTTTCGGTGATGCCGCCGCAAAAGGCCGGATCGGGTTGCAGGATATCGGCGCAGCGCAGAACGGCCAGATCACGGAAGTCGAACCGCGTCGCCTCGGATTCACCCGCCGCGATCGGCACGCTGGTGGCCGCGCGCACCTCGGCCATGCCCGGCTTGTCGTCACCGCTGACGGGTTCCTCGAACCAGGCAAGATCGCAGTCCTCGACCATGTGGGCAAAGCGTTTCGCACCGGCCACACTGTAGGTGCCATGCGCATCGACGGCGATCTCGATCTCGGGACCAAGCGCTTGCCGCGCCGCCTTGACCCGCGCCGCCGAAACCTGCGGCGTGCCATCCATCACGCCGACGCGCATTTTCACGCTGCGAAAGCCGCCTGCATCAATATAGCTCTGCAACTGCGCACCGATCGCATCCGCCGGGGCCCAACCGCCCGAGGCATAGGCCGGCAGGCGATCGGCCTTGCGCCCGCCCAGAAGCTGCCACACCGGTTGGTTCAGATGCTTTCCCAGGATGTCCCACAGCGCGATATCGACCGCCGAGATCGCGGCCACGCTCAGCCCCCGGCGCGCGAGCGAGGGCATGACATGGCCCGATTGCGCCGCTGATCCCGCCCGCACGCCGTTGTAGAGCATCTCCCAGATTGCTGTGATGTCGCCGGCGTTCCGGCCAATCAGTTGCGGCGCCACCTCATGGTTCAGCAGGTGGACCAGCGCCCCATAATCGCCTGCGCTGCCGGCCGCGTTCTTGCCCTCGCCCCAGCCGACAAGGCCATCGTCGGTTTCCACCCGCAAGATCGCCGCGTCGAATGTGGTCAACGTGCCGAAGTCGCTGCGATGCTGGCGGGCCGTCTCGATGGGAATGCTGACCCACCAGGCCTTGGCACTTTTGATCCGCATTCATCCCTCCTGTCCCCGCCGCGGCGCCATCGGGGCGCGCGGCGGGACTGACGCTACTTGATCAGGGGCAGCAGGGTTTCCGCGGTGATCCGCATCTGGCCGTCGTAGAACTTCTCGGTCAGAAGGCTGGAGCCATGATCCTGGATGAATTTCAGCTGCTCGGGCGAGATATCGACCGGATTTCGCTCGACCATATCGGGGTAGATCGCCGCAGGCGTGCGATCCACGGGCGCCACGAACTCGTTGGTCAGCGCCCCGTCATAGCCGATCTCGCGCAGTGTGGCGACGATCTTCGGCCACTCCAGATGGCCAAGCCCGGCGGCAAAGCGATTGTTGTCGGCCACGTGGAAATCGAACAGTCGCTTGCCGGCCAGCCGGATCGCATCGTGGATGTTCGATTCCTCCATGTTCAGGTGGTAGGCATCCAGACAGACGCCACACTCGGGATGCACCGCATCGGCCAGCGCCAGCGCCTGCGCCGCACGGTTGAAGAAGTAGGTCTCGAACCGGTTGAGCGGCTCGATCGCGATCTTGACGCCAACCTTCTGCGCGTGGGCGAAGCACTCCTTCGTGGCTTCGACCACCCAGCCCCATTCTTCGGCCTCGGTCCCATCCGGCACCACCTTGCCGACCGTTGCCGGCACCAGCGTGATGATCTGGCCCTCCAGTTCCGACACCATGGTCAGAACCGACTTTACATAGTCGACGGACCGCGCACGCTGGCCCTCATCCTTGGCGGCCAGATTGCGCTCGCCCAGGGTCAGGGTAACGGCGCCCCAGCAGCGGATGCCGTGCTCTTTCAGCAGGGCGCGGGTTTCCTTGACCGGATACTGCGCCGGCTCGCCTGAAATCTCGATGCTTTCATAGCCGTATTTCTTGATCCGCCGCAGCGTGACATCGAGCGGTTCGGCCCGCATCCAGTTATGGGTTGAAAGGTGCATCGTGATCCTCCCTGTTGCGCCCTGCGGCACCGTTTTGGATTGTCATCTGGTTCGACCAGATGAGTTTTCAGAACACCTAGCCCAAAGCGAAGTTTTTCGCAAGGTTGATGCAGGGGGAGCCAAAGATAATGCAAACAAAGGAAAATTGTTTTGTAGATTGGATTACATACCGACTTTCAGCGATGCGTGGGCCGGGTTCTGCCTTGCATGTGGTAATACCAACTTGACGAGTCGATCGACAGGGCGGCACCATCGCATGACCCAGCGCGGAGCGAGTCCATGAAAATCGGCATGTGCATGTTTCTCTGGACGACCCATGTCACCCAGGCGCACGAGGCGTTGTTGCGCGATATCCGCGCCACCGGCTTTGACGGGGTCGAGATCCCGATTTTCGAGGGCACGCCGGATCATTACGCCCGGCTGGGCGATCTGCTGGACCGGATCGGATTGCAGCGCACCGCGGTCGCCGCAATGGGGGATCCCGCGATGAACCTGATCGGGGACACCGCCGCGCGCCAGGCCGGGATCGCGCACATGCGCCACGTCATCGACTGTGCGGCAGCCCTTGGGGCGGACCGGCTCAGCGGGCCGTTGCACTCGACACTGGGCCAGTTCAGCGGGCAGGGGCCGACGGCGGAGGAAAAGCGGCGATCCGTCGGGTCGCAGCGCGCCATCGGCGATTACGCGGCGACGCGCGGCGTCACCATCGGGCTCGAGGCGCTCAACCGGTTCGAGTGCTACCTGCTGAACACCATGGCGGATCTGTCCGACCACCTGACCGAGATCGCGCATCCGAACATCCGCGCGATGTACGACACCTTTCACTGCAACATCGAGGAGCCCGATCCCATTGCCGCCTTCACCGACAACTTGCGCCACATCGTTCACGTCCATATCAGCGAGAACGATCGCGGCGTGCCGGGGCGCGGCAACATCCCCTGGGCCGAGACATTCCGCGCCATCCGGGCCTCGGGCTATGACGACTGGCTGACCATCGAAAGCTTCGGGAGGGGTCTGCCCGACCTCGCGGCGGCAACCAAGGTCTGGCGCGACTTCGCCGAAAGCCCCGAGGCGGTCTACCGCGACGGATATCGCCATATCCGGGTCGGCTGGAACGCGGCTGCGTGAGGAGCGGGGGTTTCACACCCCCGCACCCCCGTGGGATATTTGTGAACAGAAGAAAGCCGGAAGGGGTCAGTCCGGCAGGCTAACCTCGGTTCCCCAGTCGCGGCAGAGGGTGGCCAGGTTGGGCGGCAGCGGTCGATCGGTAAAGAAGGCGTCTATGTCGCGCAGCGACGCAATGCGCACCGGGGCGGCGCGCCCGAATTTAGACGCATCCGCGACCAGAAAGGTCCGTCGCGCCTGTCGGATCAGCGCCTTGCTGACGCGCACCTCTTGCAGGTCGAAATCCAGCAGATCGCCCTCGGCATCGAGCGCTGACGCGCCGATGATGGCGAAATCCACCTTGAACTGCTCGATGAATTGCGCCGTGAGATCGCCCACCAACCCGCCATCGGATCGGCGCAGCACGCCGCCTGCCACCATGATCTCGCAGGTGTCGTTGGCGAGAAGAATATTGGCCACGTTCATGTTGTTGGTCACAACCGTCAGGTTGTGATGGTTCAGCAGTTCGCGTGCCACCGCCTCGGTCGTGGTGCCGATGTTGAGAAACAGCGATGAATTGTCGGGGATCGCCTGGGCACAGCGGCGCGCGATCGCCGCCTTGGCCTCGTCGTTCAGGCGGCGGCGTTCCTCGTAGCCGATGTTCGACACGCCCTTGCGCAGCACCGCGCCGCCATAGACCCGGTCCAGCAGCCCTGCATCGCTGAGGTCGGTCAGGTCGCGCCGGATGGTCTGCAACGTCACGCCAAAGCGGTCGGCCAGCTGTTCCACCACCACGCGGCCCTCGCTGCGCGCGATGTCCAGAATCTCGGTCTGACGAAAACTGAGCGCCATTGCGGCTTTCCTTGGCGCTGCCCGGCGTGGCGCGGCGTCTTCTGATCTAGGCGTGCGCTGCGGCCCCGGTCAACCCTTCCCGATCGGGCGCGAGGGGCGCCTTGCCGATGCGGCAGCGCAGAAAAAAGGGCAGGAAACGTGACCATTAATGCGCGGTTTGATGAAGAACGAACATAAACGAAAACAAATGTTGACAGTGCGGGCGAGTCGAGGGATGGTGTGAGGGTCAGGGAGGACATCGTGTCAACACAGGCTACGGCTTTGGGGCCGGTCGATCTTTTTGTGATCGGCGGCGGCATCAACGGCTGCGGGATTGCCCGCGACGCCGCCGGGCGCGGCCTGTCGGTGGTGCTGGCCGAGATGGGCGATCTGGCCCAGGCCACCTCCAGTTCCTCGACCAAGCTGTTTCACGGCGGTCTGCGCTATCTGGAGTATTTCGAGTTCCGTCTGGTGCGCGAATCTCTGATCGAGCGTGAGACGCTGCTGCGCGCCATGCCGCATATCTCGTGGCCGATGCGCTTCGTGTTGCCTTACCATCCGGACATGCGGTTTGAAGGGCAGACGCCCACCTCGCGGCTCTTGGCCACGGTGATGCCCTGGATGAAGGGCCGGCGTCCCGCCTGGCTGATCCGTCTTGGCCTGCTGCTCTATGACAACCTTGGTGGCCGCAAGATCCTGCCGGGCACCCGCACCATTGATCTGCGCACGGATCCCGCGGGTGCGCCGTTGCAAAAGCGGTTCGCCCATGCCTACGAATACTCCGATTGCTGGGTGGAGGACTCGCGCCTTGTGGTTCTGAACGCGCGGGATGCCGAAGCGCGCGGCGCACGCATCCTGACCCGCGCCAAGGTGGTGTCGGCCGAGCGCGGGCCGGATCTGTGGCAGGTCACGGTGGAACGCGAGGGCGGTGGGCGCGAAGTGATCGCCGCGAAAACCATCGTGAATGCGGGCGGGCCGTGGGTCGAGGATGTCGTGCGTGGGACGTTGCGCGTGAACTCCTCCGAGGGCGTGCGTCTGGTGCGCGGCAGCCATATCGTGACGAAGAAGCTCTACGACCACCACAAGTGCTATTTCTTCCAGGGCGAGGACGGGCGGATCATCTTCGCAATCCCCTACGAGCAGGATTTCACGCTGATCGGGACCACCGACCAGGATCACAAGGGTCAGCCGCAGGATGCCGTCTGCACGCCCGAGGAGCAGGACTATCTCTGCGCCTTCGCCTCGCGCTATTTCGAAAAGCCGGTGACGCGGGCCGACATCGTCTGGACCTATTCCGGGGTGCGCCCGCTTTACGACGACGGCGCGAAGTCGGCGACGGCCGCGACGCGGGATTACGTGCTGAGCGTGGACGCAACGGGCGCGCCGCTCCTCAATGTGTTCGGCGGCAAGATCACGACTTACCGGCGGCTCGCCGAAAGCGCGATGGAAAAGCTGGCCCCG
>JBGSQL010000418.1:0-1905 GCA_041738105.1 Rhodobacter sp. | reverse complement strand
GGTGCCGGTTCAGAGCAGTCCATACCCGCTTGCCGCCACCGTCGCTCCTTACGTCAACCAAGAGGAGTAAGCCATGTCAACGAACAATATCTACGCCCTGGCGCAACACCTCCGGCGTGCCCACCGGCAGCACGGCATAGTCCGCGATGGTGCCCGCATTGCCATAGGACGCCCCCGATCCCGGCATGTTCGGATCAAGCAGCACCACCTCGCGCCCTTCGGCCGCCAGATGCAGCGCAATCGTCAGGCCGATCACGCCCGCCCCGATCACCGCAATCTCGCAGCGGGCCTGCCCGATCATCGCGGCACTGCCCCTGTCACATGCAGGCCTCGAACAGCGCGCGGGTGTTGTCGCGCGTCATTTCGATCGGGTTGCCGCCGCAGGACGGATCCTCAAGCGCCATCTCGGTCAACTCGTCCAGCCGCGCCCGCTCCACCCCCATCGCCGTCAGCGTCGCGGGAATGTTCAGCTCCGCCCGCAGATCCATCACCCGCGCCCGAAAGCCCGCGAACCCGCCGGCAAGGCCCAGATAAGCCGCCGCCCGGTCGATTCGGTCTTCGATGGCGGTCCGGTTGAAATCCAGCACCATCGGCATCACCACGGCATTGGTGGTGCCGTGATGCGTGCCATAGACCGCGCCGACCGGATGGCTCAGCGAATGGATCGCGCCCAGCCCCTTCTGGAAGGCGACCGCACCCATAGCCGCCGCGCTCATCATGTGCGCGCGGGCCGTCAGGTCGTTCGGATCGGCATAGACCTTTGGCAGGTTCTCCAGCACCAGGCGCATCCCCTCCAATGCGATGCCCTGCGACATCGGATGGTAGAAGGGCGAGCAATAGGCCTCCAGGCAATGCGCCAGGGCATCCATGCCGGTGCCGGCGGTGATGAAGCGGGGCATCCCCACGGTCAGTTCCGGATCGCAGATGGTCACCGCAGGCAACAGCTTGGGGTGGAAGATGATCTTCTTCTTGTGCGTCACCGAATTGGTCAGAACCCCCGCGCGGCCAACCTCTGATCCGGTCCCCGCCGTCGTCGGCACCGCCACGATCGGCGCGATCTTCGAGGCGTCGGCGCGCGTCCACCAGTCGCCCACGTCCTCCAGCTCCCAGACGCTGACGGTCTGTTCCACCATCAGCGCAATCATCTTGCCCAGATCGAGCGCCGAGCCGCCGCCAAAGCACACCACGCCATCATGCCCGCCCGCGCGATAGACGGCCAGGCCGGCCTCCATGTTGCCTTCGTTCGGGTTCGGATCAACCTCCGAGAACACTGCGCGGCCCAGGCCACCCGCGTCCAGCAGATCCAGCGCGTGCCGGGTGATCGGCAGCGCCGCCAGCGCCTTGTCCGTCACCAGCAGCGGTTTTTTCAGCCCGACGGCCTTGCAATGCTCGGCCAGTTCCGAAATCCGGCCAGCGCCAAACTTTATCGGGGTCGGGTAGGACCAGTTTCCGCGCAGTTTCATTTCGTCACCTTCTTCAAATGATAGGATTTCGGCCGCGTGACCGAATAGAAGCCCAGAACCGACAGGCTGCCGCCGCGCCCGGTGGCCTTGCATCCGGTCCAGCACAACGCCGGATCCAGGTAGTCGCAGCGGTTCATGAACACCGTCCCCGTTTCAATCCGCGCCCCGATCGCCGCCGCCCGGTCCGGATCGCGCGTCCAGATCGAGCAGGTCAGGCCAAAGGGCGAGTCGTTCATCAGCCCGATCGCCTCTGCATCGTCGCGCACCTTCATGATGCCCACAACCGGCCCAAAGCTTTCCTCGCGCATGACGCGCATGGAATGGTCCACATCCACCAGCACCTGTGGCGCCAGGTAGGCGCCGCCGTCATCGGCGGGGAACAGGGCCGGGTCGATCAGCGGCCGGGCACCCGCCGCAACGGCGTCGGCAATCTGCCCGCGCA
>JBGSQL010000333.1:0-6311 GCA_041738105.1 Rhodobacter sp. | reverse complement strand
CAACTGGAACGGCGCGATCATTGGTCAAACCCCGATGGTCGCGTCGACGGCACGGCGCCAGCGGCCGTATCTGGAGGCGCGCGTCGTTTCGTCCATGGCGGGCGCAAAGCGGCGCTCTAAGGCCCAGCTGGCGGCAAAGGCGTCACGCCCCGGATAGACGCCGGCCTTCATCCCGGCGAGCCAGGCCGCGCCAAGTGCCGTGGTCTCGCGCACCTTGGGGCGATCCACGGGCGCACCGATGATGTCGGACAGGAACTGCATCGCCCAGTCCGACGCGCTCATGCCGCCATCGACGCGCAGGATGCCATCGGTTGCGCCGGGCCAGTCGGCGCGCATCGCCTCAAGCAGGTCGCGGGTCTGGTAGCCGACGCTTTCAAGCGCCGCGCGGGCCATCTCTGCCGGGCCGGAGTTGCGTGTCAGGCCAAAGATCGCGCCTCGGCAATCCGGCTTCCAGTAGGGCGCGCCAAGGCCGACGAAGGCGGGCACAAGAAGCACGTCCTGCCCGGCATCGGCGGCCAGCGCGAGGGGTTGCGTCTCGGCGACCTCACGGATGATCTTCAGGCCATCGCGGAGCCACTGAACGACCGCGCCGGCGATGAAGATCGAGCCTTCGAGGGCATAGGTCGGCTTGCCATCAAGCTGGTAAGCAATGGTGCCAAGCAATCGTGAGCGGCTTTCCACGAGGGTGTCGCCGGTATTGAGCAGCGCGAAGCAGCCGGTGCCGTAGGTGGCTTTCATCATGCCGGGGGCAAAGCAGGCCTGGCCGACCGTCGCGGATTGCTGATCACCCGCGACGCCGAGGATCGGGATTTCGCGGCCGAACAGGTCGGGGCGGGTGGTGCCGAAATCGGCGGCGCAGTCGCGGACCTCGGGAAGCATTGCGAGGGGAACACCGAGTTCGCGGCAGATCTCGGGATCCCAGCAGCCCTGCCGGATGTTGTAAAGAAGGGTGCGGGCGGCGTTGGTGGCATCGGTTGCGTGGACGCGACCACCGGTCAGCTTCCAGATCAGGTAGGTATCGACCGTCCCGAACAAAAGCGCGCCCTGTTCGGCGCGGGCGCGGGCGCCTTCGACGTGATCGAGCAGCCATTTGACCTTGGTGCCCGAGAAATAGGGATCGAGCAGAAGGCCGGTGCGGTGGGTGATCATCGGCTCGAGCCCGGCCGCCTTCATCTGGTTGCAAAGGTCGGCGGTGCGGCGATCTTGCCAGACGATCGCGTTATGGATCGGCTGGCCGGTTTCGCGATCCCAGATCAGGGTCGTCTCGCGCTGGTTGGTGATGCCGATGGCGGCGATCTGGGCGGGGGGGATGCCCGCCTTTTCGATCACCGAGCGGGCCGTGCCGGCAACCGAGGACCACAGATCGGCAGGATCGTGTTCCACCCAGCCGGAGGCCGGGTAATGCTGGGGAAACTCTTCCTGCGCGGTGGCTACGACGGTCATGGCGGCGTCGAACAGGATCGCCCGCGACGAGGTGGTGCCCTGGTCGATGGCGAGGATATGTGTCATCTCAGTCCTTCCGTTCCGTGTGTCGATTGCAGCCCGGGGCGGCGGGCCCCCCCGCAGGTCACCGCCGGTCGATCAGTTGCAGGACGGCGACCAGCACGATGCCATAGACGACATGCCCGACCAGCGCGACCCAGGTAATGCCGGTGAAGTTCAGGAAGAGCGGCAGCCCGGCAATGGCGGTAATGCCGCCGATGGCGAACACCCACATGCCGAAGCCGTAAATGGCCGAGGGCAGGAACCAGTGCGTCGAGCCGATCCGCGGTGCCACCAGCACCCGCCAGATCGGGGCAAAGATGAACATCCAGCCGACTGGATAGCCGAACAGGCCGACAAGGTAGAAATGCATGAAATAGCCGGCAAAGTCGTTGTCCGGCAGGCCGAGCGCGCCCAGCAGACTGCGCGCCAGGCCATGCGGAGACAGGTTCGCGAACCCCAGGGCCGGGCTGATCACCTGCCCCCAGAGATCGAAGGCGTTCGAGGCGAAGAACCCCGCGACGAACAGCATGCCCAGGGTCTGGGAATTCAGCGGCGGGAAGGTTCCGAGGGGCGGGCGTGTGGCAGAAGGGATCATCATCGTTCCTGTCCTGTGGCGTTGTCACGTGTTCGGGACGGGACACCACGCGTCTGCCTCGGGTCAAGCCTTGCCTCCGAACGTGTCGGACATGTCATGCGGTGTTGACCGCCTGAAACAATCCGTTCCGGTCCCCGCACGCCGTTGCGGCAATGGACCGTGTGGAGTCGGGCGGGGCTGTCGCCCCGCCCGGGTCGTCACCTCAGTTCCAGGACTTGATCAGCTCGTCGTAGCTGATCGTTTCGCCCTGGGGCTTTTCGTTGTCGAGTTTGGCCACCGGCGCGCCGGGGGCATCCAGCCAGACCTGGGCATCCTGCGGCTCGTTCATCTTCGGGCCGATATCACCCTGGACGCCGGCACGCTCGAGCCGTTCCAGCACCTTCTCCTGCTCTTCGCAGAGCGCATCGAGGGCCTCTTGCGGCGACTTGTCGCCCGACATGGCATCGCCGATGTTCTGCCACCACAGCTGCGCCAGCTTCGGATAGTCCGGAACGTTGGTGCCGGTGGGTGACCACTGGACACGGGCCGGCGAGCGGTAGAACTCGACCAGACCGCCAAGTTGCGGCGCCCGTTCGGTGAAGCTCTCGTGCTGGATGGTGGACTCGCGGATGAAGGTCAGCCCGACATGGCTTTTCTTCACGTCCACCGTCTTCGAGGTGACGAACTGGGCATAGAGCCAAGCCGCCTGGGCGCGATCGAGCGGCGTCGATTTCATCAACGTCCACGACCCCGCGTCCTGGTAGCCGACCTTCATGCCATCAACCCAGTAGGTGCCATGCGGCGACGGGGCCATGCGCCATTTCGGCGTGCCGTCGTCGTTCATGACCGGCAGACCCTCTTTCACCATATCGGCGGTGAAGGCGGTGTACCAGAACATCTGCTGGGCGATCTGGCCCTGGGCCGGAACCGGACCGGCCTCGCCAAAGGTCATGCCGGCGGCTTCGGGAGGGCTGTACTTCTGCAGCCATTCGATCGCCTTGGTCACGGCATAGACCGCCGCCGCGTCATTGGTGGCGCCGCCGCGCGCAACGCAGGAACCGACCGGACGGCTGTTCTCGTCCACCCGGATGCCCCATTCGTCGACCGGCAGGCCGTTCGGTTCACCCGCATCGCCCATGCCGGCCATCGACATCCACGCATCGGTGTAGCGCCAGCCCAGCGAGGGGTCTTTCTTGCCGTAGTCCATGTTGCCATAGACCTTGTCCGGCCCGCCCGCGTAGGTCATGTCGCGACCGGTGAAGAACTCGGCGATATCCTCATAGGCGGACCAGTTCAGCGGCACGCCCAGATCGTAGCCATACTTGGCCTTGAAGTCTTCCTGGGTCTTGGCGTCGTTGAACCAGTCATAGCGGAACCAGTAGAGGTTCGCGAACTGCTGGTCGGGCAGCTGGTAAAGCTTGCCGTCGGGCGCGGTCGTGAACTTGGTTCCGATGAAGTCGGCCACGTCGAGGTTCGGGTTGGTGACCGCCTTGCCTTCGCCTTCCATCCAGTCCGTCAGGATGCGGGCCTGCTGATAGCGCCAGTGGGTGCCGATCAGGTCGCTGTCGTTGATGTAGGCGTCATAGATGTTCTCGCCCGTCTGCATCTGGGTCTGAAGCTTTTCGACGACATCGCCCTCGCCGATCAGGTCGTGGGTGATCTTGATGCCGGTGATCGCGGTGAAGGCCGGCGCCAGCACCTTGGCTTCGTATTCATGCGTGGTGATGGTTTCCGACACCACCTTGATGTCCATGCCCGCGAACGGCGCGGCGGCATCGATGAACCACTGCATCTCGGCTTCCTGATCGGCGCGGCTGAGCGACGACAGGTCTCCGATTTCGGCATCGAGGAAGGCTTTCGCCGCGTCCATGTCAGCCCAGGCCGGAGCCCCCAGCGCGATCAGCGCAAGGGCCATGGCGGTTGATGTTTGGCGTAGTCTCATAGATCCAACTCCTCCCAGAGTAACGGCTTGGCCGGGTGCCCCCCCGGCAGGGTCGTGCGCCCGTTCAGACCCAGCGGAACACCGCTGCGGCGTAGATCAGGCAAAGGATCGGCGCGACCCAGATCAGGTCGGGACCGAAGGCGGCGAGCATGGCCAGATGGATAAAGGCCGAGCCCAGAAGCGTGATGAACAGCCGATCGCCCCGCGTCGTCTCGATCCGCAGGATGCCGAGGCGCGGCGTTTCGGGATACCGGATCGCAAGGATCGTGAACAGGATCAGAACGCCGGCGATGCAGAAGAAGAAGATCGCGGTCGGCGCGGTCCAGGCCATCCAGGACATGATCAAACCCTTCCCAGGGCAAAGCCCTTGGCGATGTAGTTGCGGACAAAGTAGATCACCAGCGCGCCGGGGATGATGGTCAGCACCCCTGCCGCCGCCAGCACGCCCCAGTCCATGCCCGACGCGCTGACCGTGCGTGTCATCGTGGCGGCGATGGATTTGGCGTTAACGGAGGTAAGGGTGCGCGACAGCAGCAGTTCGACCCATGAGAACATGAAGCAGAAGAAGGCGGTGACGCCGATGCCACTGCTGATCAGGGGAAGGAAAATGCGGATGAAAAATCGCGGGAAAGAATAGCCGTCGATATAGGCGGTTTCGTCGATCTCCTTGGGCACGCCGCGCATGAAGCCTTCGAGGATCCACACGGCCAGCGGCACGTTGAACAGGCAATGGGCGAGGGCAACGGCGATGTGGGTATCGAACAGGCCTACGCTTGAATACAGTTGGAAAAACGGCAGGGCAAAAACGGCAGGGGGGGCCATGCGGTTGGTCAAGAGCCAGAAGAACAAGTGTTTGTCGCCAATGAAATTGTATCGGCTGAACGCATACGCGGCAGGCAGCGCGACGGTCAGCGAGATGACCACGTTCATCGTGACGTAGATCATCGAGTTGACGTAGCCCATATACCATGCCGGATCGGTCAGGATGGTGACATAGTTCTGGAACGTCAGATCGTTCGGGATCAGGCTGAAGGTCGAGACGATCTCGGTATTGGTTTTCAGGCTCATGTTGATCAGCCAATAGATCGGGATCAGCAGGAACAGCAGATACAGGGTCATCACGATGGCCGAGGATTTGACCCGCATCATTTCGTCTCCTGCTTATCCAGGGTGGTCATCACGGTGTAGAACACCCACGACACCAGCAGGATCACCAGAAAATACATCAGGCTGAATGCGGCTGCGGGGCCAAGATCAAACTGGCCGACTGCCATTTTCACCAGGTCGATGGACAGGAAGGTGGTCGAGTTCCCTGGGCCGCCGCCGGTAAGGACAAATGGTTCGGTGTAGATCATGAAGCTGTCCATGAACCGCAACAGGACGGCGATGAGCAGCACCCCGGCCATTTTGGGGAGCTCGATGTAGCGAAAGATGCTCCAGCGGCTGGCCTGGTCGATGCGGGCAGCCTGATAGTAGGCTTGCGGTATGGATTGCAAGCCCGCGTAGCACAGCAGGGCCACGAGCGACGTCCAGTGCCAGACATCCATCACGATGATGGTCAGCCAGGCGTCGAGCGCATCGTTGGTGTAGTTGTAGTCGATGCCCAGTGCAGCGAGGGTGTGACCCAGCAGGCCAATGTCTACCCGGCCAAAGATCTGCCAGATCGTGCCGACGACGTTGAACGGGATCAGCAGTGGCAGGGCCATCAGGACGAGGCAGAAGCTGCTCCAGAATCCGGTTTTCGGCATGTTCAGCGCCACATAGATGCCCAAGGGAACCTCTATGGCGAGGATGACCGCAGAAAACAGAACTTGCCGACCCAAAGCCTCGTGCACCCGGTCTGAACCCAGCATGTCTTCGAACCAGCCAAGGCCATTCCAGAAAAACTGGTTCTGCCCGAACGTGTCGTTGAACGCGTAGTTCACGACCGTCATCAGCGGGATGACGGCGGAAAAGGCGACGAGCACCAGCACTGGAAGCACCAGGAACCACGCCCAGTTGTTCTGCGTCTTGTCCATCAGACAGAGGCCCCTTTCACCCGCCAGTCGTTGGCGTAAACGTTCACCCGGTCAGGGTCAAAGCGGACGTGGGTCATGTCGGAACCGACGGGTTGGCCTTCTGGGACAATGACGCTGATCTGGGTACCGGCAACGTCAGCGCGGATAATGCGGTGGCGACCGACATCCTCGATCCGCAAGACGCGGGCCGGGAGACCGGTGCCGCTGGACATCTCGGCGTATTCCGGACGGATGCCGATCTGGGTGCGCCCGGATTGCGGGGAATAGGTTTTTGCCAGCGGAACCGGACCTG
>JBGSQL010000290.1:0-2101 GCA_041738105.1 Rhodobacter sp. | reverse complement strand
CTGCAGGCGGGCGAGATCGTTGATCCGGGCCGGGTCAAGGCCAAGGCTCGCCGTAAGCCCTTCGTTAAGCACCAGCGTGCGCCCCTCGGGCCCGGCAATCGCGGCGACGGCAAGCTCGTGGTTCGCCGGAAGCCCGATCTTGCGCACCAGCACAAGGCCAAGCGGCAGGCCAAGGGCGGCCGCCACCTCGGCCGCGACCGGCAGGCCGCCACGCGGCAGGCCAAACACGACGGCATCCGACTGCCGATACGGTGCCAGAGCGTGGGCCAGCGCGAGTCCGGCAGACCGGCGGTCAGCGAACCGGATGGACATTGTCGATGTCGCGCGCGATCGCCTGTGGCAATTCATGGGGCGACAGGTGCAACAGGTTCTTGGGCACTTCCTTGATGACCATGTCCTTCAGGATCGACGGCATCAACTGCCGCAGTCGGCCCAGAACCTCGTGCTCGGCAAAGACCGCAAGCGCATCGAAATCGCCGGCGCGGCGGTGGCTTTGCAGCACCGCGATCACCTGACGGATGAACTCTCGCTCATCCTCGGCCAGCGGATCGCTGCCATACTCCATTGCAGAGCGGCGCCCACCGCCCATGGAGGAAAAACTGCGACCGGGTTTGTCGGCCATGATGTCGCGCAGCTTGTGCGCCTCGGAGCGCAAGACAAGTTCGGTCTGCCCGCCATCGCCGGCCAGATCGCGGAGAATCCGCGCGCGGGCGCTGTTCATCGCCAGCACCCAGAGCTTTGATTTGTTAAGAGGCATTTTGTCCCCGCATGTGCAGGACTGCAGATTTATGACAGTCGCAGGCAGGCATGCATTGACCGTCGTCAAGGCGTGGCCGGCAGATCCGTGCGCCCATGTGTCACGTACAGGAACAGTTCAAGGACCGCTCATCATGCCAGGCAATGCCCACGCGATGCGACTGATGAGGATCGCCGGCATCGACATCCGGATCGACGCAAGCTGGATCTTCATCGTGGCGCTTGTGGTGTGGACGCTGCACCGCTCGTGGTTTCCCGAGACACTGCCGGGGCAGAGCGATGCGACCTATCTTGCGATGGCGGTCGTTGCGGCGCTTGCCTTCTTTGCCTGTCTCTTGCTGCACGAACTGGCCCATTCGCTGACGGCGCAACGCTTTGGCGTCAGGATCGAGGCGATTACGCTTTTCATCTTTGGCGGGGTCGCCGAGATGAAGGAAGAGCCCAGGACGGCGCGGGCCGATCTGCTGATCGCGGCGGCAGGCCCGGCGGCAAGCCTGGTCCTGAGCGGCGTTTTCGCGGCTCTTGGCCGCGCCGTGCCGGGCTTGGGTGACACGACCGCCATGGGCGCCGTTCTGGCCTATCTGGCCGAGGTCAATCTGATGATCGCGCTGTTCAACATGGTTCCGGCCTTTCCGCTCGATGGCGGGCGGATCCTGCGCGCGGCGCTGTGGTCCTTGAGCGGGGATCAGCGCCGTGCCACCAGGATCGCCGCCGTGGGGGGGCAGGTCTTTGCCTGGTTCCTGATGATCACGGGCGTGCTGGCTGTGGTCTCGGCGGGCAATCTGGCAGGGTTGTGGTTTGTGCTGATCGGGATGTTCCTGCTTTCGGCCGCGCGGTCTTCGGTGCAGCAGATGGAGGTGCGCGACGCCCTGCATGGGGTCAAGGTGCGCCGGGCCATGACCGCGAGCGTCATCGCCACGACGCCAGAGCAGACGCTGGAGCGGGTGGCGATCGACGTGATGCTGGGCAAGGGCGTGTCGTTCATCCCGGTGCTCGACGGGGACCGGCTGATCGGGGTGATCGACCTGGAGCGGATCCGCGGGATCGAGCGCGGCCTGTGGCCGGTCACGACCGTGGCCGACGTGATGGAGGCGCCCGGCGCTGCGACCACCACGGCAGGCGATGCCAGCGCCTATGAGGTGCTGGTGCGGATGCTGTCGAACGGGCGGCGCAAGCTGGTCGTGGTAGAGGGGTCACGGGCGATCGGGATCATCACGGTGGCCGACGTTCTGGACTACCTTGGCATCGTGCGCCAGCTTGATGGCCTCCAGGGACGCGCAGGGCCCAGGGGCGGGGCTGCGGGTGGGGCTGCGGGTGGGGCGGCTGCGGATCTGGCGGCGCGCTG
>JBGSQL010000273.1:0-3625 GCA_041738105.1 Rhodobacter sp. | reverse complement strand
TGGCCTGCTGCCGGTTTCGTGGACACCAGGTTAGGTTTGCATGGCTTCGGCCTCGAATGCCATTGGGCTTAGGTAGCCCAGTTTCGAATGCCGGCGCCGCGGGTTGTAGAAGCGTTCAATGTAGTCGAAGACATCGGCGCGTGCTTCATCGCGGGTGCGGTAGACCTTGCGGGCTGTCCGCTCGGTTTTCAGCGATGAGAAGAAGCTCTCCATCGCCGAGTTGTCCCAGACATTTCCGGCCCGGCTCATCGAGCAGGTGATGCCGTGGTCGCGCAGCAGACGCTGGAACTGCTCGCTGCTGTATTGCGACCCCTGGTCCGAATGGTGCAGCAGCGCGTCGGCCTTGCCCCTGCGCCACACGGCCATCATCAGGGCATCCATGACCAGTGAGGCATCCCGGTCCGCCTTCATCGACCAGCCGACCACGCGCCTCGAGAAGAGGTCCAGCACGACGGCCACATACAGCCAGCCCTCCGCGGTCCAGATGTAGGTGAAGTCGGCCAGCCACTTCTGGTTCGGCCGGTCCGCCTCGAAGTTCCGGTCGAGGACGTTGTCGGCGATGACCGACCGTTCACCATCATCCTTCGGCTTCCCGCGCCGCTTCGGTCGCGCTCTAAGTGCGTTCTGCCGCATGAGGCGCTCGATCCGGTGCAGTCCACAGGCGAGACCGTCCTCGAGCACGTCGCGCCACACGCGGCGCGCGCCATAGGTGCGATCGCTGGCCCTGAAGCTCGTCTCGACTGCCGTGACGAGCTTTGCGTCGTGCATCTCGCGGATGCTGGCCGGACGGCTGAGCCAGGCGTGAAAGCCGGAACGCGAGACCTCCAGCACCTCGCAGAGCCAGCTGACCGGCCAGATGTGGCGGTGTTTGGCGATGAAGGCGACCCTCATATCACCTCTCGCGCGAAAAAAGCCGCCGCCTTCTTCAGGATATCACACTCCGCCCGGAGCCGGGCGATCTCACTCTTCAGGGCTGCAATCTCTGCCAGATCGGCCCGCATCTGCCCGTTCCCGGGAAAGGCTGCGGCTGGCGTGGCCGTCAGCTCTCGCATCCAGCGGCGCAGCACGCGCTCTCCGCCACATCGAGGTCACGCGCGGCCTGCGCCACAGCGACACCCCGATCCGTCACCAGCCTTGCGGATTCAATCTTGAACTCGCGCCTGAACTTCCGTCTCGTCATATCCACTCTCCGGTTCATGGGTCACGATCTTGTCTTCGTGCCCACGAAACCGGCAGCAGCGCACGGTGATCTTTCGTTGAGTGTTCCTGGCTCGCTTGGCGGGGTTTCTTATCCTCCACCGCGAAACTCGATCATGACGGTCATACTGACCAAGGTCGCCTGACCGATCCTTGCAACGCCCTTATGCCAAGGATCCATGTTCCATATCGAAGCGCAACGCCGCGCCATGGCATCCTCTTTCAAACGATGAAGGAGAAAGCCATGTCGGATCTATGGTTTGGCGGACTTGGACTTGGGCTGATCGGCCTGATGGCGGCCTATCTTGCGTTACTGCGCAAAGCTTGAGGCGGCGAACATGTTCGAAGCCATCCTCGGGTTGATCGTCGCCGTCGCCTTGGGCGTCTATCTGATCATCACCCTCATCGCGCCCGAGAGGTTCTAGGCCGGGCGCAGGAGACCTTTCATGACAATCACAGGATGGCTGCAGATTGCAGCCACATTGGCTTTGGTGCTTGCCGTCGTGTTGCCGCTCGGGCGGTTCATGGCACGCCTTTTCACGGGCGAGCGGACGTTTCTCCACCCTGTCCTAGGTTCCGCCGAGATCGGCTTCTACCGCGCCGCGGGAATCGACCCGGACCAAGAGCAGGACTGGTTCACTTATACCATGGCGATGCTGGTGTTCAGCGCGCTGGGTTTCCTGTCGCTATATCTGATCCTGCGCCTGCAGGGTTTTCTGCCGTTCAACCCGGCGGATCTGCCAGGCATCGCGCCTGATCTGGCCTTCAACACCGCAATCAGCTTTCTGACCAACACAAACTGGCAGGCCTATTCCGGCGAGAGCACGATGAGCAATTTCAGCCAGATGGCCGGACTTGCGGTGCACAACTTCCTGTCGGCGGCGACCGGGATCGCGCTGGCCATAGCGGTGACCAGGGCCTTTGCGCGCTCTGGCACGGCGACCCTCGGGAATTTCTGGGTCGATCTGACCCGCGCCACGCTTTACGTTCTGCTGCCGCTGGCAATCGTCGTCGGTCTGGCGATGGTGGCACTTGGCGTGCCGCAAACCCTGTCGGGCGCGGTCGACGCCACCACGCTGGAGGGCGCGCATCAGGCCATGGCGCTTGGTCCCTTGGCCAGCCAGGAGGCGATCAAGCAGCTTGGCACCAATGGCGGCGGCTTCTTCAACGCCAACTCCGCGCACCCGTTCGAAAATCCGTCGGCCCTGTCCAACATGTTGGCGATCTGGGCGATGCTGATCGTTTCGGCTTCTCTGCCCATTGCGTTTGGCCGAATGGTCGGCTCGGAACGGCAGGGCTGGGCGCTGCTGTCAGCGATGGCGATCCTGCTGATCGGCGGGGTGGCCCTGGTCTACTGGGCCGAAACGCAGGGTAATCCGCTGCTGACTGCCTTGGGGGTTGATCCCGCTTTGGGCAACATGGAGGGCAAGGAGGTCCGCTTCGGTCAAGCCATGTCGGCGTTGTTCGTCGCGGTTACCACGGGCCTGTCCTGCGGGGCGGTCAACACGATGCATGACAGCCTGATGCCTCTGGGCGGGCTGGTGCCCCTGGTGCTGATGCAACTCGGCGAGGTTCTGCCGGGCGGCGTCGGGTCAGGGCTTTACGGCATGGTGGTGTTCTGTGTCCTGTCGGTCTTTGTCGCCGGGCTGATGGTCGGGCGGACACCGGAGTTCCTGGGCAAGAAGATCGAGGCTCGGGAAATCCGTATGGCGGTTCTTGCCGTGTTGATCCTGCCCCTTGCCATCCTGGGCTTCACTGCGATTGCGGCCATGCTGCCAGAAGCTCTGTCCAGTCTGAACAACGCCGGTCCGCATGGTTTGAGCGAACTGCTTTATGCCTATTCCTCGGCAGCGGGCAACAACGGTTCGGCCTTTGCCGGCCTGAATGCCAACACGCCCTGGTTCAACACGACGCTGGGCGTCGCCATGGTGCTGGGCCGGTTTGCCTATGTGCTGCCGGTGATGGCGATGGCCGGATCGCTGGGCGCCAAGACCCGCGTCGCGGCCTCGACCGGCACCTTCCCGACCACTTCGGCCCTGTTCGTGGGCCTGCTGGTGGGGGTGATCCTGATCCTTGGCGGGCTGCAATTCTTCCCGGCGCTCGCCCTGGGCCCCATCGTGGAACATGTGCTGATGCACGCCTCCGCAACCTTCTGACGGAGCAATCCCATGTCTAGACAAAGTCTTGCGGCACCCGCGCTCTTCGACCGGGCCATCTTCTGGCAGTCCGCGCGGGGTGCCGTCCTGAAACTCGACCCGCGCAAGCTGATGCGCAACCCGGTGATCTTCGTCACCGAAGTGGTGGCGGCGCTGGTCACCTTCTTGTGGCTGCGCGACCTGGTGCAGGGCACCGGTGCACCGTGGTTCTCCGGCCAGATCGCGGTCTGGCTTTGGCTCACCGTGCTGTTCGCCACCTTTGCCGAGGCCGT
>JBGSQL010000271.1:0-30652 GCA_041738105.1 Rhodobacter sp. | reverse complement strand
CCGGGGGGCGCGGTGGCGCTCAAGGTGCGGGACGCGCCGGGCGGGCTGGATCTGCGCATCAGCGATTCCGGTCCGGGCCTGACCGATGTCGCGCGGCTTCGGCTGATGACCGATGATCCGGTCCGGCCGGGTGGCGGGGTTGGCCTGCGTCTTGTCCGCGATCTGGTGCGTCAGGCCGGCGGGCGTGTGGCTTATACGCGTCTGAGGCAAACCACCGAAATCTCGGTATTCCTGCCCGCAGGGGGTGCGCCATGCTGAAGGGCCGCCGCATCGCGCTCGTGGAAGATGACGAGATCATGGGCGGCTCGATCGCACAGCGCCTGACCCTGGAAGGGGCCGAGGTGATCTGGCTGAAGCTCGCGCAGCGCGCGATAGGCGCCCTGCGCACGCCACGCGCGCCCCTGGATGCGGTGATCTGCGATATCCGCCTGCCCGACGGGACAGGCGAAGAGGTGTTCACAACCCTTTGCCGGTCGATGACCCCGCCACCGTTCCTGTTCATCACGGGTCAGGGCGGGATAGATCAGGCGGTGCGTCTGTTGCAGGCGGGCGCGGCAGACTACATCGCCAAACCCTTCGAGATGGGCCCCTTCCTTGCGCGTCTTGGCCTGCTGTTGCGGCCGCAAACGGACCAAGAGCTTGCCGAACTGCTTGGCACCTCGCCCGCAGCGCGGCGGGTCGAGGATCTGGTCGCCATTGCCGCAAAGGGCAGCCAGCCGGTTCTTGTGCGCGGCGCGGCGGGCACGGCCAAGGCGCTGGTGGCCCGGCACATCCACCGCCTGTCCGATCGCGCCTCGGCCCCGTTCGAGCATGTGAACCTTGCCCGCGATGGGGATGATCCAGCCGTATTGCAGGCTGCGGCCGATGCCGCCAGGGACGGCACGTTTCTTCTGAACGGGCTGGGCCGCATTGGGCCGGCGGCTCAGGATTGGCTGATGGATTGGCTTGATGCAGCGCCGCCGGCGCGTCTTGTGGCAGCCTGCGGCGCAGATCTGGCAGATCAGGTCAGGCACGGAACCTTCCGGGAAGACCTTTACTTTCGCGTGGATCAATTCGAGATCCCGATCCCGCCGCTGAAGGATCGCCCCGAGGATGCGCTGTGGCTGCTGCATCGCCTGTTTCTTGCCCTGAACGCCCAAAGAAAGCCCCCACTGCGAGGGATCTCTGTCTTGGCGGAAGAAGCGGTGCGGTCACACGACTGGCCCGGAAACGGGCGCGAGTTGCGCGCGCGTCTGGTCCAGGCGATGGGGACTGTCGCTGGTGACACGCTTTTTCCCAGCGACCTCTTTCCCGAACTGCGGGCGGTGGCGGATAGCGATCTTCCCAGCCTGTCCGAGGTCCGCGACTCCGCCGAACGTGCCCATATCGTGGCCGCGCTGGAACGGACCGGCGGGCAGATGGCAGAGGCGGCACGGCTGCTGAAAGTCTCGCGCACGACTCTTTGGGAAAAGATGCAAAAGCTGGGGCTTTGAACAGCGATCCGTGTTCGGAATTCCGAACGCCCGAAAAAACATCCTGTTCCTAAGGGCTTGCCGCGGCGCAGCGTCAAGCGCTTGGCTCTCGCGCACCGTCCCCTCGCACCGATATCCTTGATCCAGGGAGCCAAGGGAGGATTTGCTACCATGAAATGCAATCGGCTGGTCGATGTCGGCCGCCGTCAGTTCCTGCGTGGGGGCCTCGTGGCCACGGCAGGTGCGGCGGCGTCCACTGTCATGGGCGCACAACAGGCGGCGGCACAGACGGCGCTTGCCCGTGTGGATTATCCGGCGAACCGTCTCGCCAATATCGCGGACCTTGTACTGAATGAACCGATGGATGTCGGTTACCCCGATGCCGACAGCCCCGGCGTGCTGCTCAAGCTTGGCCAGCCCGTTCAGGGCGGCGTCGGGCCGGACGGCGACATCGTCGGCTTCTCGGTTCTGTGTCCCCACAAAGGGTGGCTGCTCAGCTACAACGCCGATGACAAAAGCTTCAACTGCCCCGGTCACCATTCGCGTTTCGACGCCGAAGCAGGTGGCCAGCAGATCTGGGGGCATGCCACCAACAACCTGCCGCAATTTGCGCTGCGCGTGGACGATCAGGGCGAAATCTATGCCGACGGCGTGGACGAGTTGATCTACGGCCGCCTGTCGAACGTGCTCTGAGGGGGAACGAGAAATGGCTTTCAAAAGACAAGTAGACCGTCTGCCGATCATTCCCGCAGACGCCCAGGAATTCAATGTCACCTGCCACTACTGCATCGTCGGATGCGGCTACAAGGCCTATACTTGGCCGATGAACCGCCAAGGCGGCACGGCGCCTGAACAAAACAAGTTTGGCGTCAATCTGGCCGAACAGCAGGCGTTGGAAACCGAGGCGTGGTATGCGCCCTCGATGTACAACATCGTGCGTCAGAACGGGCGCGACGTGCATCTGGTCGTGAAACCAGACGTGAACTGCGTGGTGAACTCGGGTCTTGGGTCGATCCGCGGCGCCCGCATGGCCGAAAACCGCCCCTCGCGCGTCACCGGCACGCAGGCACAGCGCCTGTCCGATCCGCTGGTTTGGCGCAACGGCGTCTGGCAGCCAACATCCTGGGATGACGCCATGGATCTGGTGGCGCGCGTCACGGCGCGGGTCGTCACCGAAGGATCCGAGGATGATCTGGTCGTGTCGATGTTCGACCACGGCGGAAGCGCCGGCGGATATGAGAACACCTGGGGCACGGGCAAGCTGTATTTCGATAGCATGAAGGTAAAGAACTGCCGGATCCACAACCGTCCGGCCTACAACTCCGAGGTTCACTCGTCGCGCGACATGGGCGTGGATGAGTTGAACTACGCCTACAAGGATTACGAGCTGACCAACACGATCTTCATGCTCGGTGCCAACTCGATGGAGACGCAGACCAACCTTTATCTCAACCACATGGTGCCCGGCCTTCAAGGGGGCGCCAGGATGGTGGTTGTCGATCCGCGGCGTACGCTGACCATCGCCTCGTCGGAACAGTTCGCCGGCAAGGAGAACGTGCTGCACCTGGCGATCAAGGAAGGCACGGATCTGGCGCTGTGCAACGCCATCCTGACCCAGATCGTTGACAATGGCTGGGTCGATGCCGACTTCGTCGCCAACTCGACCTTCCAGGATGGCACCGCCGTGGCGCAAGACGAGGCGCATCCGGCCAGCCTTGGCAGCCTGGATCACGCAATGCAGTCCTGCCGCCTGTCGCTGGACGAGGCGGCGGAAATCTGCGGTGTGCCTGCGGCGGATATCGCCAAGGCCGCCGAGTGGATTGCCAAGCCGATGGACGATGGCAGCCGTCGCAAATGCGTGACCTGCTACGAAAAGGGCATCATCTGGGGCAACGACAACTATCGCACCGTCGGCGCGATCGTGAACATTGCGCTGGCGACCGGCAACATCGGCCGTGAAGGCGGCGGCGTCTGCCGTCTGGGCGGCCACCAGGAAGGCTATTACCGCCCCGGTGACGGCCATGTCGGGCGCCCCGCCGAATACGTGGACCAGTTCCTGATCCGCGGCCTGGGCGGCGTCCACCACATCTGGGCCTGCGACCACTACAAGACCACGCTGAACGCGTCAGAATACAAGCGGGTTCACAAGCGCCGGTCCGACATGGTGAAGCAGGCGATCGACGCGGCGGCCGGTGGCACGCGTGAGCAGGTGGTGGATGCCATCGTCTCGGCGATCAACGCGGGCGGACTGTTCGTTGTGGACGTGGACATCATCCACAGCCAGATCGGGCAGAACGCCCATGTCATCCTGCCCGCCTGTGAAGCGAACGAGATGAACCTGACGTCGATGAACGGCGAGCGGCGGTTGCGGCTGTCCGAGAAATACATGGACCCATTTGGCAACTCGCTGCCTGATTGCCTGATCGCCGCGAAGATGGCCCAGCATATGGAGCGTGTGCTGCGTGACATGGGGAACGGCGCCTATGCCGACCAGTTCAAGGGCTATGACTGGGCGACGGAAGAAGACGCCTTCATGGACGGCTACAACAAGGGCAACCCGGAAGTGACCTACGAGCGTCTGCGCGCCATGGGCAACAACGGGGTGCAAGAACCGGTCGTCGGCTTTGAAAACGGTCAGCTGGTGGGAAAAGAGCGCCTGTATACCGATGGCGTTTTCAACCGCCATGGCCGCGACGACGGCAAGGCGCTGTTCTGTGCGGCAGGCTGGCGCGGCTGGCAGGCGCCCGGCAAGGCGCGCGAACAGGCCGCGCACCGGTTCTGGATCAACAACGTGCGGGCCAACATATTCTGGCAGAACCAGTTCCTCGATCAGAAGAACGACTTCGTCCAGGATCGCTATCCGCACCCCTTCGTCGAGATGCATCCCGATGATATGGTCGAGCTTGGCCTGAACCCCGGCGATCTGCTTGAGATCATCAACGACAATGGGGTGACGCAGGGCATGGCCTATCCGATGCCGACGCTCAAGCGGAACACCGTGGCCATGGTGTTCGGCGCGCCGGCGGGGAGCCAGGGCAACGTCGTAAGCCCAGGCGTGAACGAGCTTGTGCTGCCGGACTACAAGCACACCTGGGGTGACATCCGGAAAATCGCGGATGCAACCGCGCAGACGCGGCTGATCTCGTTCAAGTCGCACGAAGCCATTCTCTAGCCACACTGACACCCCCGCCCCGGCAAGCTGCCGGGGCGGGGGCAGTTTTCCTGTGGGATCAGTGCGGGGCCGGACAAAGGATCGCCGTGCGCGGTCCAGGTGTGCGGGTGGCTCTTGTCAGCCTTGGGAATTCGGGCGAACCTGATTGGCAAACCCGAGATGTCTTGTCGGCCCGTTTCCTGCCATCTGTCTGAAGATCCTCGCCAACAGAATGGGAACCCCATGAAACTTGCCTACGTCAGCTTGCACGGGCGCGGACAGACCGACCTCTTTCTTCGGGATCTGGCCGACCGGCTAGAGGCACAGCACGTTCGCCTCGCGGGGACAGTGCAAAGCAATCAAGATCGTCCAGACCGGGCGAAATGCGATATGGACCTGCGGGTTCTGCCCGACGGCCCGGTTGTTCGCATCAGCGAAGACAGGGGCAGCCTTGCCCGCGGTTGTATCCTCGATTCCGGAGCGCTTGAGCAAACCGTGCTCGAGGTCGAGCGGCGGCTGGACGGCGCGAGCCTTCTGATCGTCAACAAGTTCGGCAAGCGCGAGACCGAAGGCAAGGGCCTGGTGCCCGTCATCGCCGCGGCGCTAGACAGATCCATGCCGGTCCTTGTCGGCGTCAATGGCCTGAACCTGCCGCTGTTTCTGGACTTCTGTGATGGTGCGGCGGTGCCGCTGCCGTCCGAGTTGGAGCAGGTTCTGGCATGGTGTCAAAGCAGTATCACCACCCCGGCCTGATCGCGCGTCGCACCCTTGGATCGCGGTGCGCGCCTCGGGAAAGTCAACGGTGGGCAGATGTGCCCGTCATCGTTGGGGGGAACAGCTAGATCGCAATGCCGGCACAGGCAGCGGTATTGCGGATGTGGCGCTGCATGGCGTCGCGCGCGGATGCAGGGTCGGCGGCGGCCATGCAGGCAATGATCTCGCGGTGTTCCGCGACCGAGGCGCGCATCCGGTTCGGGTTGGTCCTGGGGATCGGTTGGCGCTGGGTTTCGGTGAGCAATTCCTGGATGCCGTCATACATCGTTCGCAACATCCGGTTCGTGCAAGAACTGGCGATCTTGCGGTGAAACACCAGATCGGCCTCGACATTTGCCAGCAGATCTCCGGCGTCCCAGCACCGCTCCATCTCGTCGGTGGCGCCGCGCAGGATCGAAAGGGTGGCAGCATCCATTGCCGTTGCTGCGTTTTCGGCAATCTGACCTTCAAGCATCGTCCGGGTCTCGAAGACGTCCGGCATGGCAAAGCTGTCGGAATAGCGCCATTTCAGGGCGTGCCCCGGTTCCTGCGGCTGGCCCGCTGCCACGAAGGTGCCGCGCCCTGGCTCGGTGCGGATAAGCCCAAGTGTTTCGAGGGTCAGCAGGGCTTCACGCAGGGACGCCCGGCTGATGTCGAACTGTTGCGACAGAACCCGTTGCGAGGGGATCAGGTCGCCCGGCTTCAGTTCGCCATCCAGAATCATCTGCTGCAACCGTCGCGCCACCACCTGAGGCAAGGGTGTCCAGTCGGACACCGGCAGGGTAATCCGGGACACCATTGCTTCCTTTCGCGCCTGATTGCGTGCCGTTCTGCAGATCGCTACCGTCCTTCGCCTTCGAATGCCAGCAGCGCCTTGCTTTCCAAAACGCGGTATGGTTGGCTCGGCCTGACCGGTCAGACCGGTATGACCATGACAGTAAAAAAACGACAGGGAAAGGACCAGAGACATGATCAGAAAAATGTTCCTTACGGCAGCAGCCTTGGGTACCGCACTTACGTTCAGCACCATGGCATCGGCGGCGGATCTGACCGTTGGGGCCAACGTCGGCAACGTGCCTTGGGAATTCCAGGACGACAGCGGGGCCATCGTGGGCTTTGAGGTCGATCTGGCCACCGAGGTTGCAAAGCGCCTTGGTCGCGACATCAAGATCGAGAACATCCCCTTTAACGGCCTGTTCTCGGCGGTGCAGTCGGGGCGCATCGACATGGCGATGTCGTCGATCACCATCACTGAGAAGCGTCTGGCCGAGGTCAGCTTTGCCCAGCCCTACTATGACAGCGATCAGTCCCTGACGGTCACAGCGGCCAGCGGGTTGAAAGGTCTGGCAGACATGTCGGGCAAGGTGATCGGTGTCGATACCGGTTCGACGGGCGACATGTGGGCGACAGAGAACCAGGCGAAATATGGCTTCGCCGAAATCCGCCGCTTTGAAGGTCTTGCTCCGGCGATGCTCGATCTTGGCAACGGGCGGATCGACGGCTACATCAGCGACATCCCGGCGCTGCAGTACTATTCCAAGGACAAGCCGCAATTCGCGGTGGTCGAGCGGATCCTGACCGGCGAGCAGTATTCGATGATGTTCGCAAAAGACGCGGCGCTTGCGGCCGAAGTCAGCGCAATCCTCACGACACTGAAGGAAGAGGGCTTCGTTGCCGCGACCCACAAGAAGTGGTTTGGAAGCGACCCGGAACCGACCACCTCGACGGCCACGGTCATGGAAATGCCAAAGCTCAACTGACATCCGGTGTGACGGCGGAACAGCTTCCGCCGTCACATGACCTGCCCGAAAGCCGGTAACAAGCGCGCATGGACATCTTCGACACGTTCTTCAATGTTCCGGTGCTGATCCGCACTTTTCCGCTGCTGATGTCAGGCCTCTGGATCACGTTGCAGATCGGCGTCGTCAGCATCGTGGCGGGACTCGCGCTCGGCCTCGTGCTGGCGTTGGTGCGGCTCTACGCGGCTGCCTGGCTGCAGGTGCTTGCCAAGATCTACATCAATTTCATGCGGTCGATCCCGCTTCTGGTCCTGCTGATCATCATCTACTACGCGCTTCCCTTCGTCGGCATCCGGCTGTCCCCGTTCCTGTCGGCCGTGGCCGCCTTGTCGCTGGTATCCGCCGCCTATACCGCCGAGATATTTCGGGCCGGGATCGAGGCGATCCCGAAGGGTCAGTTCGAGGCATCCGCGGCCCTTGGACTTGGCTATCGGCATACGATGGTGGACGTGATCCTGCCGCAAGCGATCCGTATCGTCATCCCGCCACTGACGAACAACTGCATCAACGTGATGAAGGATACCGCGCTTGCCTCGGTGGTGGCGATGCCCGACCTGCTGAAGCAGGCGACCCAGGCCCAGGCCTTGGCCGCCAATCCCAGCCCGCTGATTGGCGCCGCGATCATCTATGTCGCGTTCCTCTGGCCGCTCGTGGCCGCCGTCTCGCGGCTGGAGCGCAGCTATGGCAAGGCGGATCGCTGATGGCCGGCTACATCGCGATCCGCAACCTGCGCAAGCAATTCGGCACCTTCACCGCGCTGCATGGCATCGACCTCGACATTGCGGAAGGCGAGGTCGTCTGCGTGATCGGGCCATCCGGATCCGGCAAATCGACGCTGATCCGCTGCATCAACCTGCTTGAACCCTTCGACCCGGCCAGCACAATCACCGTGGGCGGAACTCGGGTGGAACAGGGTCACAACCTGGAAAAAGTGCGCGCCGACGTGGGCATGGTGTTCCAGTCGTTCAACCTGTTTCCCCATCTCACCGTTCTGCGCAACGTCATGCTGGCCCCGATGCGGGTTCGCCGCACCCCGGAAGCCGAGGCGGAGCGGCGCGCCCGAGATCTGCTGGCCCGTGTCGGCATCGGCGAGCAGGCCGAGAAATATCCCGGCAAGCTGTCTGGGGGGCAGCAACAGCGCGTGGCCATTGCCAGAGCGCTGGCGATGGACCCCAAGGTGATGCTGTTCGACGAGCCGACCAGCGCCCTTGACCCCGAGATGGTGGGCGAGGTGCTGGACGTGATGAAGGCACTTGCCGGCACCGGCGTCACCATGGTCGTGGTCACGCACGAGATGGGCTTTGCCCGTCAGGTGGCCGACCGCGTCATCTTCATGGACAGCGGCCGCATCGTCGAAAGCGGGACGCCTGCACAGATCTTCGACACCCCGCAAGAAGACCGCACCCGCAATTTCCTCGGCGCGGTCCTGAATCACTGAAGCCTGAAATCTGGAGACAGGAATGACCCGACCCGTGCTTGATCTTGCCCATGTCCGCAGCAATTTTCCCGGTCTGGCGCGGGGGTGGACGCTGTTCGACAACGCCGGCGGGTCGCAAATTCTCAAAGGCGCTGTGGACAGGATGACAGAGTTCCTGTTCGAGAAGAACGTCCAGATCGGTGGAAGTTACGAGATATCGCTTGCCGCAGCCGAGGCGTTGCGCGAGGCGCGGGCGGCGGCAGCGATGCTGATGAATGCCCGCCAGCCCGAAGAGATCGTGTTTGGCCCCTCGACCACCGTCCTGCTGCAAAACCTGTCCCGTGCCATGCGCAGCCAGTTGTCGCCGGGCGACGAGGTCATCGTCACCATGGCGGATCACGAGTCCAACATTGGCCCGTGGATGTCGTTGCGAGAGTTCGGCATCGTGGTAAAGATCTGGCCGCTGAACCACGAGACGTTAAGCCTCGACCTGGCGGACCTCGCGCCGCTGATGACAGACCGCACCCGACTGGTCTGCGTCACCCATGTCTCGAACATTCTGGGTCAGGTGAATCCGGTGGCCGACATTGCCCGTTTCGTACACCAGCACGGCGCACGGATCTGCGTGGATGCCGTGGCCTATGCCCCACACCGCGCCATCGACGTGCAGGCCTGGGACGTGGATTACTATGTCTTCAGCCTCTACAAGACCTATGGGCCGCATTACGCCGTGATGTACGGCAAGTTTGACCACCTGCTCGAACTGGACGGCCTGTACCATTATTTCTACGGCAAGGACAAAGTTCCGGGCAAGCTGGAGCCGGGAAACCCCAGCTACGAATGCGCCTACGCGACACTTGCGATCCGCGACTATTTTGCCGGTCTGGGCACCGGCGCAGGGCGGACGGCGCGAGAGGCGCTTGAAGCGGGTTTCTCCGCCGTGGCGGCGCACGAGGATGCGCTGGTGGATCGGCTGCTGTCCTACCTGACATCTCGCAACGATTGCCGGGTCTTCGGGGCCACCCGGAACGACGCGTCCCGCCGGATCCCGACCATCGCCTTCCGCTTCGACGGCAGAGACTCCGGCGCGCTGGCCAAAGCCATGGATGCGCATCGGATCGCCATTCGTCATGGCGATTTCCACTCGCGCCGTCTGGTCGAGGATCTCGGCCAGACGGGCGATGGCGGCCTTCTGAGGGTGTCGATGGTCCATTACAACACGCTGGACGAGGTGGATCGGCTCTGCTCTGCCTTCGACACCATCCTGCGCAAGGCCGCCTGACCGTGTTCGATCTGGTTGTTCGCAACGGAACCGTCGTGACCGCCGCCGATGTCACCCTCTGCGATGTGGGCATTCGGGACGGTCGGATCGTCATGCTGGGAGAGGGCTTGCCGCCCGGGCGCGAAGAGGTCGATGCGGCAGGGCTGTATGTGCTGCCCGGCGGTATCGACAGCCACGTCCACCTGTCGCAGCCCTCGGGCGACGGGATCGTGATGGCGGATGATTTCGAAAGCGGCACCCGGTCTGCGCTGTTCGGCGGGAATACCACCGTGCTGCCGTTCTGCCTGCAGCAGAAGGGTCAGACCCTGCGCGAGGCGCTGACCGCCTATCACGCCCTTGCCGAGGGGCGCTGCCTGACGGATGTCAGCTTTCACCTCATCGTGACCGACCCGACGCCGGGCGTCTTGGGGCAAGAGATCCCCGCCCTGGTCGAAGACGGCTACACCTCATTGAAGGTGTTCATGACCTATGAAGGCCTGCGCCTGCATGACGACGAGATCCTCGTCACGCTCGATGCCGCGCGCGGTTCGGGCGCGCTGGTGATGGTGCATTGCGAAAACGAGGATGCGATCCGCTTCCTGATCGGCAAGCATGAAGCGGCAGGCACGGTGGCACCGGCAGCTCATGCCGCGACCCGGCCCATCGCGGCCGAGCGCGAAGCGACGCACCGCGCGCTGTCTCTGGCCGAGATCGTCGATGTGCCCATCGTCATCGTCCATGTTTCCAACCGCGAGGCGATGGAAGAGATCGACCGCGCCCGCAAGCGCGGGGTGAAGGTGGTGGGCGAAACCTGCCCGCAATACCTGATGCTGACCGCCGATGATCTGGACCGGGACGGTTGGGAGGGCGCAAAGTTCGTCTGTTCGCCACCGCCGCGTGACGAGGCCAGCAAGGCCGCCTGCTGGCAGGGGCTGGAACAGGGGATCTTCGATCTCTATTCCTCGGACCATTGCCCCTTCCGTTTCGACGATCCGGCCGGCAAGTTGAATGACAAGGGCAAGAGCAGTTTCCGCTGGATCCCGAATGGCATTCCCGGCGTTGAAACGCGCTTGCCGATCCTGTTTTCCGAAGGGGTGATGACGGGGCGTATCGACCTGCCACGTTTCGCTGCGCTGACCGCAACCAACCACGCCAAACTCTACGGGCTTTATCCCCGCAAGGGGACAATCGCCATCGGGTCCGATGCGGACCTGACACTTTGGGATCCGCGAGAGACTCGCACGATCAGCAACGGCGATCTGCATCACGGTGCCGACTACACCCCCTACGAAGGGATGAAGATCACCGGCTGGCCGGTTTCCGTCATCCTGCGTGGTCAGATTGCAGTGCATCACGGCCAACTGCGACTTGCGGCCGGATCCGGATCCTATCTGACGCGAAAGCGCAGCCCTTTGGTAAACCCGGGCATCGGCGTCTGACCCTGCGGGCTGTGCAAGCGCGGCCCGGCCGCCAGGGCGGGGCGGATCGAACCCGACGAAACCAACGGCGAGGTTTGTGCAGGTGTGCACGACCACTGACCATTGGCCCGGGCGCGTCCCGTCAAACGCACCGCATGGCCCTTGGAAATTGAACGGTCCCGCCAAAAATGTAAGAAATGAAATTGGCGCGCGCAAAGATTTGAGCAGACTGTCGGGTGACAAGGCACGCCCGATGTGCGTTGATTGCCAGCAGCGATCGAGGCAGGAAAGTATGAGCGGACGCAAGATCAAGAACATGGAGGAGTTCGCCGGGGTGACCGGCATCTCTCGCCCCACCGTGTCGAAGTATTTCAACGACCCCAGCAGCGTGCGGTCCTCTACCCGCGCGCGGATCGAGACGGCGCTCGAACTCTACGATTACCGCCCCAACATCTACGCGATGAATCAGAATCGTCGACTGACGAAAACCGTCGGGATCGTCGTGCCCTATCTTGCTGACCCATTCTTCGCCGAAATCGCGCGAAGGATCGAGTTGCGGTGCCTGGAAGAAGGGTTCTGGCCGATCCTCTTCAGCTCGCACGGCGAAGAAAGGCTGGAGCGTGGCATCTTCGACAGCCTCAGGTCGCTCAAGCCGGCGGGGGTATTGCTTGCCCCCCTCGGCCGCCGGTCGGACCGGATCGAGGTTGAGCGGTTCTGCAAGGATGTGCCGACGGTTCTGTTCGACAGCAACATCGAGGGCGTCGGAGAGGCCTTCATCGGATCAGACAATGCGCAGAGCATTCCTCTGATCATCGAGTACCTGTGCCGAACCGGGTCGCCGCCGTGCTTTTTTGAGATGGTTCCCGTCAATCCGAACGCGAACAAGCGCCGCAATGCCTATCTTTCCGCGATGGAGCGGCTTGGCCTTCCCTCGCAGGTCGTGCGTGTCGACGGCGCAGCCTGGGAGTTTGAGCAGATCGGCTTTGACGGTGGCATGGATGTCTTGCGCAAGGACGGATTCGCGACCAACACAATTCTCTGCAGCAACGATCGCCTGGCGATCGGACTGATCGCTGCGGCCAACGAACTGAACATACCAGTCGGACGCGGGCCGGGCTGCCGCATCCGTGTGGCCGGGCACGATGATCACCCGTTCTCGCGGTTCACGTCCCCGTCCTTGACCACCGTCGCGCAGGATTATGCCGCGATTTCAAACAAGAGCGTGGAAGTCCTGTTCGAAGTAATAGAGGCGGACGGTTCTCCCGGTCCGCGCGAAGAAACTTTGTTCGAGGGCAAACTGATCATGCGTGCCTCTGCCTGATCGCCGCAAAGTTTACGCGCGTTAAAGTATGATTGACTGCGCGTCCTTTTTGTAGTTACCTTGCGTCACGACATCCAGACGCTAAGGGAGGAGATCGGATGCACCTGAGAACCGCATTTTGTGCGGCGAGCGCGTTTGCGCTTGCAGCAGCAAGCGCTGCATTTGCGCAAACCACCGTCACCATCGCCACCGTGAACAACGGCGACATGATCCGCATGCAGGGTCTGGCGGACGCGTTCACCGCGCAAAACCCCGACATCACCCTTGAATGGGTGACGCTGGAAGAAAACGTCCTGCGCCAGCGTGTGACGCAGGATGTCGCCGCCAAGGGCGGGCAGTTTGACGTGATGACCATCGGCACCTACGAAGTTCCGATCTGGGGCGCCCAAGGATGGCTCGTGTCGCTGAATGACCTGCCAGCCGAATGGAATGCCGACGATATCCTGCCGGCGATCCGCGGCGGCCTCACCGTCAACGGCGAACTCTATGCTGCGCCGTTCTACGGCGAAAGCTCGATGGTGATGTACCGCAAGGACCTGATGCAAGCGGCCGGCCTTGAAATGCCCGAAGCGCCAACCTGGGAGTTCATCCGCGAAGCCGCTGCGGCGATGACCGACAAGGAAAACGAGGTCTATGGCATCTGCCTGCGCGGCAAGGCGGGCTGGGGCGAGAACATGGCCTTCCTGACCGCCATGTCCAACAGCTTTGGCGCCAAGTGGTTCGACGAAGACTGGACGCCGCAGTTCGACAGCAAGGAATGGGCCGACACGCTGAACTTCTACATGGACCTGATGACCAACTATGGTCCTCCGGGCGCGTCGACGAACGGCTTCAACGAGAACCTCTCGTTGTTCCAGCAGGGCAAGTGCGGGATGTGGATCGACGCAACTGTCGCCGCATCCTTTGTGACGAACCCCAAGGACTCGACCGTCGCGGATCAGGTCGGTTTCGCCCTTGCGCCCGACAACGGGCTGGGCAAGCGCGGCAACTGGCTCTGGGCTTGGTCACTGGCCATTCCTGCCGGATCGGATGCGACCGACGCTGCGAAAAAGTTCGTCGCCTGGGCGACAAGCCAGGACTACACGGCCCTTGTCGCCGAAAAGGAAGGCTGGGCGAACGTGCCTCCGGGCACGCGGACCTCGCTTTACGAGAACCCCGCCTACACCGAAGCGGCGCCATTTGCCGCGATGACGCTGAACTCGATCAACTCGGCTGACCCGACACAGCCCACGGTTGATCCTGTGCCCTACACCGGCGTCCAGTTCGTCGCGATCCCCGAGTTTGCGGGCATCGCCACGCAGGTTGGGCAAGAGTTCTCGGCCGCGCTTGCAAGCCAGCAATCGGTGGAAGACGCGCTTGCAAAAGCGCAGACCCTCACGGCTGACGAGATGGAAGCCGCCGGCTACTGACACCGGTTCTCCCGGGCCCGGGGGGCGGCTTCGGCTGCCCCTCGGGATCCATCCTCGACTACTCTCGTCCGAGTTGACCCATTGACCGCGTGGTCGCTGCCCACAGCAGCCAGCCCCTGCGAGGAGACCCGTCATGGCGACACAGCAATCCCGAACCGCAGCCCGTGCGATGATGGCCCCCGCTGTCGGCCTGTTGCTTGCCTGGATGCTCGTGCCCTTGCTCATGACGCTCTACTTCTCGTTCAAGGAGTATTTGCCACTGCGTGGCGGTGATCAGGGCTGGGTCGGTTTCGAGAACTATATCCGCTTCGTCACATCCAGCGCGTTCTGGCCAAGCGTTCAGGCCACGCTGATCATCGTGGGCGGCGTCCTTCTGATTACGGTCGTGTTCGGTGTTCTGCTTGCCCTGCTGCTCGACCAGCCGATGTGGGGACAGGGCATCGTGCGGGTCCTGGTGATCGCGCCCTTCTTCGTGATGCCGACCGTTTCGGCGCTGGTCTGGAAGAACATGTTCATGGACCCGGTGAATGGCCTTTTCGCCCATCTCTGGAAGGCGATGGGCCTGACGCCCGTCGAATGGCTTAGCGAAGCTTCGCTGTTCTCGATCATCCTGATCGTCAGCTGGCAGTGGCTTCCGTTTGCGACGCTGATCCTTCTGACCGCCATACAATCCCTCGACAGTGAACAACTGGAAGCCGCCGAAATGGATGGCGCGCCGCCCGTTGCCAGGTTCGGCTTCATCATCCTGCCGCATCTGTCCCGTGCGATCACGGTCGTGATCCTGATCCAGACAATCTTTCTGCTGTCGATCTTTGCAGAGATCTTCGTGACAACTCAGGGCAGCTTCGGCACACGCACGCTGACCTACCTGATCTACCAGCGCGTTCTTGAAAGTCAGAACGTGGGCCTTGGCTCGGCCGGCGGCGTCTATGCCGTGATCCTCGCCAACATCGTCGCGATCTTCCTGATGCGGATCGTCGGCAAGAACCTGGACAACTGAGGAGGGACGGCCATGGCACGCTCTGTCACCACCCGCCGCAAGACGGTCAACACCCTCTTTGCCTGGGCTGTGGGTCTGTTGATCTTCTTCCCGATCCTCTGGACGATCCTGACCAGCTTCAAGACCGAGGCAACCGCCATTGCCGACCCACCCGTCTTCCTGTTTTTCGATTGGACGCTGGAAAACTATGCGGTGGTGCAGGAACGGTCGGATTACATGCGGTTCCTTTGGAACTCGGTCATCATTGCGGGTGGATCAACCCTACTGGGCGTTATCATCGCCATACCTGCCGCCTGGTCGATGGCCTTTGTGCCCTCCAGGCGGACCAAGGACATCCTGCTCTGGATGCTGTCGACGAAGATGCTTCCGGCGGTCGGCGTGCTGTATCCGATCTACCTGATCTTCATCCGCCTGGGCCTGCTCGATACCTGGTACGGTCTGACGATCGTTCTGATGATGATCAACCTGCCGATCATCATCTGGATGCTCTACACCTACTTCCGCGAAATCCCCGGTGAGATCCTCGAAGCGGCAAGGATGGATGGCGCGACCCTGCGTGAAGAGATCATCTATGTGCTTACGCCGATGGCGATCCCCGGCATAGCGTCGACAATTCTGCTCAACATCATCCTTGCGTGGAACGAGGCGTTCTGGACGTTGAACCTGACGGCCGCCAAGGCCGCGCCGCTGACCGCCTTCATCGCAAGCTATTCCAGCCCCGAGGGCCTTTTCTACGCCAAGCTGTCGGCGGCTTCGACAATGGCCATCGCGCCGATCCTTGTCCTTGGCTGGTTCAGCCAGAAACAGCTCGTGCGTGGCCTCACCTTCGGCGCGGTCAAATAGGGGAAAACACATGGGACAGATCACGCTTGAAAAGGTGACCAAGCGCTTTGCCGAGGTCGAGGTCATCCCGCCCTTGGACCTGACGATCGAAGACGGCGAGTTTACGGTTTTCGTCGGCCCCTCGGGCTGCGGCAAGTCCACGCTGTTGCGGCTGATCGCCGGGCTCGAGGATATCTCGTCGGGCAGGATCCTGATCGACGGAAAGGATGCAACCGACATCCCACCCGCAAAACGCGGGCTGGCGATGGTGTTCCAGTCCTACGCGCTTTATCCGCACATGAGTGTCCGCAAGAACATCGCGTTTCCGATGCGGATGGCAAGGATCGACCAGGCCGAGCAGGACCGCCGGATCGAAGCAGCGGCAAAGGCGCTGAACCTTACCGACTATCTTGACCGGCGCCCCGGCCAGTTGTCGGGCGGCCAGCGCCAGCGCGTTGCCATCGGGCGGGCGATCGTGCGGGAACCGGCGGCCTTCCTGTTCGACGAACCGCTGTCGAACCTGGACGCTGCGCTGCGTGTGGGCATGCGGCTTGAGATCAGCGAACTGCACAAGCGCCTCGCAACGACGATGGTCTATGTGACCCACGACCAGGTCGAGGCGATGACGATGGCTGACAAGATCGTTGTCCTTCGGGCCGGCCTCATCGAACAGGTCGGATCCCCTCTCGATCTGTATCGGACCCCGAGGAATCTTTTCGTGGCAGGCTTCATCGGATCTCCCAGGATGAACTTCATCGAAGGCGCCGAGGCGGCAAGACATGAGGCCCACACGATCGGCATTCGCCCCGAGCATCTCGACGTGGCCGAGGATGGGCCATGGCAGGGTACCGTCGGCGTGGCCGAGCATCTGGGCTCGGATACGTTCTTCCATGTCCACGCAAGCGGGCTTGCCGATTCACTCACAGTCCGCGCGCCGGGCGAGGTAAGCTTTCGGCACGGCGATCGCATCGCCCTTCGGCCACGCGCAGACCAGATCCACCGATTTGATGCCAAGGGGCTGAGGTTGCCATGAAACGCCTTGACGGAAAAACTGCGCTGATCACCGGCGCTGCGCGTGGCATCGGCCTTGCGTTCGCCAGGGCCTATGTGCGCGAGGGCGCCCGCGTGGCCATCGCGGACATCGACATCGCCCGCGCCCGAAACGCCGCCAAGGATCTTGGTCCGGCGGCCATCGCCGTCGAGATGGACGTCACGCGGCAGGACAGCATTGATCAGGCCGTGGCCGCGACAGTCGCCGGCCTTGGCCGGATCGACATCCTGATCAACAACGCCGCGATCTTCACCGCCGCCCCGATCGTCGAAATCACGCGAGAGCAGTATCAGCGGGCGTTCGACATCAACGTGGCCGGCACGCTTTTCACGTTGCAAGCCGTCGCGCGGCACATGATCGAACGGGGCGGTGGCGGACGGATCATCAACATGGCCAGCCAGGCGGGGCGGCGTGGCGAGGGTCTGGTGGCCGTCTATTGCGCGACGAAGGCCGCAGTGATCAGCCTGACTCAATCGGCCGGTCTCGATCTGATCAAGCACCGGATCAATGTGAACGCCATCGCCCCTGGCGTGGTTGATGGCGAACACTGGGACGGTGTCGATGCCTTTTTCGCCAGGTACGAGAACAAGGCCCCAGGCCAGAAGAAACGAGAGGTGGGCGCAGCCGTGCCTTATGGCCGGATGGGCACCGCCGAGGATCTTGCCGGGATGGCCGTCTTTCTGGCCAGTGACGAGGCCGAGTACATAGTGGCCCAGACCTACAACGTGGATGGTGGCCAATGGATGAGTTGATACGCCTGTCGAACGCGACACTTGGCACGCTTCCGGCAAATATCCGGTGCCCGCACTACGACCGTGGCGCGCTGACGCCAGGGATCGTGCATATCGGTCTTGGAAACTTTCACCGGGCGCATCAGGCCTGGTATCTGCACCGGCTGTTCGAAATGGGTCTCTGCCACGATTGGGCAATCATCGGCGCAGGCGTGCGACCTTCCGACAAGTCCCAACGTGAGAAAATGCTTGCGCAGGATTGTCTGACGACCCTGATCGAGTTGGACCCCGAGGGCATGTCGGCCGAGGTCACGGGCGCGATGATCGGGTATGTTCCGGTCGACGAGGGCAATGCCGCCCTTGTCGCCCAGATGTCCGATCCCGCGATCCGGATCGTCGCGTTGACCGTGACCGAGGGGGGATACTACATTGATCCCGCCAGTGGGGGGTTCGACGCCGGCCATCCCGACATTCTCCATGATGCCGCCAACCCCGAGCGCCCGCGCACGGCATTCGGGGCGATGGTGGCCGCACTGAAGCGGCGGCGCGACCGCGGGGGCGGGCCGTTCACCGGGCAGAGTTGCGACAATCTTCAGGGCAACGGCGCGATCCTGCGGCAAACCGTGGTCTCGCTGGCGCGGCTGTCGGATCCGGACCTGGCAGACTGGATCGACAGCATGTGCAGTTTCCCCAATTCGATGGTCGACTGCATCGTGCCCGCGACCGGCAGCAAAGAGATCGCGCTGGCACACTCGTTCGGGATCGACGACAGGGTTCCAGTTACGCACGAGAATTTCCGCCAATGGGTGATGCAGGATGATTTCTGCGCCGGGCGCCCAGACTGGGATCGCGTAGGCGCGACGTTTTCGGCGAATGTGCACGACTATGAGGCGATGAAGATCCGCATCCTGAACGCCGGCCACCAGGTGATCGCCAACCCGGGCGAGATTCTGGGAATCGAGACCATCTCAGAGTGCATGAATCATCCCCTGATCCACGCCTTCTTCCAAAAGATCCAGCAACAAGAGATTGCGCCGCATGTGAAACCCGTGCCGGGTATGACGCCTGCCGCCTATGTCGATCTTGTGTCCCGCCGTTTTTCCAATCCGGCGATCGTTGACACGACACGCCGCGTTGCGTTCGACGGCTCGTCCCGGCACACGGGCTTTGTGCTGCCCATCGTGCGGGCGGGGCTGGCCACCGGTGCGCCGATCGACGGGCTTGCCCTGGTCGAGGCGCTTTGGGCCCGCATGTGTGCAGGCACGCGCGAGGATGGATCGGCCATCGAACCGAACGATCCGCACTGGAACAGCCTGAAGGCCGTGGCGATTGACGCGCGTGACCGTCCGTGCGCCTGGATCGAGCAACGCCAGTTCTACGGCGATCTCGCCAGCGAGCCGCGTTTTGCCGACGCGTTCGACCGCTGGCTCACGCTTGTCTGGTCGAAGGGCACGGCACAGGCGCTTGCCGCTTATGGCGCCGCCGCGTGACCATGCCAGTCGAGCCTGTGGTCATCCACGAACCTCACGGGCGGATCCGGTCGAAAAAGTCGCTGAACATGTCGCGCCCCACCACGGGCGCCGAACCCGCTGCCAGCGCCACCGCCAGACCGATGGCGGAAGATATCGGGTTGTGCCGCTCTGCGCCCTCGCCGGCATTCAGGTTCATCACCAGGGTCGGCGAAAGGAAAAGACCGATCCGGATCACGTCCTCCCAGTCGTCGGGCAACAGGCCTTGGCGCTTCAGATGCGCAAGCCACGGTTTCCAGAAGTGCTGCGCCTTGGTCTCAAGCAGTGCCTTTCGCACGGCCGATGGCGCCCAGTCGGTGTCGATATGCAGGCAGTTGCCGACCAGACGGACCGTGGCGTCAAAGCGGTCCGAGGCGATGTCGGGATCATACAGCCAGAACGGATGGGCGAAGATGTTGTGAAAGGTCGATTTCACCTCGGCCAGCAGCGAAGGCACCTTGTCGCCTGCGAAGGCCGGGTCGAAAAACGCCAGACGGTCGGTCGCCGCGCCACGTTCATACCAGACATTCGCGTTGTGGGCATCGCCATGCGCCACGATCCCGCCCGCATCGGCAAGGCTTTCCGGGGCAAAGCGGCTATGGGCCAGATCGAACATGGCACCAAGACTGCGGCCGTGCGCAACGCCGTTGATGATGGGGCGGGCATCGTGAATGTCCGCCCAGATCAGCGACAGGCCACCTGGAAAGGCAAACCGACGGCCCACATAGAACCGCGCCAGCCGCCCGCCCGGATACTCGCCCCCAGGCTGGTCGATCAGCCTTTCGTAAAACAACCGGTGGATTGGCTCGTTGGCCGAGTCTTCGGGCGTGACTGGCTGCAAGCTGTCGATGGCGCAAGACAGGATATGGTCGTTCAGGTCCGCCTCGGCCGCACCGGCGCGGGCAATGGCGGTGGGGTCGCCAGTGTCGTCAAGCTCCAGCAGCACATCGGAAAAGCGTGGATCAGAACGACGCTTGTAAACCAGCAGTTGCTCGCCCGGCAGGGTCGAGATGTGGACCGGCTGATCCACCGGCAGCCCGGCGCGCGCCAGAATATCGGCGCGGTAATACTCGCCGCGCATCTGGTCTTCGCCCTCTTCCTGATGGAACTTGAAAAAGAACTCCTGCGCCCCTGACCGGAAGAACCCGTTCAGCGAGTTAAGCGAATACTGGTCGAGGTTGATCTTCAGGTTCGACACCGCAATATCGAACAGCCCCGCGATAAAGGCTTCCAGCAGGGCCTCGGCGCCTGCGCGGTCGTGACGTGCGACGGCCCGGATTTCGGCGGTGCGCGAGGATTGCGGGTTCATTTCACTGTTGCTTGCACAGGATGATGGATTTGAGACCCGCAACCTGTCCGGCCAGATGGCGGGCATAGGCATCGGGCACGGCCTCGAGCGGGATCTCTTCGGCAATGAAGGCATCCAGCATGGGGGAAAGATCGGCAAGCCGGGTGTTCACCTCGGCCAGCTCATCGCCAAAGGCGTGGCAGCCGATCAACGTGATCTCGCGCTTCACCAGTTTGACCGGGTCAATCACCGGGCCGCTGCTCCCGATACCCACCAGGGCCGGCGTGCCGCAGCCGTCAATCGCATCGACAAGGGCGGCGATCACCTGTGCGTGGCCGGTGGTGTCGATCGCATGACGGAAGGGTGGAAAGGCGCCGGCTTGTGCAACCTTCCCGCCTGTCGCCTCTGCCACCAGTGCCGCACGGGCCGCGTTCCGGTCCACCACGGTGACGGCATGGCCATCGCGGCTGGCCAACAGCGCCACCAGCCCGCCAATCGGCCCGCAGCCGGTGACAAGGACCGGCGCCCCTTTCGGCAAGGCCAGACGGCGGAGGGTATGCAGCGCGACGGCCAAGGGCTCTGCCATCGCCAGATGGCGATCCGGCACGCGATCGTCCGCGCGCAGCACGTTGCGGGCGGGCAGGGTGACGGCCTCGGCAAAGCCGCCGTCAATCGCCTCGCCCACGAACCCCAGGCGTTCGCAAACCTGGCCCCGCCCGTCCCGGCAGGCCGGACAGGTGCCGCAGAGACAACGGCTGTCCACCACCACCTTGTCCCCCAAGGCCACATGCGTGACACCCGCGCCCACGGCGGTAACGGTGCCGGTAAACTCATGCCCCGCGACCGAGGGTGATCGGCTGATCCAGGCACCCGTTGCGAAATTGTGCAGATCCGACCCGCAAATCCCCGCCGCCGCAACCGCGAGTGTGACCTCGCCCGCAACAGGCGGCTGCGGCGCGGCGATGGACTCCACCCGCAGATCGCCCTTGGCATAAAGATGCACGGCCCGCATCGGCCTCATCCCTTCAGGTATTGATCGCGCAACGCGCTGACGGCATTGGCGTGCGAGGAAAAGCCCTCGTAATCGGCCAGAACCTTGGCCGACGCCGCCATCTGCGGATAGCCCTTGGCCGTGACATAGCCGATCGAGCTGCGACGGATGAAGTCGGTCACCGACAGCGGGCCATAGGTGTTGGCCCCCTTGGATGTCGGCAACACCGCATTCGGCCCAAGCGCGAAATTGCCAATCGAAACTGGCGTATGGGGGCCCATCAGGATCTCGGCCGCCTCGGTGATCTCGCCCAGATAGTCGAACGGCTTGGTGGACAGAATCTCCAGATGTTCAGGTGCATATTCGTTCACAAATGCAATGGCGTCAGCCATGCTTTCGGCCAGCACGATCCCGCCTGACGGCCCGCCCAGCACCTTTTTTGAGAACTCGACGCGCAGAGGGTCCATTTGCGCCCAAAGACCGGGCAAGGCGGCCAACGCCTCTTCGATCAGACGCTCGCTGTCGGTCACCAGCCAGGCAGAGCTGTCGGGGCCATGCTCGGCCTCGATCAGCAGGTCCATCGCGGCAAGACCGCCGTGCACGGTATCATCGGCCAGAACCACACATTCCGACGGACCGGCGGGCAGTCCCGGATTGATCACCCCTGCCAGCAGCCGCTTGGCCGCCACCACCCAGGGGCTGCCCGGGCCGACGATCTTGTGGGCCTTGCGCACGGTTTCAGTGCCAAAGGCCACCGCCGCCACCGCCTGTGCGCCGCCGACCTTGTAGACCGTCTCGACCCCGGCAATCCGCGCGGCAACCAGGGTGGCGGCGTCAACCTTTCCATCGGGGCCCGGTGGTGTGACGATGGCCAGGTTCGGCACCCCCGCCACCACCCCTGGCACCGAGGTCATCATCGTCACCGACGGGAAGGATCCCTTGCCGCGTGGCACATAAAGCGCGACCGAAGAGATCGGCAAAAAGCGATCACCCGCGAACGCGCCGGGGCGGATTTCCTTCAGCGTCATCGTCTCGGGGCGCTGCGCCACGTGAAAGCTGCGGATGTTCTCGATACCGAAACGGATCGCCTCGATCACCTTGGGATCGACCACCTTGAAGGCTGCGTCAAACTCGGCCTCCGAGACTTTCAGCGTCGCTGCCGTCAGCCCCTCGGCCTTGTCCAGTTCACGACCGAACCGCACAAGCGCCGCATCGCCCTCGGTCCGCACGGCCTCGATGATCGGCTCCACCTTGTTCAGGAAAAACGTCAGATCCGCCTCCGACCGTTTCACCAGATCGGCCCGATCCGCCGCCGAAAGGCCCCTAAGGCGTTTCACGTTCACGTCAGTCATGATGGTTCCTTTCAGGGGCTCCGGCCGGGGGCGGAGGTCATTTGGATTTCAGGAAGATTTCAAGGCCCACAAGCCGGTCCAGCAGCCAGACGGCCAGCAGCGCGATCACCACGAAAACCGAAGACACGGCGGCCAGATCCGGCGTGATGATCGAGCGGACGTTGTTGTAGATCTGCACAGGCAAGGTCACGGTGCGCGAGTCGGTCAGCAGCAGGCTGACAAGGAATTCCGTCATCGCCAGCACGAACATCAAAAGCCCGCCGGTGATGACCCCCGGCATGACACTGGGAAGGGTGACGTGCAGGAACGTCTCGATGCGTCCTGCCCCGCAATTGGCCGCCGCCAACTCCAGATCGCGGTCCAGGACAGCGGCCGACGAAGCGACGGACCAGATGATGAACGGCAGGTTGATGACGGCGCAGGCAACGCCCACCGGCCACAAGCTGCCCAGAAAACCCCAACTGCCGAACACCAGCATCATGCCGATGCCTGACCCGATCAGCGGGATGGTGAAGGGCAGCAGAAGGTAAACCTGCAAGGCGCCGGCAAAGCGCAGCCGATAGCGCGTCAGGGCAATACCCGCCAGCGTGCCGACCGGCACGGACACCGCCAGACAGATGAACGAAACGATCAAGGACCGCCCGAAAGCCTGTCTAAGATCCCGCGCGAGTGCGATCTTTTCATACCATTTCACCGAGAACCCGTCCGGCGGGAACGAGATGATGTTTCCAGCGGTAAAGGACGCCCCCACGACGATGATCGTCGGCAGCGACAGGATCAGGATGGAAAACCCGACCAGCGACCAGAAGACGAGTTTCTGGGTGGCACTGATCATTTCTCGCCCCCCATCCCCAGCGTTCCGGCCCCGAACGCAGCGATCACAACGCCGGCAAAGACCGAGCCGATTGCAACCAGCGTCAAGGCAAGGGCGGCGCCAAGTCCTTGATCCGCAGTGCGGAAAAACTGGTCATAGATCGCGTTGGCAATGAAATCCTGCGAACCGCCGCCCAGCATGGCCGGGATGGCGAAATCGGTCAGGGTCAGTGTGCCAACAACCAGCGCGGCCCCCACGATGCCAGGTTTCGCCATCGGCAAGGTGACATGCCACAGCGACCGCACCCAGTTTGCACCAAGCGAGCTTGCCGCCGTTTCGGTTTCCTGCGGGATCGCGGTCAGCGCAGGGGCCAGCATCAGCACGGCAAAGGGCAGCATGTACTGCACCTCGCCAAAGACCACGGCCGGAAAGTTGAACAACAGCCGGATCGGCTCGATACCGACAAGACCGAAGCCCTGATTGATCAACCCGTTGGTGCCAAGGATGATCAACAGCCCATAGGCCCGCACCACCTGACCGATGAAGAAGGGCAGGAACAGCACGACAAGCAGGCTCTTGCGCACCACGGCACTTGGGGTCCGCACCAGGATATAGGAAAACGGAAAAGCCAGAAGCAGCGTGAACACCACCGTCAGCGCCGACGCCAGAACCGACCGCAGGATGACCCTGCCATATGTCGCGCTTTCCAGCACGGTCTGGTAGTTCTGCGTCGTATACGCCTCGGACAGCCGGAAGGTGGATCTGTCCAGCGTGTGCAACGAGCTTTCCGCGATCTGGAACAGCCCGATCACCAGAAGACCCACCAGCAAAACGGCCGGAAGGATCAGCAGCCATCCGGTGAACCTGGCAAACCGGCGGGGCCAGAGGCGATCAAGGCTTGCCTCCAGCAGATCCATGACCCGCCAGCGCAACGGATAGCGAAAGCTTTGGGCGTCTTGTCCCTTGGACATGTCAGGAATTCCGGCCAATCAAGGATGCCCTGACCGCTTCGGGCGGTCAGGATCGCAAGTTTGAAAAGGGTTTGATGCGCTGCGCGGTGCAGCGGCGCATCAAGGTCAGCTCAGCCCTGCATGATTTCCTTGAACTTGCTGAACCAGTCGCTTTCATTCTCGACCTGCACCCGCGCCGACACCCGGATGAGGTGTTTGAACTCCTCCTCGGTGGTCGGATAGGATGGATCGCCCGCCAAGCCTTCAGGCGGGGTCAGACCCGGTACCACGCCCGGCAGGCCCAATCCGTCCAGCCAGACTTGCTGGGCCTCTTTGCTGATGGCGAAGTTGATGTATTGCTTGGCCCAATACAGCTCGTTCTCGGGTAAGCCGCGTGGGATCCAGAGGCCGTCGGTATCGAACTTGCAGCCCTCTTCAGGGATGGTCCATGCTAAGTCGATGCCATTGCGCTTGGCGGCCAAAGCATTGGTCGAGATGGTGCACGCGGCGTCGATCTCGCCGTTCTGGAACCAGGTGGTAAAGTCGGGATCCTCGCCCAGAAGCGGCGCCTGTGCTTTCATCTGGGTGATGAAGTCCCAAGCGGGCTGCATGTTGTCCGGGATGTCCTCCAGCTTGCCGCCACCCGCGACCTGTGCCGGGAAATGAAAGCCGATCCCGTCATTGTAAAATGCGACACGCCCTTTCAGGCGGGGGTCAAGCAGGTCTTTCCAGGATTTCGGCGCGCCGTCCGGGAAGGCCGACGGACGGAACGCCAGCACATAGACATAGCCATAGGTGTTGACGATCGGAAAGCCGTCCAGCCCGACCGGCTTTGCCAGATCGGTGGTGCCGGCAAGGTTCGGCAAGTCCGACAGATCCTCGGTCACACCGCGCAGAGCCGATTTGGTCGCGTTTGTCGTCGTGTCCCAGTTGATATGGATCGGCGGCACGCGGCCCTGATCGACGGCAGCCCAGACCTTTGGCTGGATCTCGTTGTCTTCGGTCAGGTCGTGGCGCACGGTGATCCCGGTGGCTGCCGTAAAGGGATCCGAGACGCCGCGCTTCAGCGCGTCGACCCACTCGCCGCCCCAGGCGCGCACGATGATCTCGGTGGGCTTTTCCGGCTCGCTTGCGAAAACGCGCGTTCCCGCCAAGCTTGTCATCAGGGCCGCACCACTGCTGGCCAGACCGGCCCGCAATACGCCGCGACGGGTGAAGTTGTATTTCATTGGTCGTACCTCCTGTTGGGTTGTTTTTCCGCGTATCGCCCGTTCATTGGGCCGATCTGAAAATCTTCATGTCAGCCCGGCACCAGCCGATGCTGACCCGGGCCCCGATCTCGAAAACATCAAAGGCCGCCGGATCGTGGTGGTAAATCTGAAACTCGTACCCCGCACCCAGCGCAACAGTGACCAGATACAAAAGCCTGTCACCTTCAAAGATGACGTCGCGCACGCAGCCCTCCAGCCGCGTATCGCAATCGCCCAGCGGGGCGGGATCAGTCGAAATGCGGATCTGTTCAGCCCGAATGACGCCGCGAACCGGCGTTCCCTCGGCAATCTGGCCGACATGGGACCCATGCAGCAGCAGTCCGTCCAAAGTCAGGCCATCTGCGGTTGCAACCCCGTCAAAGAAGCTGGACATGCCAAGAAAGCTGGCAACAAACGTGTTGACCGGATTGCGGTACAGCACCGCCGGCCTTGCGTGTTGCTGGATCTTGCCAGCATCCATGACGATGATGTCATCCGAAACCACCAACGCCTCGCGCTGGTCATGGGTCACGTTGATCGTGGTCACGCCCAGTTCGCGCTGGATGCGGCGAAATTCCAGCTGCATCTCTTCGCGCAGTTTGCGGTCCAGCGCGGCAAGCGGTTCGTCCAAAAGAAGAAGTTCCGGCTCAAAGACAAGCGCGCGGGCAATCGCAACGCGCTGCTGTTGGCCACCTGACAGTTCGTGCACGCGACGATCCCCATAGCCGCCCAGCTTCACCAGGTCGAGAAACTGCGCCACACGTCCGGGGATCGTCGCCGGATCGAACCGGCGCATCTTCAGGGGAAAGGCCACGTTTCCGGCCGCCGTCATGTGCGGAAACAGGGCCAGCTTCTGAAAGACCATGCCGATCGAACGCCGATGCGGCGGCGCGGCATCAACCGGTTTGCCGCCGATTGTGATCTCGCCATGCGACGGTTTCTGAAACCCTGCGATCATCCGAAGAAGCGTCGTCTTGCCGGAACCGGATGGCCCGAGAATTGTCAGGAACTTGCCGCGCTCAAGATCAAACGACGCGCGGTCGACAGCAAGCGTTCCTGTTCCGAAATCCATCGTGACATTCTTCGCCTGGACCGCGAACTCGACGTCGGCGGCAGAGGTCCCAGTCGAAGCCTGTGGCTGACGTGCTGCCATCTTTGGTTCCCCTTGCGGGAATCACCCGCTGACCGAAATCTAAACAGCGGTTCCCAAACTTGTATATACTTGTTTTCGCGCAGGCCGAGGTCCTGCCGACCTGTCCGTTTCAGATCGCCGCCAGATAGCCTCCATCCACCGCCAGACAATGGCCCGTGACATAGGCCGAGGCCGGACACGCCAGGAAGATCGCCGCGCCGACCAGATCGTCCAGTCGCCCCAGGCGCCGCAAGGGAACCTGTTCGGTCATCCGCTCGACCCACGCGGTATTCTGATAGAAAACATCCGTCATGCCGGTGCGAAAGTAGCCCGGCGCGATGGCATTCACCCTGATGCCCTTTACGCCCCATTCCGCCGCGAGTGTCCGCGTCAGGCCCAGAACGCCGGACTTCGAGGCGCCATAGGGGGCAGCCGTCGGCACGCCCACGAAAGAGGTCAGCGAGGCAAGGTTGATGATCGCCCCACCGCCTTGCTCTGCCATGCCCTTGGCCACGGTTTGAGCCACGAAAAATGCGCCACGCAGATTGGTATCGACGATCTTGGCCCAAAGCGCTTCGCTCACATCCAGCGAGGGGCAAACATCCTCGACCCCGGCATTGTTGACCAGAACATCCACCAGGCCAAGCCCTGCAAGGCTGTCGCGGATCGCTCCGACCCCGGATTGGTCGCAGGCCACACACTCCACCTTGCGCCCCGTCGCGCGGATGCGGTCCGCCGTCTCAGTCAATGAGTCGATCTTGCGGGCCGTGATCACCAGATCAGCGCCAGCCTGTGCCATACCGATCGCCAAGGTCTGACCGATCCCCCGGCTGGCCCCTGTCACCAACACCTGACATCCATCCAGCCCGAAACGCTGCCTCAGCCAGTCCGGCGCTTTATCTGTCATCTGGCGGAACCCCCTGAAAGATTGCATATATGTCTATACATAATAGTGCCCCTATCGCGCATCTGGGTCAATCGGACAGTCTCATGTCAGGGCACGCCCCTCTGCTTCGGCCCGGGCCGGCCCGGCTGAAAGTTCACAACGGCGGGCTGACGATGGAAGGTGCCCCGGCGGCGCTGCCAAGTCTGGGGGCAAAGTCCGCGACCAGCTGATGCAGCGCCCCCGGATACAGCAGACGGACATGGGTTACCCAGGCCTGTTCGATCCTGGTCTTGCGCAAGATCTCCATGCAGGCGGTGCCCACGGTGACACCCAGTTGCCTCGCATCGCGCTCTGCCACGTTGATGGCCCTCACCCGATGGTTCGCCGCACTGAACGGCATCGTCCGCAAGAGCCACTGACCCGGAACAACGCGGCTGAAATCCTGTTCTGCAGCGTCGGGGACCGCTTCAAGGTTGATCGCCCTCAGTTCAAGACAGAACGGCTCGCCCCGCGCCAGATGCACTCCCTCGATCACAAGTTTCCGTTCCCCTGCCGTGGATGGCATATCCAACAACGACCGCTCTGCGTCGGTCAGTGCCCGTGTTGCAATCGCGTTCAGGCGCCACGCATAGCCGTAGCCAAGCTCTGCAACCTCTTGTTCGATGTCGTTGATTTCCATCACGGCCGCTTGCCCTCGTGGGCGCGCCACAAAGGTGCCACTCCGCTTTCGCCGAACCAGATAGCCTTCACTGGTCAGCTGCGTCAGGACCTTGTTCATCGTCATGCGAGAGACGCCGTGCTGTGCCGCCAGCTCGGTCTCTTTCGGCAGTTGATGACCCGGCGCCATCGACCCATCGACAATCGAGTGCCTCAGGGCGGAAATGATCCTGGAATGGTGGCTTTCGGTCGCCTTGCGATCGCTCATGATCAATTTTCGTGGTTGGTGTCTTTCAAGCCCAGGTGGACATCGGACTTAAGCCGGGCCAGAGGTTCGCTGTGCTCTCTTGTATAGACTTAGTTCGCCCTGAACAATGGGTTCAGGCTGTTGTGACGGTCTGATACCGCCGATCCGGGCAGGTCATGCCAACATCGGCCCCGCCACCGCCGACCCCGCACAAGCTGCATCTGATGCAAGAGGCGGGACAAGGACTGCGCGAATTCGGCGTGATCCTCCAGCCTATCGGTGCGCCGCACGGCACGCCCCTCTGCTGCCCCGCATTTCGCCCGCGTCCTCGGCGGAAATGATCTTCGATTTGCCCAAGGCCAGGGCAGGCAACTTGGTCGCCCCAAAGGAGACAGAACAGGGGGCGAGCAACCCTTGCTTGCAACGCGGCGTGCAACTGTGTCCTGGGTGTCACCCGCGCGCGGCAAGGCGCGACAAAGGGGCAGTTCTCGTTCGACCAGAGGGGAACATCGGACTAACTACCTTGCAAGTGAGGGGGCCATGGCCGTTGGTTGTGGGTGTCAGGGCGGTATAGTCTTGGGCTGTTCAAGCGGCAGCGAGATCGGGTCAAATCGCTGACATGGAGAGGTCGTGCTCTGGCCCAGATTTAATGGTTAATGTGTACGCAAGGCCGCTTCGGCGCGCAGGGAAATTGCATGCGCCGGACGGCGAGAGGAGACGCGAATTGAAAGCCAGTTTGAAAGCATCGAGCAAGGCAGGGGGCGCGAACGCCATGTCCCGCTCTCGCAGGACAGCAGGTCGGGTCGCAAGATCGGCGGCTCTGATCGCGTTTCTCGCTTGGCCGGGTGGGGTTCTGGCGCAAACCTGGAACGTCAACTCCAACGGCAACTGGGGCACTGCCTCGAACTGGTCGCCGGCGACGGTGCCGAACGGCGTCGACGCTACGGCAACGCTTGGGTCGAAAATAACCACGTCGCGCACCATCACGCTGAACATCCCGGTAACGCTGGGCACCTTGTCTTTCAGCGGATCGCGCAGCTACACGCTCAATGGCCCGCAGCAACTGACCTTTGACACCAGCTTGGGCGAGGCGGCGCTGAATGTCATCGGATCGGGGGCGCACAGGATAAATGCCGCAACGGTGCTGAACGATACGTTGGTGCTGAGCCAGGGATCGTCCCAGGCCTTCACCTATGCCGGGTTCCTGTCAGGGGTCGGGGGGCTGACCAAGACCGGTTCCGGGACGCTGAACCTGACGGGAACGAACACGTACACCGGCGCCACACTAATCACCAATGGCACGGTCGGCTATGGGGCCAGCGGTGCGATCCCCGCCGGATCTGCCGCCACGCTGGGCGATGGCATCGGCGCGGCTGACTCTGCCCGGCTGAACATCAATGCCTCGATGGCCTCGGCGGCGGCCTTCTCTGTAACGCTGGCAAGCGATGGCCTTCTGGTTCAGGGCAACAACCGCTTTGTTCGCCTTGGCAGCGCGTCGGGCACGGGTGAGTTGCGCGTGAACAGCGTCGTGGGCAATGGATTCGAATTCACCGGGGCCGCTGACGCCACCTATGCCGGCACGATCACCGGCGGACGTGTGGCAACCTCGATCAACCCGAACGCCGGCAGCCGCATCCTGAAAGCGGGCGACGCGACGCAGACCTTCTCGGGGGTGAACACCTATCGGGGCCCGACCTTCGTGCGCCAGGGCAGCTTGCGCGCAGCCAGCAATGCCGCGCTTGGCTTCGTGTCGGCGGGCATCGCGGACGCAACCTACACCGACAATACCGGCTCGCTGGAACTGGCGGGCGACATCGTGACCGCCGAGCGGTTCTATCTGAACGGCGCCGGCACCGGCGGGGCAGGCGCGCTGCGCAACGTGGCGGGCAACAATCGCCTGACCGGTGTGGTCACGCTGGGCTGGACTGGCGGCGGCGTGGTGGCGGCGGATGCCACGATCGGTGCCGAGGCGGGCACGACGCTGACGATCGAC
>JBGSQL010000244.1:0-11540 GCA_041738105.1 Rhodobacter sp. | reverse complement strand
GCTCGACACTCCGCCCGGGCAGGGCTGCATGACCACCGGCTGCGACGTGCGCCGCGCTTGCCCCCTGTCGGCCCGCCATGCAAGGATGCCCGAACAGTCGGCCTATCACATGAGGCAGTTTCACCGATGACCAAGCGCCTGATCCTGACGCGCCACGCCAAGTCGAGCTGGGACGACCCGCGCCTGACCGACCATGCCCGTCCGCTGAACGACCGCGGCATCACCGCCTCGGCCGACCTCGGGCAGTGGCTGGCGTCGCGCGGCTATCTTCCCGACCATGTGCTGTGTTCCGACAGCCTGCGCACCCGGCAGACCTGGTCCGGGATCGCCGCCGCCCTGCCCGCTGCCCCCGAGGCGGACCTGAAGCCCGCGCTTTATCATGCCGGCCCCGATGTGATGCTGGCCGTGCTACGCCATGCCACGGGCGATTGTGTGATGATGGTGGGCCACAACCCCGGCATCGCCGAATTCGCCCATCGCCTCGTCAGCCGTGCGCCCATCTCGCCCGAGTTCCAGCGCTATCCCACCGGGGCGACCCTTGTCGCCGACTTTCCGGTGGACGCTTGGGCCGACGTGTCCTTCGGCACCGCTGCGACCCTCGACTTCATCGTGCCGCGAGAGCTTGTGGCCTGACCGTTCGCGCTCCGGGGCGGGCGCCAGCTTGAATTTTCGCAGAAAATTCGTGGCCCCTCAGTGGCCGAGGATCTGGCTCAGGAACAGCTTGGTGCGTTCCGACTTCGGGTTCAGGAAGAACTCTTCGGGCTCGTTCTGCTCGACGATCTGGCCTTGATCCATGAAGATCACCCGGTTCGCGACCTGACGGGCAAAACCCATCTCATGCGTGACGCAAAGCATCGTCATGCCTTCCTCGGCCAACTGGATCATCGTATCCAGCACTTCCTTGATCATCTCGGGGTCAAGCGCGCTCGTCGGTTCGTCGAACAGCATGATGCGCGGCTTCATGCACAGCGAACGCGCGATCGCCACGCGCTGCTGCTGGCCCCCCGACAACTGGCCTGGGTACTTCAACGCTTGTTCGGGGATCTTCACCTTCTCGAGGAAATACATCGCCGTTTCTTCCGCCTCGCGCTTGGGGATCTTGCGGACCCAGATCGGGGCGAGCGTCAGGTTCTCGAGGATGGTAAGGTGCGGAAACAGGTTGAAGTGCTGAAACACCATGCCGACTTCCGACCGCACCTTGTCGATGTTCTTGATATCGTTGGTCAGCTCGGTGCCATCCACAATGATCTGACCAGACTGGTGCTCTTCCAGTCGGTTGATGCAGCGGATCAGCGTCGACTTGCCTGATCCGGAGGGTCCGGCGATGACGATACGCTCGCCCCGCTGCACGGTCAGGTCAATGTCGCGCAGCACATGGAATGTGCCGAACCATTTGTTCATGCGCGTGATCTGGATCGCGATTTCATCGCTGACCTGCATCTGGCTGCGATCGACGGCACGGGCTGTCTGGGTGTTGGACATGAACGGGGCTCCTTACCGGTGATCGCGCTTGAGTTTCTGTTCGAGATACATCGAGTAGCGCGACATGCCGAAGCAGATGACGAAGAAGATGGCGCCGACGAAAAGATAGGGCTCCCAGTAGATGCCCTTCCAGTTGATGTCGGCGCGGACGATCTGGGTCACACCCTTCAGCGGGTCGAGAAGACCCACGAAGGCCACCAGCGTCGTATCCTTGAACAGACCGATAAAGGTGGACACGATACCGGGAATTGCGATCTTCAGCGCCTGCGGCATGATGATCAACCGCTGGGCCCGCCAGTAATCGAGGCCAAGCGCGTCTGCCGCTTCATACTGGCCGCGCGGCAATGCCGCCAGCCCACCCCGGATCACCTCGGCGATATAGGCCGCGGCAAAGAACGTCACCAGGATGATCACCCGCAGGATCAGGTCAAAATTGGTGTTGGGCGGCAGGAAATACTGCAACAGCAGCGATGCTGTGAACAGCAGGGTGATCAGCGGAACACCCCGGATGAACTCGATGAAACCCACTGACAGGGTCTTGACCAGGAACATGTCCGATTGCCGGCCCAGCGCGAGAAGGATCCCCATCGGCAGCGAGAAGGCAATTGCCGTTACACCGATGGTGATGGACAGCAGGAACCCGCCAAAGCGATCCGACGCCACCGGGTCCAGTCCGATCGGGGCCATTGCCTTGAGCGCGGCCGTTACGGGAACGTCGATTGCCATCCACCAGGCCAGCGCCAGAAGCACACCGATGCTTGCCGCAACCACGACGCCAAGCCGGTCAACCAGCAGCCGATAGGCCAGTGCCATCACCACAAAGCCAGCCAGTGCCACGACAGGCGTCCACACGGACCCTCCCCAGAGCAGGAAGAACGCGACAGCCGGATAGATCAGGGTGAACCAGATCATCCTGCGCGGCAGATTGACGAACAGGATCGGCGCGATGGCGACGAACAGCAGAACAAAGGCAAGTGTTGGGCGCCAGTACTGATCCTGGGGATAGAAACCGAAAAGGAACTGGTGCCAACGCTCACGGATCATCGCCCAGCACGCACCCGATGCGCCTTCCCCCGCGCGTTCAGCGACGATGGCGCGACATTCGGCCATCGAACTGGCATTCCAGACCCCATTCAGAAACCACGGCAGGGCAGCGGCGAACAGGCTGTAGATGATCCAAAGACCCAACAGTGTCATGATCGTGTTGAGTGGCCCCGAAAACAGGTTTTCCCGCATCCACTTGATCGCTCCCTTTTCCGTCAGGGGCGGTTCTTGCGGCGGCAGGATGGCCGTGCGAACGAAGGCGTGCGCGGTGTCGGTCATCTCAGCGCTCCTTCAGCTTTACGGATCGGTTGTAGATGTTCATCAGCGACGAGATGATGAGGCTGATCGTCAGGTAGATCGCCATCATCAGCAGCATGCACTCCAGTTCCTTCCCGGTCTGGTTCAGCGTGATGCCGCCCAGTGTTCCACGCAGGTCCATGTAGCTGACCGCGATGGCAAGCGACGTGTTCTTGGTCAGGTTCAGATACTGGCTGATCAGCGGGGGAATGATGACCCGCAGGGCCTGCGGCAGGATAATCAGGCTCATCGTGCGGCCCGGACGCAGACCCAGGGCAAAGGCGGCCTCGGACTGTCCCTTGGAAATTGCAAGGATGCCAGCCCGCACGATTTCGGCGATAAAGGCTGCGGTATAGAGAACCAGCGCGATCAACAACGCCGTAAAGCTGTGCAGCACCTCGATGCCGCCGGTGAAGTTGAAGCGCGTGATCTCGGGGTATTCAAGGTGGAAGCCAAGCGCCAGCAAAAGGGCAAGGATCGGCGCAAACAGGATTGCCAGGCTCTTCCACCAGACAACGGGCCGCACGCCGGTATCTTCCTGCACCGCTTTCGCATGATGCAGCAGGCGGCGGTTGAAAAACACAGAAACGGCGACTACCGCAAGGACAGCAAGCAGGTTCAGTGACAGCTGATACTCGCCCAGCGCGATCGAGCCCAATCCCCGCTCGAACAGCGGCGCAGGCATGTTCATGCCGCGGTTGGTGATGGCGACCGAGCCGTTCAGGAACATGCTGGCGACCGGCGCCTCGCCTGCCGCGATCATCTCATCGGTCACGCGGAAATCTCGCGGTGATGGGGTCGTTTCTGTCAGGATGACAAACGACAAAAGGATCCAAAGCAGGACCGGCACGTTGCGGAATACTTCGACGTAAACCGTCATGATCCGGCCAATGAGCCAGTTCTTTGACAGTCGCAGCACGCCGACGAGCACGCCGACGATCGTCGCGAAGAAGCAGCCGATGCCCGCGACCAGAAGCGTGTTGACCAGTCCAACCAGCAGCGCCCGAAAGTGAGTGCTGTCGTTGGAATAGGGAATCAAGGTCTGATTGATGTCATAGCCGGCCCGATTCCACAGAAAACCGTAGTCAAACGTCCGGTCCTTGGCGGCAAGGTTCTGGATCGTGTTGTTGACCAGCCAGGACATGAACAGGCCAAAAAGGATCAAGACGACAACCTGAATGGTCAGCGAACGGAACCGCGTGTCGTATATGAGCATGCTGAGCCGAAAACTCTGTTTCGGCGCCTCGGCAGCGTAGGCCATCCATAAACCCCCTGATCCTGCACTTGGCCCGGGTTTTCCCGGTGTCCGGCAAAGCATGACGCTTGTGCGGTGCAGGCAGCCCCAATTGGAAGACGGGCGCGCCATATGCGGCGCGCCCGTCGTTGGTTCAGATCAACGGAACGGCGGGGCGTACATCAGCCCGCCTTGGGTCCATTGCGCGTTCAGGCCACGTGCGAGGCCGATCGGGGTCGATTCCCCGATGTTGGCTGCAAAGATCTCGCCATAGTTGCCGCTGACGGCGATGGCGCGCTTGGCCCATTCGGCGTCCAGGCCGATCATTGCGCCCATATCGCCTTCGGTGCCCAAGAGGCGCTTGATCTCGGGGTTCGTGGTGCTGGCCGCAATGTCGTTCACATTGGCCGAGGTGATCCCCAGTTCTTCCGCCGCAACGAGCGCGTAGAAGGTCCAGCGCACGATGTCGCCCCAGTTGTTGTCGCCGTGGCGGACAAGCGGGCCGAGCGGCTCTTTCGAGATGATCTCGGGCAGGATCACATGGTTTTCGGCATCGGCCAGCGTGGCGCGGCTGGCTGCCAGCCCCGAAGCGTCGGTCGTGTAGGCGTCGCAGGCGCCCGCGACATACTGGCGTTGTGCCTCGGAGTCGTCGTTGACGGTCACAGGCGTGTAGCTGATGTTGTTGGACTTGAAGAAGTCGGCCAAGTTCAGTTCGGTCGTGGTGCCGGTCTGGATGCACACGGTCGCGCCATCGAGTTCTTTGGCAGAGCTTACGCCCAGGTCCTTCTTCACCATGAAGCCCTGGCCGTCATAGTAGTTGATCGCGACGAAGTCGAACTTCAGGTCGGTGTCGCGGCTGAAGGTATGGGTGGAGTTGCGAACCAGCAGATCGACCTCGCCGGAGGCGAGGGCGGTAAAGCGGGTTTCGCCTGTGGTGGGCACATAGCGCACTTTGGTCGCATCGCCCAGAATGGCCGCTGCGATCGCCTTGCACACGGCCACGTCGAAGCCTTGATAGACGCCATTTGCGTCGGGGGCGGCGAAACCGGTCAGGCCGGTATTCGTGCCGCAAATCAGCTCGCCGCGGGCCTTCACATCTGCCAGCGTATCGGCAGATGCCATTCCGGCGAGCGCGCCGGCTGCTACCAGCGTGCCGAAGAATACGGATCTTTTCATTCTTACCTCTTCCTGATCATCCGCCCGGTTTCAGGCGGTTTTTTTGTCCCGTGGATTCGGGCTGCGAAACTGACGGACTGTTCCGCTCAGTATCGAGGATTTTGGTCTGAAGCGATTTGAAAGGTCAAGACTTCTGGCCAAACAGAGAGAAAATCTGGCAAATCCTTAGACCAGAGGCCTGTTTGCACAGGTTTTGGGCATCTGCGCGCTGTGGGGCAACCCCTGTTCAGACGCAAAGGCGAAAGAATCGCTCGGCCTGAAGGAAGCCTTCGCGACGCACCGCCTCGGCACGCAGCTCGTCTTCATCCGCCCCCCACAGACTGGTCTGCCACTCCTCGTCGATGCGCGACAGTCGCCATGCCTCGTCGCAGGATACTGCCCCGTCGATCACTGCAAGAGCGAGAACGAGCGAGCCAGAAATGGCCACAAGGTCGTGGAATCCAGTCAATTCGAACGCGCCCAATGCGGCCACGCGGGCGTGCAGCCGCGCCAGGCTGGTGGCGTCCTGGGCAATGGGAACAATGCCTGACGTGGTGTGCAACGGTGCACTCAGGGCACGGGCAGACCATTCCAGCAGCGGATCCCATAACGCGGCCTGGCGCGCTACCAGCTCCGCCGGGCCCGTCGCGCGATAGCACAGCAGGTCGGTCCCGCCATAGTCGGCCAACAAGGCCACGACCTCATCTCGTTGGACCCGAACCTTGTCGATCGCAGAATTGGCGGCCCGCGTGACCGGCATGGTTTCCGGGTTGATCCTGCCGGTCTGCGCGTCCCATTCCGAAGCGATTGCCGCCGCCATCGCACGTGTCGGTACGCACAGCAGTTGCTTGCCTGGGGTTTTTATCGGGCGACCATCCAGCCGGACCGTAAAGCCGCCCTCAATCGCCTCGGGGCGCGCTTCGGTCCAGAACCGTTTCGCGACCCAGCCACTCATCGGATTTCCGCGAAAGGATCCGCCGGCACATCGGTTTCCTTCCAGTCCATCAGCTTCCACGTCCGCGCCATGTGATCGGGCAGCGGCGCGGTGAAGGTCATCATCGCCTTGGTGATCGGATGCTGGATCGTCAGGCTGCGCGCATGCAGATGCAGCTTGCGGCTGAGATCGCCACCCGTTCCCGCCCCCCAGCCGTCACCGGCATTCTCGGACGCAGCACCCCCATACTTGCCATCCCCGAGGATCGGATGCCCGATCTCGGCCAAATGCGCACGCAGCTGGTGGGTCCGGCCCGTGATCGGCTCCAACGCCATCCAGGACAGACGGTTGCCCAGGAACCAGAGCGTGAAGTAGTCGGTTTGCGCGCGTTTGGCGCCTTCGGTTTCGGCAAGTTTCGAAGGATGGACGCACAGCATCTTCTCGCCTTCGCCGCCCCGCCCCCGACCTGGGGCCTTGACCAGGCCAAACTTGATCGAGCCCTGTCGCGGATGCGGCACACCTGCCACCACCGCCCAATAGATCTTGCGTGCCTCGCGATGCCGCAATGCTTCGGACAGTGCACGTGCCACCCGATCGGTGCGCGCCAGCAGCAGCACGCCCGACGTGTCCTTGTCCAGCCGATGCACCAGCTTCGGCTTTTCCTTGTAGCCGAACTTAAGCGCCTCGGCCAAACCATCCACATGCCGCTCGCCCTGCCCCGAACCGCCCTGCGAGGGCAATCCTGCCGGCTTGTTCAGCACGATCAGATGCTCGTCCTTAAACAGAACCGCATCTTCCATCATCTGCGCATCGGTCTTGGCAATGCGGGTCTGCAGGTGTTTCGGCGCCTCACTTTCCGGCAGGGGCGGCACGCGGATCTCCATGCCCGGGGCAATGCGATCGGACGCTTTCGCGCGGCCACCATCGACGCGCACCTGGCCGGTCCGGCACATCTTTTCCACAGCCCCTTGCGTAATCTGCGGAAAGCGCCGCTTGAACCAGCGATCCAGGCGCTGCTCGCCCTCGTCTTCGGCGACTTTCAGTAATTGAACCCCGCTCATGCAAAGACCCCCCGCGTCACCGCTACACCCAGCATCAGTGCAAGGATCGAGATCCCCACCGATCCCGCCACGTAGGCGGCAGCCTGCATCGCGTCACCGCGTTCCCACAGGGTCATCGCATCAAGGGAAAAGGCCGAAAACGTAGTAAACCCGCCCAGGATCCCTGTCATAAGAAACGGTGCAGCACGTGATGCACCCTTTTCCACAAGCGCCACAAACAGAACCCCCATCAGGAACGAGCCGAGCACGTTGACAAACAATGTCGCCCATGGAAACGAGGTGCCAAGCCACCGCGCGGCTGCAAGATTGGCAAGAAAGCGCGCAGAGGCACCAAGCGCGCCGCCCAAGGCAATCTGAAGAAGCGTTCCAAACATGCGCGCCTCTCTGTGCCCCACAATCCTTCTTGTCAACCAGATGGCGGCTCAGCCGCCCTGGCGCTTGGCGCGCAACCTGGCGAAATATTCGACCCGCTTTTTCAGATCGCGCTCGAAGCCGCGTTCGGGCGGCAGATACCAGACCGGCCGTTTCATCCCCTCGGGAAAATAGTCCTGTCCTGAGAACCCATCCTCTGCGTCGTGGTCGTAGGCATAGCCCGCACCATAGCCGATGTCCTTCATCAACCGCGTTGGCGCGTTGCGGATGTGCAGCGGAGGCGGCTCGGATCCGGTATCGCGCGCGGCCTTTCGCGCTGCATTGTAGGCCATGTAGCCCGCATTGGATTTCGGCGCGAGCGCCAGATAGATCACTGCCTGCGCCAAGGCGAGTTCGCCTTCCGGGCTGCCCAGACGCTCATACGTCTCCCAGCCCTGCAGGCAGACGGCCTGCGCCTGCGGATCGGCCAGACCAATATCCTCGACCGCCATCCGGGTGATCCTACGCGCCAGAAAGCGCGGATCCTCGCCCCCCTCCAGCATCCGGCAGAACCAATAGAGCGCCGCATCCGGGTCCGATCCGCGCACCGATTTGTGCAGCGCCGAGATCAGGTTGTAGTGCTCTTCGCCCGACTTGTCGTACTTGGCGGCCCGCCGCATCAGACGCCGCGCCAGCTGGTCGCGATCAAGCGGCTTGGCAAGGTTCCAGGCCGCGACCTGTTCAATCAGGTTCAACAGGGCCCGCCCGTCCCCGTCGGCCATCTCCAGCAGCGCCTCACGCGCTTCGCCGGTCAGCGGCAAGGCCCGACCGACCTCTTGCTCGGCCCGCTGGGCAAGACGCTCCAGATCGCTCAGCGTCAGACGCTCCAGCACGATCACCTGCGCCCGGCTCAGAAGTGCCGCGTTCAACTCGAACGACGGGTTCTCGGTGGTGGCCCCGACAAGAAGGATCGTGCCATCTTCCATATGCGGCAGAAAGCCATCCTGCTGTGCCTTGTTGAAACGGTGGATCTCGTCAACGAACAGCAAGGTCCCCTGGCCGTTCGCGCGCCGGATCCGTGCCTGCTCGAACACCTTGCGCAGTTCCGGCACGCCGGTGAAGATCGCGGACACCTGGACGAATGTCAGGTTGGTCTGATCCGCCAGAAGCCGCGCGATGGTGGTCTTACCCACACCCGGAGGTCCCCAGAGAACCAGCGAAGACAGACTGTGCGACGCAAGCATCGCCCCCAGCGGCCCCTCGGGCGACAAGACCTGTTCCTGCCCGATCACGTCGGACAACGCCCTTGGCCGCAGCCGATCGGCCAGCGGGCGCGGCGTGTCAGGCGCGGAGGGCATTGCGGTGTCGAAAAGATCGGTCATGCCCGCAGACTAGGGCGTTGCGCCGCGCTTGGGTAGGGTGGCTCTTGACCCAAGGGCTGCGCGCCAGTCTCAGCCCTTGCTTCGCGGCTTGCCTGCAAGTTCCGCCAGCGCAAGGCAGACGCGTGTGGCAGCCGCCATATCCTGCACGCTGATCCATTCCAGAGGGCCATGAATCTGCTGCATCCCGGTGAAGATGTTTGGCGTCGGCACACCCATTTCCGTCAGGCGCGACCCGTCCGTTCCGCCCCGGATCGGTATCGAGAACGGCTCGATCCCCGCCTTTCGGCAGGCGTCCCGCGCCAGATCGACCGGCGTCATGTCATCTTCCAGCCAGTAGCGCATGTTGCGGTATTGCGGCCTGATCGTGCAATCGATCCTTGCGCGCGGTTCAGTCGCCGCGATCGCCTCGCAGACCTTGCGCAGAAGCACGCCCAGGGCCTCAAGCCCATCCCGCTCGAAATCCCGCAGGATGAACTTCAGTTCCGCAACCGCGTTCGTGCCGGACATCTCGTAGATATGGATGAATCCCTGCCGCCCGTCCGTTGTTTCGGGCGTGCGGGTGACATGGGGCAGCGTGTCGATGATCTTGGCGCCAAGGTGCAGGGCATTGACCAGCGTATCCTTGGCCTGGCCGGGATGGATCGAGACACCGGTAATCTTGACCACAGCACCATCAGCGGAAAAGCTTTCGTAGACGATCTCGCCCATATCCGCCCCGTCGATCGTGTAGGCAAAGTCAGCCCCAAGATCACCGGGAAGCGCCGGGTTTATGCCACGGCCGATCTCTTCATCGGGAGTGAAGGCAATCCGGATCGGCCCATGCGGCACCGTCGGGTTCGACAGCAGGTGATGCGCGGCCGTCATGATGATCGCAACGCCCGCCTTGTCATCTGCGCCCAGCAGGGTTGCGCCGCTGGCCGTAATGATGTCGCAGCCGCGTTTGGTCGCAAGATAGGGGGACTGTTCGGGCGACAGGATCAGGTCGGGTGCATCGGGGAACGTGATCGCCCCGCCGTCATAGGCCCGGTGAACGCGCGGCTTGACCCCGCTTGCGGCGTAGGCAGGCGCGGTATCGACATGCGCCAGCCAGCCCATCACCGGCAGATCGCCCTCGACGGTCGCCGGGATCGTCGCCAGCACCGTGCCATAGTCCGTCAACTGCACGTCCTGCGCACCCAGTCCGGTCAACTCTTCTGCAAGCAATTTCAACAAAACCAGTTGCCGCTCGGTGCTGGGGGACGTGGCCGATGTCTCATCGCTTTGCGTGTCGATCGCGGCATATCGGATCAATCGCTCTTCCAACTCGCGATCAAACTTGGTCATCGGCTGTCTCCATTGTTTCGTTGCGGGTCTCGCCTTTTGGCCGGATCTGCCGCGCTGCGCACTGTAACGGCGGGCAGATCGGCGTCAAATCCCATCCGGGCGATAGGGCTAGTCCTGTGCCCGCAGCACCTGCGCCGGGCGCGCGGCCAAAGGCCGCAGCGCAAAGGCCAATCCCGCGATCAGCGTGGCAAGGATGCCGCCACCCACGATGGCCAGGGCCGACCATGGCTCGAACACATAGTCGCCCTCCATCACGAAGGTCATAACCCCCCAACCGGCCAGCCCGCCTGCAACGATCGCGACTCCGCCCGCCGCGGCCCCCAACAGCGCCGAGCGCAATGCAAAGCTGACCAGGATCCGGGCACGCGTGGCCCCCAGGGTCTTGAGAACCGCCGCCTCATATACCCGCGCCCGCTCACCGGCGGCTGCCGCACCAATCAGCACGACGAAGCCCGTCACAAGCGTCGCAGCGGCCGCCCAGGCTGTTGCCTGCGCGATTGCGGTCAGCGCCTCGGTCACACGGTCGATGGCATCGCGCACCCGGATCGCGGTGATGTTCGGATAGGCGCTGGCCAGATCGCGCAGGATTGGTGCCTCGGCCTCGGGCGTGGCATAGACCGTCGAGATGAAAGTGTGAGGCGCGCCAGCCAATGCGGCCGGGTTCATCGACATGATGAATCCCATGCCGCCAGTCGAGAAATCGACGATGCGAAAACTTGTGATCTCGGCCTCGATGTCGCGGCCCAGAACGTTGACGGTGATCCGGTCACCCAGCTTCAGCCCCATCTCTGCCGCCTCTTCGGCCGCAAAGGAAACCTGTGGCGGGCCGGTGTAATCGGCAGGCCACCATGCCCCCGCCGTGACTGTCGCATCGTCCGGCGGCGCGGCGGAATAGGTCACGCCACGGTCGCCGCGCACCACCCAATGCTCGCCTGCCACCTCGCGCGCCGGCCGCCCGTTGATCCGGGTCAGCACGCCGCGCAACATTGGGGCGCTTTCCACCTTGGACACTGCGGGGTCGTCCGCCAGACGCCGCAAGAACCCGTCGATCTGGTCATTCTGGATGTCCACGAAGAAATAGGCTGGCGCGCGCGCCGGCAGGTCGCGTGCGATCGCTCCCCGCAAGTTGGCGTCGATCTGCCCGACAGCTGCCAGCACCGTCAGCCCCAACCCCAACGAAAGGATGACCGAGGTCGCCTCTTCTTGTGGCCCGCCAATCGCCGCCAGCGCCAACCGCAGCGCCGTGCGCCCGCGCACCCAAAGACCACGCGCGGCCC